>JAEVZY010000050.1 GCA_023392035.1 Pseudomonadota bacterium | reverse complement strand
ATGCCTGCTCGACACGTCAGGCATACCGAGCCGATGCAGACCGCCGCGCCCTCCGCCCATCACCAATACCGCCCCGACATCGACGGCTTGCGCGCCATCGCGGTGCTGGCGGTGATCGCCTTTCATGCCGGCGCCGCCTGGCTGCCGGGCGGCTTCGTCGGGGTGGATGTGTTCTTCGTCATCTCCGGCTATCTCATCACCGGATTGATCGCCCGCCATGTCGAGCTGGGCGACTTCAGCTTCGGCAATTTCTATACGCGCCGCATCAAGCGCCTGCTGCCGGCCTATCTGCTGGTGTCGGTCTGCACCCTGGCGTTTGCCTCCTGGCTCCTGATTCCCTACGACTACCTGTACTACACCACGTCGCTGGCGGCCTCCTGGGGCTTTGCGGCCAACATCTTCTTTTCGCTCCTGAGCTGGGGTTACTTCGGCCAACGCACCGAGGAATTTCCGCTGCTGCATACCTGGTCGCTGTCGGTGGAAGAGCAGTTCTATTTCATTTTTCCGCTGTTGCTGATCGTTCTTTATCGCTATGCCCGCCGCTGGCTGCTGCCGCTGCTGATGTTGATGGCGGTGCTGATCGTCGCCTGGTCGGAACTGCAGACCGGCAAGGTGGCGTCCTATTTTTTGCTGAGCTCGCGCGGCCATGAGTTGCTGATCGGCGCCTTGACCTTCTACGCCAGCCGCCATGTGCGCAGCATGCCGGCCTGGCTGGCCAATCTGCTGGCGGTGCTGGGGCTGGCGATGGTGCTGTCGTCCTTTGTCCTGCTCAACAAATTCCTGCCCTTTCCCGGCTGGCGTTCGCTGCTGCCTTGCCTGGGCACGGCGCTGCTGCTGTTTGCCGGCAGCCAGCGGCATTGGTTCAGCGTGGTGCTGTCGTCCCGGCCCATGGTCGGCATCGGCTTGATTTCCTACTCGCTCTACTTGTGGCACTGGCCGATCTTTGCCTTCCTGCGCTATCGCCAGGTGCAATTGAGCCTCAGTGTGGCCCTGGCCGCCGTGGCCCTGGCTTTTCTGTTGGCCTGGCTGACTTGGCTGTGGGTGGAACAACCGATACGCCGCAATCGCAAGCTGGGCTTCAAGGCGTTGGCGATCCGCTATTACGCCTTGCCGGCCGCGGCCTTCCTGGCCATGGGCGCCTGGTCCTATATCACCCAAGGCGCGCCGCAGCGCTTCCCGGCTGACTTGCGCGCGATGATCGCCAGTTACTCATTCAAGCGCGATCTGTCCCAGGATTGCTCGGTCAAGGCCGAGAACTATCGCAAGTTCGACGAAGCCTGGCTCGATCAAAAGTGCAGCTTCGGCGCCGACCGGCCCGGCCACGCGCAACTGCTGCTGGTCGGCGATTCGCATGCCGATCACTTCAAGCCCTTCGTGGAAGTGCTGGCGCGCGATGCCGACCTGAAGGCGGTGTACAACGTGCAGGGCGTGTGCTTCCCCATCTACTTGCCCAACCAGCCCGGAACGGTGGGCAATCCGTATATCTCGCCGGTCTGCCCGCAACACAATGCCGACTTGCTGGCCATGGCCGGCAGCTATCGCTACGTGGTGCTGGCCGGAGCCTGGGCGTCGGAAGAGAACCCGCATTTCGAGCAGCAGATGCTGCACGCGGTGCAAGCCATCCGCCAGGCCGGCGCCACCCCGGTCATCATGCAGGACAACCCGGCGCATGAACCGGACCTGTCGCACTGCGTGCTGTACCGCAAGCGCGGCTGGATTGCCGCCGACACCAATTGCAGCATCCCGCGCGAGAAGGTGGAGCGCGAACAGCAGGCTACCGTCGCGGCGATCCGGCGCGTCGCGGAAAAAATCGCCGGAACCATCATCCTCGATCCCATCAGCGTGCTGTGCGACGCGCACGAATGTCCCACCTCCAGCGGCAACCTGGCGCTGTACAAGGACAGCAATCACTTGAACGAGCACGCTGCGGCGCTGATGGGTGAGCGCTATCTGAGTCAGGTGGGCAATCCGTTTCGCGACAGGGGCGCGCGGCCGGATTAGAAAACCACCCGAATGAACCGGTCGGGCGCATGTCGGTCTTCGAACTAAAGATTCAAAATCCTGAGCTACTCTCCACCAGCAGGTGAACGGCATGCCCGATACCGAACAATAATCGCTGATCCGGGTGATCGATGGCCTGTGAAGAAGGCCCAAATGGAACGAGTTGTAGGCAAGCGCTCCGCCAAGCGATAGAGTTCACACAAGCTATTGTGAGCGCTCTTCCATGCCCAATCTCAAACCGAGCACCCAAATCCAGCCGATCGAAGTCATCGCCTCCAGGATTCTGGTCCTGCGCGGGCAGAAGGTCATGATCGACGCCGATCTGGCCGAGCTCTATGGCGTCCAAACGCGCCGCCTGAATGAGCAGGTGCGGCGCAACCGGGATCGCTTTCCGCCAGATTTCATCTTTGAGGTCAATGCTGATGAAGCCGCCAACTTGATGTCGCATTTTGCGACATCAAGTTGGGGCGGACGCCGCAAGCTCCCGCTGGCTTTTACCGAGCATGGCGCGATCATGGCGGCGACCGTGCTGAATTCCCCCCGCGCGGTCGAAGTGTCGGTGTTTGTCGTGCGCGCCTTCGTGCAATTGCGTGAAGTGCTGGCCTCGAACAAGGAGCTGGCGCATCGCCTCGACGACCTGGAGCGCAATATCGAACAGAAGCTGCAGTCGCATGATCAGGCCATTGCAGGACTGATTACGACGATCCGGCAATTGATGAGTCCGCCCGTGACTCCGAAGCGACCAATCGGCTTCGTTACGCCGGAGGAAAAACAGGGCAGGACGAAAGCGATCAAGGGCAAGCGCTGATGGGCGAACGCTATTTGCTTGAAGTCGGCAATCCCTTGCGCGCTGCGCGCCGCGCGCACGACTGAGGCAGCGAGCGCCACAGCAGCCAGACGCTGGCTGGCGCAAACAGCCAGTACTCCAGCGGCGCGAAGGCAATCCAGTGCTTGTGCCAGGGGATGAATTCGGGGGCGAAACGCGCCACGCCCCAGGCCGGATTCAAGACGAACCAGAGAAAGTCTTCCACCAGCCAGAACAGCGCCACGCAAGCCAGCGCGCGCATTTCCAGGCGCCAGCTCCAGCGCCGGAAGAAGGCCAGCGGGAAGTGGAAGAACAGGAAGATGAAGGGGAATACCCAGGCGTGGTAACCCGTCATCGGCCGCGATCCCCAGAAGATGTCCAGCAGCCAGTGGTGCTCGATGCGCCAGGTCGGCAGGCCGCTGGCCCAGCCGGCGCTGCCTTCAATATGGATTTCGATCCAGGCGAAGAAATAAGCCAGCACCAGGGTCGTCAACACGGTGGGAGCCAGGTGATGCCAGGCGCGGCGCGCGGCGTGCTTCATGGATGGGGCAGGGGAAAGCGGCGCTGCAGGAAGGACGGTGCTGGCTTGGCGTCGTCGCCGGCCACCGGGCGCAGGCCAAGCGTAATGCGCAGCACGCTGCCCGCCGCCTGCGGCTTGCCCAGCGCGCGCGCCGCCTCGCGCATGCGCGCCAGGCGCGCCGGATCGTCCAGCAGTTGGCGCGCCCGGTATTGCACGCGCGCGGCCGACACCGCTTTCAGGGCCGCGCCATGTTCCAGCAGGTAGTCGGCATTGCGCTCTTCCTGGCCCGGGATGCTGTCCACCGCGATCAGCGGCAAGCCCAGGGCCAGGCATTCGGCAGTGGTCAGGCCGCCGGGTTTGGAGACCGCGAAATCGGCGGCGCGCATCAACACGGGAATTCGATCCGTGAAGCCGAACACCCGCAGTTGTTGCGCAGTCTCGCGCGCCAGCACTTCCAATGCCGCCTGGTTGGCCGCATTGCGGCCGGCCACCGCCAGCACCACGGGCGCTTGCGGCAGGCTCAGCAGCTCCTGCGCAATGCGCGCCATCTCGCCATGGCCGTGGCCGCCGCCCATCAGCAGGATCACGAAACGCTTTTCCGGCAAGCCCAGTTCCTTCCTGGCTTCAGCGCGCGCCGGCGGCCGCACAAAGCCCGGCATGACCGGAATGCCGCTCACATGCACCCGTGCCGCCGGCACCCCGCGCTGGCGCAATTGCCAGGCCAGTTCTTCGCTGGCGACAAAATAGCCGGCGACATTGGGCTGCAGCCACATGCTGTGCAAATCATAGTCGGTGACTTGCACATACAGGGGCGCTGCCGGCCGCTTGTGCTCCGGCAGCCGGCCCAGCATTTCGGCGGGCAGGAAATGGGTGCAGACGATGATGTCCGGCGCCAGCTGCGCCAGTCGGCGCCGCAGGGCGCGGGTGCAGGCATGCTCGATGCGGCGGCGCACGCGGTTGGTTCTCGATTCCGGACAGGCCAGATCGGTATGGCGATACAGGGCAGACCAGGCGCTGGGCAGCGACTGCACCAGCTTCAGGTACAGATCTGCATACAGCTTGCGAAACAGGAAGGGCGCCAGGCTCAGCACGTCGATGTGCTGGACTTCCAGGTCTTGCCAGTCCTGCGCTGCCGCGCACAGGGCCTGGGCCGCGCGCAGATGGCCATTGCCGGCCGAGACCGACAGCACCACCATGCGGCGCTTGGCGCGCGGCTGGATCGCCGCCAGCGGCAGCGCCAGCACCGCGCTCATGCCGGCACCGGTTGTGCCAGTCCCGGCGTCAGCAGCGCGCGCCGCTGGTCCAGTTCCAGCATGGCGTCCTGCCAGGTAACAAGGCGCAATGCGCCGGTGGGTTCTTCCACCAGCGCGGTCAGGCTTTCCACCCAGTCGCCGTCGTTGCAGTAGAGGATGCCATCCAGTTCGCGGATCTCGGCCTTGTGGATGTGGCCGCAGACCACGCCGTCCAGTCCCAGGCGGCGCGCTTCATCGGCCAGCGCGGTTTCGAAAGAGGTGATGTAGCTCACCGCGTTCTTCACCTTCAGCTTGAGGTATTGCGACAGCGACCAGTAGGGCAGGCCGACCCGCGCGCGCCAGTTGTTCAGGTGCTGGTTGAACTTGAGTACCACGGTGTACAGGCTGTCGCCGACATAGGCCAGCCATTTGGCGCAGGCGATCACGCCATCGAAGCGGTCGCCGTGCAGCACCAGGAGGCGCCGGCCGTCGGCGGTGGTGTGCACCAGCTCGTCGCGCACCTGGATGCCGGCGAAGTCGTGATCGATGAACTGGCGCACCGCCTCATCGTGGTTGCCGGGCACGAAGATCACGCGCGTGCCTTTCTTGGCCTTCTTCAGGATCAGTTGCACGATGTTGTTGTGGTGCTGGTCCCAGAACCAGCGGCGCTTGAGCTGCCAGCCGTCGACGATATCGCCCACCAGGTACAGGGTTTCGGTGTCGGTGGCGCGCAGGAATTCGAGCAGCTTGGCGGCCTGGCAGCCGGGCGTGCCCAGGTGCAAGTCCGAAATCCACATGCTCCGGTAGCGCAGGGTCTCGCGCTTTTTCTTGATCCCGGGCGGAGCATGGAACGGGCTCAGAAAGTTTTCGTGTGGTTTCATTCCTGGCGTGGCGGGGCTGCCGCTGAGTGGAACATGCGGCGCAGCTTAGGCAGGCAATGCTGCGCCTTCATGAATCGCACATGACTTGCGCATGACAATTGCGCTTTGGTCATGCGCAGGTCACGAAGCTGTGGGAAGATCGGCGCGATCAGGAGGACAGCATCATGTTTGCGGCGGTAGACCTTGGATCGAACAGTTTTCGACTGCACGTGGCCGAAATGCGGGCCGACGGCATACAAGTCGTGCGCAGCGCGCGCGACCCGGTACGCCTGGGCGCGGGCCTGGACAGCAACAACAATCTCACCACCACCGCAATGCAGACCGCGCTGGCTTCGCTGCAGGGTTTTGCCAAGCTGCTGGCGGAATACCGGCTGGAGGCGGTGCGGGTGGTGGGCACCAATGCCTTGCGCATAGCCTGCAACGCCGCCCAGTTCCTGCCGCTGGCCGAGAAAGCCGTCGGTTATCCGGTCGAAGTGATTTCCGGCGAAGAGGAAGGCCGCCTGATCTATCTGGGCGTGGCCGCCAATTCGGCCAGCCGGGATGAAACGCGGCTGGTGGTCGATATCGGCGGCGGCTCCACCGAGCTGGTGCTGGGGCGCGGCCTGCAGATTCGCCGGGTGGAATCGTTTTCCATCGGCACCGTGCTCAAGAACATGCTGTTTTTCCCGGAAGGCCGGATCGATGCCGCCAGCTTCGATGCCGCCATCCTTTCCGCGCGCAGCCGCTTCGAAGACATGGCACTGGTCTTCAACAGCAGCAACTGGGAAGTGGCCTATGGGTCTTCCGGCACCATCCGCGCGGTGGGCGACGCCCTGCAGCGCAATGGCCTGGGCGACGGCCGCATCACCCCGCAGAACATGCAAGCCCTGAAGGAGCGCCTGATCGGCTTCGGTCACGTCAGCCGCATCCAGCTGGTGGGCATGAAGCCGGACCGTGCCGATGTCATCTGCGGCGGGATCGCCATTTTGATCGGCTTGATGCAGGAACTGGGCATTGCCGAAATCATTCCGGTGCAGGCCGGCTTGCGCATGGGCCTGATCTGGGATTTGCATCTGCGCACCAGCGCCGCCGATCGGCGCGAGCAGGCGGTGCAGGAATTCGCGCAGCGCTTCCGGGTCGACCTGGCGCGCGCCCGCCAAGCCGCCGTCGCTGCCGAAACCCTGTACGGCGAAGGCGGCCACCAGGGCAACCTGGCGCGCCTGGTGAGCTGGGCCGGACTGCTGCACGAGGCCGGCGCCATCGTCTCGCCCACCGGCTTTCACAAGCATGGCGCCTACATGCTGGAAAACGCCGACATGCCAGGCTTCTCCGGCCGTGAACAGAAGCGGCTGGCGCAACTGGTGCTGGGACAGAAGGGCAACCTGCGCAAACTGGGCGATGCCCTGGCCGATCCCGACTTCGCGCGCGCCGTTCTGGCCGTGCGCCTGGCCGCCGTGCTCCTGCATACCCATGAAACCGAGGCCGCCCGCCAGTTCAAGCTGAAGATGAACGGCCGCGCCGAACTGGAAGTTCCGGGCGCGCTGATGCAGCGTCATCCGACCTTGTCGTGGTGGCTGGCGCGCGAGCGCAGCGAGTGGGAAGACGTCGGCATTCGCTTTGCCTTGAAGCCGGCCTGAGGCGGGGCGCTGCGGGACGCGCTTTGAGCTGCTTATAAAATCGTATATATTATTTATACTTTTAATTCGCAAAGGGAGAAGATCGATGGCAAGCGCAGCAAAATCGGCAGCCAATACCAAGGCCGCGACGGCCGCCAAATCGAACGCCAAGCCGGCCGCGAAGTCGAGCGCCAAGCCAGCCGCCAAGCCGGCAAAAGCCGCGTCGGGCAAGGGCCAGTCTGGCAACGGCCAATCGGGCAATGGCAAGACCGGCAACGGCCAATCGGGCAATGGCAAGTCGGCGCCGGCCAAGGCGCCCAAAGCGGCCAGCCCTGCCAAGGCCGATCCGAAAGCCGTGATGCAAGAACCGGCGAAGGCTTCGAAGTCGGCAGCCCCGGCCAAGGCCAAGGATGCCGCCGCCAAGCCTGAAGTCGGCGCCAAGCCGGCCAAACCCAAGAAGCAAAAGCTGGTGCGCGACAGCTTCACCATGCCGGAATCCGAATACGCCTTGCTGGGCGAAGTCAAAAAGGCTTGCCTGGCCAATGGCTACGCGGTCAAGAAAAGCGAGCTGCTGCGGGTGGGCGTGGCCCTGATCCGCACCCTGGACAACGCCAGCCTGAAAAACTGGATCGACAGCCTGCCGCCGCTCAAGCCCGGTCGCCCGCGCAAGGAAAAGCAGGGCGCCTGAGCGCGGTATTTCACCTGCCGGCAATATTTCGTTCATCGGGGCGCAGCAATTGCGCCCTAGGCTGAAGGGGTTCGACAACCACCCTGGAAAGCGCGATGCAATTGTTGACCGGCAGGATGACTGCCACTGCGGAATTCCCCCGACTGAGCCTGGCGCTGGCCCGCACGGCGTCCGAGATACGCGAAGTGCAAAGCCTGCGCCACCGAGTCTTCATTGAAGCCCTGGGCTTGCCGCTGAACCCGAACGACCGCGGCCTGGACTGCGACCAGTTCGACGAAATTTGCGAACACCTCATGGTGCGCGACGATCACTCCGGTGAAGTGGTCGGCACTTATCGGCTGTTGAGCCCGCGCGCGGCGCGCAACTTCGGCCGCTACTACTCCGAATCCGAATTCGATCTCGGCAGCCTGTCCGAATTGCGGCCGGTGATGGCCGAAGCCGGGCGCGCCTGCGTGCATCCGGACTATCGCGGCGGCGCTGTCATCAGCCTCTTGTGGTCGGGCCTGGCGGCGTTCATGGCACGCGAAAAATCGCAATACCTGATCGGCTGCGCCAGCATCAGCCTGGCCGATGGCGGCCACAATGCCGGCGCAGTGTATGAGTCGGTGCGCCAGCGCCACCTGGCGCCGCAATCCTTCCGGGTTCAGGCGCGCACGCCTTTCCCGCTGCCGGAGCAGGCCGCCAGCCAGGAAGCCTGGTTGCCGCCGCTGATCAAGGGCTATCTGCGCAGCGGCGCCTGGGTAGGCGGCGAGCCGGCCTGGGATACCGAATTCCACACCGCCGACCTGTTCATGATCCTGCCCATGGCCAAGCTTGAGCGGCGCTATGCGCGCCACTATCTGCGTGGAGAACCGGCGCTGCAGTAAACAGAGCGCCCTGGCGTCGAAGCTTGCTACTTCGGCGCCAGATCCGGACTCAGCACCGCGCGCAGCAAGCCGGTCTCATCGTCCTCGCGGGTGGAGAGCCACCACACCGAACCCTTGCGCACGCTGAGCGAGCCGGCCTCCACGCCCAACAGGCGCGCCACCAGGTTGCCCAGATCGGGCTGATGGCCCACCAGCATCACCGGGCTCTTGCTCTCGGGCCAGTGCGAGGCCTGCAGCAGCGCTTCCCAGCCGGCGTCGGGCGCGATTTCAGGACTGAGCCGGTATTTCCTGTTGAGCGCCTGCGCGGTTTGCACCGTCCGTTTGGCCGGGCTGACGAGGATCTTGCAGCTTTCCGGCAGGACCTGGTCCAGCCAGAGCGCCATGCGCTTGGCCTGCTAGCGGCCGCGCGCGGTGAGTTGACGATCCAGGTCGTCCTGGCCGGGAGCGGCGTCTTCCGCTTCGGCATGCCGCCACAAAATCAGGTCCATGTCCTGTCCTCATCCTTGTGAGCCATTGCTGCCGGTTTGTCCCAGGTTCTGCATCAGCCAGTTCTGGGCCGAGAAAGCCAGTTGGCGACGACTGGGCTGTTTACGCTGATAGTTGCCGTCGGCGTCCAGTTCCCAGGCGTTCTGGTTGTCCTTGAGGTAGGGCTGCAAGCCTTCATTCAGCACGCGCCGCTTGAGCTTGTTGTCCAGCACCGGAAAGGCAATTTCGATACGCCGGAACAGGTTGCGGCCCATCCAGTCGGCGCTGGAAAGGTAAGTGTCGCCCTGGCCGTCGTTGCGGAAGAAGAAGATGCGCGAGTGCTCCAGGAAGCGGCCGACGATGGAGCGCACCTTGATGTTTTCCGACATGCCCGGCACGCCCGGGCGCAAGGCGCAGGCGCCGCGCACGATGAGGTCGATCTTCACGCCATCCTGCGAAGCGGCGTACAGGGCGCGGATCACCGATTCATCCAGCAGCGCATTCATCTTGGCGATGATGCGCGCCGGGCGGCCGGCCCGCGCAATCGACGCTTCATGGCGGATGTGGCGCACCAGCTCCTTGTGCAGCGTGAAGGGCGCCAGCCACAGCTGATGCAGCTTGCCGGGCCTAGTCAGGCTGGTGAGGTGGAGGAAGACTTCGTTCACATCCGAGGCCAGTTGCGCATTGGCGGTCATCAGGCCGAAATCGGTATAGAAGCGGGTGGTGGTGGGATGGTAGTTGCCGGTGCCCAGATGGGCGTAGTGGCGCAGCTCGCCATCTTCGCGCCGCACCACCAGCATCATCTTGGCGTGCGTCTTCAGGCCCACCACGCCGTATACCACCTGGGCGCCGACCCGCTCCAGCTTGTTGGCCCAGTTGATATTGGCTTCTTCATCGAAGCGCGCCATCAATTCCAGCACCACCGTCACTTCCTTGCCGCTGACGGCTGCGGCGATCAGCGACTCCATCAAGTCGGAATTGATGCCGGTGCGATATATGGTCTGCTTGATGGCGACCACATTCGGATCGGCAGCGGCGGCGCGCAGGAAGTCCAGCACCGGCTGGAAGGATTGGTAGGGGTGGTGCAGCAGCACGTCCCCCTTGCGCAACTGGGCAAAGATGTCGCTTTCGCCCAGGCCTTGCGGAAAGCCCGGCGAGAACGAGGGAAAGCGCAGCGCCGGTTGCGAGGTCAGCTCGACCAGCTCGTTCAGGCGCACCATGTTCACCGGGCCATCCACCTCGAACAGACGATCGCGCGCGATGCCGAACTGGTCCAGCAGGAATTGCGAGAGCGCCGGCGGACAGTTCTTCGCCACTTCCAGCCGCACCGCCACGCCGAAGGGCCGGCTCTGCAATTCGCTTTGCAGGGCCTGGCGCAGGTTCTTCACTTCTTCCTCGTCCACCCACAACTCGCTGTTGCGGGTGACGCGAAATTGCGAATAGCTCTTCACTTCGCGCCCCGGGAACAGATCGTCCACATGGGCATGAATCACCGATGACAAGAGGCAAAAGCACTGGCTTCCCGCCGGCGACAAATGCGCCGGCAGCCGGATCACCCGCGGCAGTACGCGCGGCGCTTTCAGGATGGCAATCGAAGTGCCGCGGCCGAAGGCGTCCTTGCCGGACAGCTCGAAAATGAAATTCAGGCTCTTGTTGACCACTTGCGGAAAGGGGTGCGCTGGATCGAGGCCGATCGGCGTCAGCAAGGGCCGCACTTCCTGTTCGAAATAATTTTTCACCCAGGCGCGCTGGGCCGGGTTGCGGTCCTGGTTGCGCAACAGGTGAATGCCGTGCGCCGCCAGCTTGGGCAGGATGTCCTGGTTCAGGACCTGGTATTGGCGTTCGACAATGGCGTGGCATTCGGTCGAAGCCTGGTGCAGCAGGGCGTGCAGGGCATCCGGACTCATGCGCTGGCCGTCCATGCGGTCTTGCGCCAGCAGGCTGGCAATGCGCACTTCAAAGAATTCGTCCAGGTTGCTGCCGACGATGCACAGAAAACGCAGACGCTCCAGCAGCGGCACGGAAACATCTTCAGCCTGGGCCAGCACACGTCGATTGAATTGCAATTGCGACAGCTCGCGATTCAGCGTGAGCTTGCCGGCAGCCGGGTTCTTGCCGTCCTTGGCTTTGGCAGTTTTGGCTGGTTTTGTCATTGCGGAAGTCTCGTACGGTTGTGCGCCGCCGGAGTCTAGTGCAGGACTATGACCTGTTTATGACCACTCAAATCGACGAAAAACGCGCTCAAATTTCCGTGAAACAGGGGGACGTCCGAATGTCGATGCTTTGTTCATAACCGTCACACGCTTGTCATATTGCGTCACTAAAGTTGCGGCTATTCGTTTGCAACACCTCTGCCAACACCACAACGGAGCTCCTCAATGCAGTTCAAAAACATCATCCTGACGGCAGCCGGACTCACCTTGGCGACCGGCGCGTTTTCCGCCGTCGCCGCCGACATCACCGGCGCCGGCGCGACCTTCCCCTACCCGATCTATGCCAAGTGGGCCGAAGCCTACAAAAAGAGCACCGGCATTGGTTTGAATTATCAATCCATCGGTTCGGGTGGCGGTATCAAGCAGATCAAGGCCAAGACGGTCGATTTCGGCGCCTCCGACATGCCGCTGGACGCAGCTGAGCTGGAAAAGGAAGGCCTGACCCAATTCCCGGCCGTGATGGGCGGCGTGGTCCCGGTCATCAACCTGGACAACATCAAGCCCGGCCAACTGAAACTGACCGGCCAGGTGCTGGCCGGCATCTACGGCGGCAAGATCACCAAGTGGAACGCCCCTGAAATCGCCAGCCTGAACCAGGGCGTGAACCTGCCGGCTTCCGACATCACCGTCGTGCACCGTTCGGACGGCTCGGGCACCACTTTCCTGTTCACCGACTACCTGTCCAAGGTCAGCCCGGAATTCAAGAGCGCGGTCGGCGCCAGCACCGCCGTGAAATGGCCGGTGGGCGTGGGCGGCAAGGGCAATGAAGGCGTGGCCGCCAACGTGCAGCGTATCAAGGGCGCGATCGGCTATGTGGAATACGCCTATGCCAAGCGCAACAACATCCCGCACGCTCAATTGCAGAACAAGGAAGGCCAGTTCGTGCAGCCGGACGATACTTCCTTCAAGGCCGCTGCCGCCAATGCCGAATGGGCCAAGACCCCTGGCTTCGCCGTGGTGCTGACCAATGAGCCGGGCAAGCAAAGCTGGCCGATCACGGGCGCTTCCTTCATCCTGATGCACAAGTCGCAAGCCGATTCCGCCAAAGGCCAGGCCGTGCTGAAGTTCTTCGACTGGGCTTTCAAGAACGGCGGCCAGATGGCGACCGAACTGGAATACGTGCCGATGCCCGCTCCGGTGGTGAAAGTGGTGCAGGACGCGTGGAAGTCGCAAGTGAAAGACGCTGCCGGCAAGGCACTCTGGCAATAAGCGGCAACCGCCTTCAATAACAAGAGGCCGCACAAGCGGCCCTTCACACTTATAGGGCAAGCATGAATCCACAAAGCGCAAGCATGCCGATGATGCAAAGCGCCTCGCAGGCTGAGCTGCAGGCCGAGCAGCAAGCCGAGCAGCAGGCCGAGCAGCAGGCCGAGCTCGCCATGGCGTCCGCCATGCGCAACCAGCGCTTGCAAGACTTTGTCTTCCACAAGGTCACCCTGTTCTTCGCGCTGTCGGTGTTGCTGGTGCTGGCCGGCATCCTGGTATCGCTGGTGATCGGCTCGCTGCCGGCCTGGCGCGAATTCGGCCTGGGCTTTGCCACCGACATCGAATGGGACCCGGTGAATGACAAATACGGCGGCCTGATCGCCATTGTCGGCACCCTGGTCACCTCGCTGGTGGCGCTGGCCGTCGCGTTTCCGGTCAGCTTCGGCGTGGCCGTGTTCCTGACCGAGGTGTGCCCGGTCTGGCTGCGGCGGCCGATGGGCACCGCGGTCGAATTGCTGGCTGGCGTGCCCAGCATTATCTACGGCATGTGGGGCCTGTTCGT
>JAEVZY010000044.1 GCA_023392035.1 Pseudomonadota bacterium | reverse complement strand
GCGAACAGGCCGCCCAGGCCCATCAGCATGCAGGACACGGTGCAATTGCCGCCGATGAAATCCTTGACGCCGCGCGCCAGCGCCGACTTGATCACGTCCATATTGACCGGATCGAGCACGATGATGGCGTCATCCTTCATGCGCAGGGTGGAGGCGGCATCGATCCAGAGGCCCTTCCAGCCCGAGGAACGCAGCTTGGGATAAATCTCGGAGGTGTAGTCGCCGCCCTGGCAAGTCAGGATGATGTCGCAACGCGAGAGCGCCTTGATGTCGTTTGCGTCCTGCAGTTTGGTTTCATTCTTCGCCATCTTCGGCGCGGCGCCGCCGGCATTCGAAGTGGAGAAAAACAGCGGTTCGATATGGGCGAAATCGCCCTCTTCCTGCATGCGTTGCATCAGGACCGAACCCACCATGCCGCGCCAACCCACCAAGCCAACCAGTTTCATCATCATTCCCTGCAAAAAAACCGCGGGCTGCATCGAGCCCGACTCTCACCTCTGGCTCAGGCAGCCAGCGCCTTGACCACCGCCGCACCCATTTCCGAGGTGCTGACGCGGGTGCATCCTTCTTCATAAATATCGGCCGTGCGCAAACCTTGCGCCAGCACTTTCTTGACCGCCGCTTCGATGCGGTCGGCCTGCTCCGCCTTGTTCAGCGAATAGCGCAACATCATGGCCGCCGACAAAATCGTGGCCAGCGGATTGGCGATGCCACGGCCGGCAATGTCGGGGGCCGAACCATGCGAGGGCTCGTACAAGCCCTTGTTGTTGGCGTCCAGCGAAGCCGAGGGCAGCATGCCGATCGAGCCGGTCAGCATGGCGGCCGCGTCCGACAGGATGTCGCCAAACATGTTGCCGGTGACAATCACGTCGAACTTCTTCGGCGCGCGCACCAGTTGCATGGCAGCGTTGTCGACATACATATGCTCCAGCGCGACATCCGGATAGTCCTTCGCCACGTCGGTGACGATGTCTTTCCAGAACTGGAAGGTCTCCAGCACATTGGCCTTGTCCACAGAAGTCAGGCGGCGGCTGCGCTTTTGCGCGGTCTGGAAGGCCACGTGCGCAATGCGGCGGATTTCCGGCTCGCTGTAGCGCATGGTGTCGAAACCTTCGCGCGCGCCCTTGAACGGACCGTCCGGCGCTTCGCGCAGCCCGCGCGGCTGGCCGAAATAGATGTCGCCGGTCAATTCACGCACGATCAAAATGTCCAGTCCGGACACCACTTCCGGCTTGAGCGTGGAAGCGCCCGCCAGTTCCGGATACAGGATGGCCGGACGCAGGTTGGCGAACAGGCCCAGGTTCTTGCGCAGGCCGAGAATGGCTTGCTCCGGGCGCAGCGCGCGTTCCAGCTTGTCGTACTTCCAGTCGCCGACCGCGCCGAACAGGATGGCGTCGGCTTCCTTGGCCAGCTTGAGCGTGCCTTCCGGCAAGGGATGTCCATGCGCTTCATAGCCGGCGCCGCCCACCGGCGCACTTTCCATCTCGAACTTTTCATCCAGCGCGTTCAAGACCTTCACTGCTTCGGCAATGATTTCGGTACCGATGCCGTCGCCCGGCAGAATTGCAATCTTCATGATGCGTGTTCTTGTTGGTGAATCAGATGGTGTTGGCCAGCCAGGGCTGGGCGCGCAGATGGCGTTCTTCGAAGGCGCGGATCTTGTCGGCCTGGCGCAGCGTGAGGCCGATATCGTCCAGCCCGTTCAGCAGGCAGTACTTGCGGAAGGCATCCACTTCGAACGGATAGACCACGCTCTTCTGGCTGTTGGAGACGATCTGGTTTTCCAGGTCGACGATCAGGCGATAGCCGGGGAAAGCCTTGACTTCATTGAACAGCGTGTCGATCTGGCTTTCCGACAGCACCACCGGCAGCAAGCCGTTCTTGAAGCAGTTGTTGAAGAAGATATCGGCGAAGCTGGGCGCGATCACGGCGCGAAAGCCGTATTGCTCCAGCGCCCAGGGCGCGTGCTCGCGCGAGGAACCGCAGCCGAAATTCTTGCGCGCCAGCAGGATCGAAGCGCCCTGGTAGCGCGGCTGGTTCAGCACGAAATCCGGATTCAGGGGACGCTTGCTGTTGTCCATGCCCGGCTCGCCATGGTCGAGATAGCGCCATTCGTCGAACAGGTTGGGGCCGAAGCCGGAGCGCTTGATCGACTTCAGGAATTGCTTGGGAATGATGGCATCGGTATCGACGTTGGCGCGATCCAGCGGCGCCACCACGCCATCGAGCACGGTGAATTTGTTCATGCCGGTTGTCCTATTGCTGCCTTCAATGGCTGCCTTGTATTGCTGCCTTCTGTTGCTGCCTTACTTCTTGCTCATGTTCTGCACTTTCTCGCCGGCTTTTTCCAGATCGCGGCCCATGCCCTCGAACGTATTGCAACCGGTGACGAAAATGCATGCCGTGACGACGGCCAGTATCAGTTTGTGTTTCATGTTGTTGTCCTCCCTGCCGGCGCTCTGCGGCGCCAGGTCAGATTTGATTACGCCCTGCGTACGTCGACGAAATGCCCTTCCACGCCGGCTGCCGCCGCCATGGCCGGGCTGACCAGATGGGTGCGGCCGCCCGCCCCCTGCCTGCCTTCAAAATTGCGGTTCGAAGTGGAGGCGCAACGCTCGCCCGGCTCCAGCCGGTCGGCATTCATCGCCAGGCACATCGAGCAACCCGGTTCGCGCCATTCGAAGCCGGCGTCGCGGAAGATCTTGTCCAGGCCTTCACGCTCGGCCTGTTCCTTGACCAGGCCGGAACCCGGCACCACCATCGCCAGCTTGACGTTGGAGGCGCGGAATTTGCCGCGCACCACCGCCGCCGCCGCGCGCAAGTCTTCAATGCGCGAATTGGTGCAGGAACCGATGAAAACCTTGTCGATGCGAATGTCTTCAATCGCAACATTGGGCTTGAGTCCCATGTAGGCCAGCGCCTTTTCCATGGCGTCGCGCTTGACCGGATCTTTCTCTTTGTCGGGATCGGGCACACGGCCATCCACCGGCACCACCATCTCGGGCGAAGTGCCCCAGGTGACTTGCGGCTTGATCTCGGCGGCGTTCAGGGTGACCACCAGGTCGAACTTGGCGCCGACGTCGGAATGCAGGGTGCGCCAGTAATCCAGCGCCAGATCCCATTGCGGGCCGACCGGGGCGTAAGGGCGTCCCTTCACGTAATTGACCGTGGTGTCATCCACCGCCACCATGCCGGCGCGCGCGCCCGCTTCGATCGCCATGTTGCAGATGGTCATGCGACCATCCATCGACAGCGCGCGGATGGTGGAGCCGGCAAATTCAATCGCATAGCCGGTGCCGCCGGCGGTGCCGATCTTGCCGATCACGGCCAGCACGATGTCCTTGGCGGTCACGCCCGCGGGCAGAGCGCCATCCACCTGCACCAGCATGGCTTTGGATTTCTTTTGCAGCAGGGTTTGCGTGGCCAGCACGTGCTCGACTTCGGAGGTGCCGATGCCATGCGCCAGGCAGCCGAAAGCGCCGTGGGTGGAAGTATGCGAATCGCCGCACACCACCGTCATGCCCGGCAGGGTTGCGCCCTGCTCCGGTCCGATCACGTGCACGATGCCCTGGCGGCGGTCGTTCATGCCGAAATAGGTCAGGCTGAATTCTTTCGCGTTCTCGTCCAGGGTTTCGACCTGCAGGCGCGAGATGGGATCGGCAATGCCGTGCGCGCGGTCGGTGGTGGGAACATTGTGGTCGGCCACCATCAGGTTGGCGGCATTGCGCCAGGGCTTGCGATGCGCCAGCTTCAGGCCTTCGAAAGCCTGCGGGCTGGTCACTTCGTGCAGAAGATGACGGTCGATGTAGAGAATGGACGTGCCATCGTCGCTGGTGTCGACGACGTGGGCATCCCACAACTTGTCGTAAAGGGTACGGGCCATGATGTGACGGGAATCGAACAGGCGCTGCGGTAAAGCGTTCGATTATGCCATACCGATGGGCACGATTTGCTCTCGATTCCCGAGTGGGCCGTATCGAATCGCCAAGCCCTGCATGTGGCGGCACTGGTCCGCCACGCTTTCTTGGCTATTTTTTCGCCTGTTGGTAGAGCGGCATCACCTTGGATGAGTACTCGGTCAGGTCTTTCAGGCGATCGGCATTGGAGGGGTGGGTGGAGAGGAAAGTCGGCGTGCCGCTGCTGCCGGCCAGCTTGTCCATCTTTTGCCAAAGCGTGATGGCCGCACGCGGATCGTAGCCGGCGCGTGCCGCCAGCTCGACGCCGATGCGGTCGGCTTCGGTCTCATGCTGGCGCGAGTGCGGCAGGCCGAGCAAGCCCTGGTAGGCATATTTCAGGCTGGTCTGGCCGAGGTCGCCCAGCCCGGCAATCGCTGAAACGACCTGGATGCCCATGCTGGCGACCGCCTGCTCGGAGGCCTGTTCGCGCGAATGCTCGCGCAGGGCATGCGCCATTTCATGGCCCAGCACCGCGGCCAGTTCATCGTCGGAGAGTTTGAGCTTGTCCATGATGCCGGTGTAGACGGCGATTTTTCCGCCCGGCATGCACCAGGCATTGACTTCATTCGAACTCAATACATGCATTTCCCATTGCCAGTTGCGGGCGTCGGGACGGAAGGCGCCGACTTGCTGGATCAGGCGGGTGGAAACGGCCTTGACCCGCGCCACCTGGGCCGGGTCGCGATCGACATTGCCCTTCTTTCTTTCCTCGGCGATCAGCTTGGAGTATTCCTGCTTGGCAGCCTGGTCGATTTCCTGCGAAGAAACCGCCATGCGCTGCGGCCGGTCCACGCCGACCACGCCGGCCTGCGTGGTTTTCACCGATTCACAGCCGGCGGTCAGCGCCAACGCGCCCGCCAGCAGCAAAACTTGAAGCCAGGTTTTCCCTGTTTGTAATTTCATCTGGTGCTCCATGTACGTTGCCAGGTGTAAGACAAGGCGGCGGCCACAGTGCCGGCGGCGCACAGCAGGGCCGCCACCAGATAGACTGCCTGCACGCCGAAAGTATCCCAGAACAAACTCAGCAGCAAACCGCCCAGCGAGCCGCCCAGGCCGTAGGAAATGCTGATGAACAGCGCCTGGCCGCGCGCCTGCAGCGGCCCGGAAAACCAGCGCTGCAGGGTCGCCACCGAGGCCGAATGATGCACGCCGAAGGTGGCCGCATGCAGCAGCTGCGCCACCAGCAGCCAGAACAGCGACTCGGCCAAAAAGCCTATCAGCAGGAAGCGCAGCACGCCGGCCACGAGCGAAGCCAGCATCAGCTTTTCCACCCCGAAGCGGCGAAACAGCGGCGCCTGCCAGAAGAAGAAGGCGATTTCCGCCAGCACGCCCAAAGACCACATTAGACCGATCACGGTCTTGCTGTAGCCGATTCTCTCAAGCGCCAGCGAATAAAACACATACACCGCGGCATGCGCGGCGATCATCAGGAAGGTGGACAGGAAAAAGGCGATCACCTCGCGCCGCCTGAGCAAGTCCGCCAGCGGCGGCGCCGGATGCGGGGGCGCATGCTCCATTGGTTCGCGTATGACCAGGCTGGCCACCAGCAGCAGCGCCAGCAGGGCCAGGGCAATCCACGGCACCAGTGCCACGCCCCAGATATCCAGCAGCTTGCCGGCCAGGGTGACGCTGACGATGAAGCCGACCGAGCCCCACAGGCGCAGGCGGCCGTAATGGGTCAGGTCGCCGCGCATCTGCGACAGCATCAGCGCCTCCGACAAGGGGCCCTGGGCGCTGGTGAAGAGATTGAACACCACCATCACCAGGAAAACCGGCACAAAGGATTCGACAAAGAACAGGCCGCAAAAGCACAGCACCGCGCCCAGCGCGGTGGCGCGCAGGACGCGCACCCGTTGACTGGTATGGTCGGCCACATGGCCCCACAGGTTGGGGCCGAAGATGCGCATCACTTGCAGCAGCGACATCAGCAAGCCGATTTGCGCAACCGACATGCCCAGCCCGGCGAAGTACAGGCTGCCATAGGGCGAGAACACCCCGACATAGCCGTAGTAGGCGAAGAAGAACAGCCCGAAACTGGCGGATTGCTCGGGCCAGGCGCCCTTGGCGACGGGGGTGGCCTTCAACGCAGGCGCGGGGTATCCACCTTCACATCGGCGCCCTGGGCCCGTTGGCGCAAGGCGTGATCCATCAGCACCAGGGCCAGCATGGCTTCGGCGATCGGCGTGGCGCGAATGCCGACGCAGGGATCGTGGCGACCGAAGGTTTCCACCGTGCGCGGCTGGCCGGCCAGGTCGATGGAACGGCGCGGCAGGCGGATGCTGGAAGTGGGTTTGATGGCCAGCGAAACCGTGATGTCCTGGCCGGTGGAGATACCGCCCAGCACGCCGCCGGCATGATTGCTGGCAAACCCTTCGGGCGTGAGTTCATCGCCGTGCTGGCTGCCCTTTTGCGCGATGCAGTCGAAGCCGGCGCCGATTTCCACGCCCTTGACGGCATTGATGCCCATCATGGCGTGGGCGATGTCGGCATCGAGTTTGTCGTACAACGGTTCGCCCAGGCCGACCGGCACGTTCTTGGCCACCACATCGACACGCGCGCCGATGGAGTCGCCCTCCTTGCGCAAGTCGTCCATGTACTGTTCGAGCTGGGGAATGATGTCGGCATTGGCCGCGAAGAACGGGTTCGCGTGCACGTGCTCGTAAGACTGGAAGGGAATCTCGATGGCGCCCAACTGGCTCATGCAGCCGTAGAACTCGGTGCCGTATTGCTGATGCAGCCATTTGCGGGCAATCGCCGCCGCCGCCACTGCCGGCGCCGTCAGCCGTGCCGAGGAACGTCCGCCGCCGCGCGGATCGCGGATGCCGTACTTGTGCCAATAGGTGTAGTCGGCATGGCCGGGACGGAAAGTCTGCTCGATATTGCTGTAATCCTTGCTGCGCTGGTCTTCATTGCGGATCAGCAGTGCGATCGCGGTGCCGGTGGTCTTGCCCTGGTAGACGCCGGACAGGATTTCAACCTTGTCCGGTTCCTGGCGCTGCGTGACATGGCGCGAAGTGCCGGGACGGCGCAAGTCCAGCTGCGGCTGGATATCGGCCTCGGACAATTCCATGCCGGGCGGGCAGCCATCGACGATGCACCCGATGGCCGGCCCGTGGGATTCGCCAAAGGTGGTGACGCAAAACAGCTTGCCTAGGGTATTGCCGGACATGGTGCGATGGGAAAGGGAAAGAAAGTCTGGATTTTAGCAGTCCGGCGCAGCCGGAAACAGCCAGCGCCCCTTTCCCGGGCGACGCGAGCCCAAGTCTTGCGGGGAACCAGAACGCCGGAATCGGTTACGCAGTGCGCCTGCCCCGTTCGGGCAGCACCCTTCAACCGAATCCCGAGGTATAGACATGCAACCCGCTTCCAGCACTTCTCGCACCGCATCCAGCATTGAACTCGACGCCACGAATTGGAAGGAATGGGCCAACGATCGCAGCTTGCGTTTTGACGCACGGATCATAAGCCCCAACAGGGCTTGGGCCTTCTATTTCAACGGGAATGAACCCGCCAGCGTGCTGGGCGAACTGATCAAGAAGGACATGTCGATCACCAGCGAAGAGTTGCCATATATCGTCATGTCCGGAAAGGTGTTCTCCTGTTCCGAGCAGCAGCAAAATTTGCTTCAATCCAAAGGCATTGCATCCCGATTGACGCCCACGATGGGCGATCTCCATAAAGAGCGGTCGCAAGATACGGTCGCGTTTGCGGTTTTCCCAACGGAGCCGACTTACTCTATCCGCAAGCCGGGCCAGTCCAACTGAATTCGGCCAAGGCCATTTGCTCGGGCCGACTGGCACGATTTGCCAGTCGCTCAGACCCATCGACCCTAGCGCCAACTCCCCCGCAATTCCGATACCCGCTCCTGCAGCATTTCGGGCGTCACCTGCGAACCCGCGAGCGGCGCCCCGACAATCAGCGCCAGCTTGGAGCGCAAGCCGCGCCGGAACGAGCGCTCGAAGGGATTGCCCGGACTGCGGGTGAGAAAACTGCCCCACAAACCGCGCAAGGCCATGGGAATCACCGGCACCGGGTTGCGCGCCACGATCCGTGCCACGCCGCTCTTGAATTCACTGATCTCGCCATCCGAGGTCAGCCGCCCTTCCGGAAAAATGCAGACCAGTTCGCCTTCATGCAGGGCCTGATCGATTTCAACAAAGGCACGCTCCAGGATTTCCGGGTCTTCCTTGGCGGTGGCAATCGGTATCGCATGCGCGGTGCGAAAAATCCAGGACAAGAGCGGAATGCGGAAAATCCGGTAATACATCACGAAGCGTATCGGCCGCGGACTGGCGGCCATGATGACGATTGCATCCACATAGCTCACGTGATTGCAGACCAGCACCGCCGGCCCGGATTCGGGAATGCGCTCGGTGTCCACCGTCTGCACCCGGTGGATGGTGTGAATCAAAAGCCAGGCCAAAAAGCGGATCAGGAATTCCGGCACCAGGGTGAAGATGTAGAAAGCCACCACGGCATTCAGGATGGCGGTAGTGAGGAAAATCTCGGGAATCGACAAACCCAGGGTCAGCATCAGCATCGCCAGGCCGGCGGAAGCCACCATGAAGATCGCATTCATGATGTTCATGCCGGCGATGGTGCGCGAGATATGTCCCGGCGCGCAGCGGGTCTGGATCATGGCAAACAGAGGCACGATGTAGAAGCCGCCGAAGACGCCGATCATCACGCAATCGAACAGGATGCGCAGGCTGCCGGCCTGCTGCACGAAGCCACGGAAATCGACCAGCGCGGTATTGGTGTAGGTCAGGCTGGCCAGGAACAGGTCGAGCCCGAACACGGTCAGGCCGATCGAGCCGAAAGGCACCAGGCCGATTTCCACCTTGCGTCCGGACAGCCGCTCACACAAGAGCGAACCGAGGCCGATCCCCAGCGAAAAAACCGTCAGCAGCAGCACGAACACGCTGTGGTCACCACGCAGATAGTCGCGCGCATACACGGGAAACTGCGCCAGCATGATGGCGCCGTAAAACCAGAACCAGGAATTACCCAGCACCGACAAAAACACCGGCCGGTTCTGGCGCGTGAAGCGCAGATTGCGCAGGGTTTCCGTGAACGGATTCCAGTTGATGACGAGGTCCGGCGCCGCCGCCGGCGACAGTGGAATCGCGCGGCTGGCCAGCCAGCCGACGGCGGCAATGGCAATCGTGCCGCCCGCCACCAGTTCTATGCCCCAGGGCTTTTGCAGCACCAGCAGCGCGCCCAGCACTTCGCCCATCAGGATGCCGACGAAGGTGCCCATTTCCACCACGCCGTTACCGCCGATCAGTTCATCCTGCCGCAGGTGCTGCGGCAGATAGGCATACTTGACCGGACCGAACAAGGTGGAATGCAGGCCCATGCCCACCACCGCCGCCACCAGCAGCCACAGGTTGTGGGTCATCCAGCCCACCCCGGCCACCAGCATGATGCCGATTTCCAGCAACTTGACGGTGCGCGCCAGCGAGGATTTTTCCAGCTTGTCTGCCAATTGGCCGGCGCTGGCGGAGAACAGCACGAAAGGAAGAATGAATAGACCGGGAATGAGGTTGTTGAGCAGCCCGGTATTGAGCGTGGTCCAGCTGATGGCTTCATAGGTCAGCACCACCATCAAGCTGACCTTGAACAGATTGTCGTTGAACGCGCCCAGGAACTGGGTCCAGAAGAAGGGCGCGAAACGGCGCTGCTTCAGAAGCGAGAATTGGGAAGAACCGGAATGCTGGCTCATGGCAGGGGCGCGTGCAGTGGAAGACGGTGCTGAGTAAACCACATTCACACCGGGTTCCGCATCCCGGCCTGCCGCGGGCTGTACTACTTGCCGCTATTCGACGCCATTCCCCGCTATTCGTCGCCTTCGGCCGGCCAATCGCGGATATAGGCTTTGAGCATCTTGTTCTCGAAGCTTTGCGCTTCCAGCACCGCCCTGGCCACGTCGTAAAAGGACATCACCCCCATCAGGGTATTGCCTTCCACCACCGGCACATAGCGCGCGTGTTGCTCCAGCATCAGGCGCCGCACTTCATTGACGTCGGTATCCGGCGTGATGGTGGCGGGATTGGCCAGCATGTGCTTGCGCACCGTCTCGCTGCCAACCGAACCGCCGTTGGCCGGCAAAGTGCCGATCACTTCGCGGAAAGTCAGCATGCCAACCAGCTTGCCGCCTTCCATCACCACCAGCGAGCCGATGTCACGCTCGGCCATGGTGGTTACCGCTTCGAGAATTGGGGTATTCGGCGTGACGGTATAAAGGATATCGCCCTTGACCTTGAGGATTTCCGAAACCTTCATTGGGAATGTCTCCCCGCTTGTTGTTCTGGCATTTGCAATGTAGCTTAAGCGTCGGCAAAAAGCCAGCCAGCCGCAAGCAGGCTGGCGCGAAGATTGACGACTGACAAGAGCAATCGAAAAGAAGATACCGAGAGGAAGACATGAGCGACCCGCACTACCCCGGCTTCGACACCCTGGCCCTGCACGCCGGTTCGGCGCCGGATCCGGTCACCGGCGCACGCGCCACGCCGATCTATTTCACCACCTCCTACACTTTCCGCGATTCCGACCATGCGGCGTCCCTGTTCAACATGGAACGCTCGGGCCACGTGTATTCGCGCATTTCCAATCCGACCACGGCGGTACTGGAAGAACGGATTGCGGCACTGGAAGGCGGCGTGGCCGGCATCGCGGTGGCCAGCGGCCAGGCCGCCCTGCATCTGGGCCTGGCCACCATCGCTGGAGCCGGTTCGCACATCGTGGCTTCGCGCGCGCTGTATGGCGGTTCGCAAAACCTGCTGGCCTATACCCTGCGCCGCTTCGGGGTGGAAACCACCTTTGTCGATCCGCGCGATATCGATGCTTGGCGTGCCGCCATCCGTCCGCAGACCAAAGTGCTGTTTGCCGAAACGCTTGGCAATCCCGGCTTGGACGTGCTGGACATCCCGCGCGTGGCCGAACTGGCGCATGAAAACGACCTGCCCTTGATGGTGGATTCCACCTTCACCACGCCCTGGCTGATGAAACCGCTCGATCTGGGCGCGGACCTGGTTTTTCATTCGGCCACCAAATTCCTGTGCGGGCATGGCACGGCGGTGGGCGGTTTGCTGGTGGATGGCGGGCGCTTCGATTGGCAAAAAGCCTTCGAGCGCAGCGGCCGTTTCGGCGAACTGTGCGAACCCTATGACGGCTTTCACGGCATGGTATTCAGCGAAGAATCCACTGTCGGCGCCTTTGCCCTGCGCGCCCGGCGCGAGGGCCTGCGCGACTTCGGCGCGGTGATGAGTCCGCACAATGCCTTCGCCATTTTGCAAGGCATGGAAACCCTTTCGCTGCGCATGGAACGGCATGTGGCCAACACCCGCCGCGTGGTGCAATTCCTGGCCGAGCATGCGCAGGTGGAATCGGTGTCCTATCCCGAGCTGCCCGGGCATCCCGATCATGCGCTGGCGGCACGCCTGCTGCCGCGCGGCTGCGGCGCGGTGTTCTCCTTCAGCCTGCGCGGCGACCGTGCCGCCGGCCGGCGATTTGTCGATGCGCTCAAGGTGTTTTCGCACCTGGCCAATGTCGGCGACGCCAAGTCGCTGGTGATCCATCCCGCCTCCACCACCCACTTCCGCGTACCAACGGAACAACTGGTCGCGGCCGGCATCAGCGAAGGCACGATGCGCCTGTCGATCGGTTTGGAAGACGCCGACGATCTGATCGAAGACCTGCAACGCGGCCTGCGCGCGGCAAAAATGGGAGCGGCATGATGAAGCTGAAGCTGCAAGGCCAGGACGCCTACTGCTACACCGGCGGCAAGACTTTCGACCCTGCGCTGCCGGTCATGCTCTTCCTCCATGGCGCGCAAAACGATCACTCGGTGTGGGGTTTGCAAAGCCGTTACTTCGCGCACCACGGCTATGCGGTGCTGGCGCCCGATCTGCCCGGGCACGGACGCAGCGGCGGCAAAGCCTTGACGAGTGTGGAAGCCATGCGCGACTGGATGCTGGCGCTGCTGGATGCCTGCGGGGTACAACAAGTAAACCTGGTCGGCCACAGCATGGGTGCGCTGGTGGCCCTTGATATGGCCGGCCATGCGCCGCAACGGGCGCTGCGCTTGGCGATGCTGGGCGTGGCCTATCCCATGAAAGTGTCGCAGGGCTTGCTGGACGCGGCCTTGAACGACACTGCGCGCGCCATCACCATGGTCAACGTCTGGTCGCACTCGACACTGGCGCCCAAACCCTCGGCGCCGGGACCGGGCTTCTGGGTGCAAGGCATGTCGGAGCGGCTGATGCAACGGGTCGCCGCCGGCAGCAGCGAAGCCATTTTCCATATCGACCTCAGTGCCTGCGACCGCTATGCCGGCGGCGAACAGGCCGCCGCGGCAGTGCAATGCCCCACCCTGCTGGTGCTGGGCACGCGCGACAGCATGACGCCGCCCAAGCGCGCCGCCACCCTGCGCAGCGCTTTTCCGCAGGGCGGGCTGGTGAATCTGGAATGCGGGCACCAGATGATGGCCGAGGCGCCGGATGAGGTGCTGGACGCCTTGCGGCGATTCATGGCCAGCCCTTCCTGAGACGTGGGCATCGGGCGCTGAGCATCAGGCCTTGGTCATCGGACCTTGAGCATCAGCCTTGAACCACTCCTGCAGCGTGGCGGACAGGCCCTGCTCCACGGCCGCCTCCACCTGCTTGGCCAGCGCCTCGTTCTCGGCCGCACCGAAGACAAACAGCCGATACACGTCGGCCAGGCGCAATTGCTGCGGGTTGGCCAGCAGGGTCCAGCGGTCCAGGCCGTCTTCGGGCTTGCGGCCCCACTTCACCCGGCGCACTTCGTCGGCCTTGATGCGGCCGACCCAGCCGGCTTCGAGCATCTTTTCCAGAAGGCTCTCGGCTTCATCAAAACCCAGGCGGGTGCGATCGCGCAGCTGCGCCAGGTTCACCGCCGCGCTCTCGGCGCTGGCGCGCGCCTGCACCAGCACCGACAACACGCTCATCGCATCGACGAAGGCGCTGCCGGGCGCAGCCACATGCCACCAGCGTTCATGCCGCACCACCGGCAGCGCGGCGGTAATCACGGCGCCGATCAGCACGATCAGCCAGCCAACGTAAATCCACAGCAGGAAAATCGGCACCGCCGCCAGCGCGCCATACACCACGGTATAGGTCGGAAACTTGGCCACGAAAATCGCGAAGGCGCGCTTGGAAATCTCGAAAGCCACCGCCGCGAACACGCCACCCACCAGGGCGTCGCCCAGGTTGATGGCGCGATTGGGCACCACCATGTACAACAGGGTGAACATGGCCGTGACCAGCACCAGCGACAAAGTGGTGAAGAACACGCCGCCCGCAAACGGCATGCCGCCCACCGCGGCCGAGGTGGCGTCAAACAGATAGGCGGAGGCGGTCAGCGAAATGCCGCTCATCAGCGGCCCCAGGGTCAGGATCGCCCAGTAGATCAGGATGCGCTGGGCGAAAGGCCGCGCGTGCTTGACGCGCCAGATCTGGTTGAAGGTGCGATCCACCATGGCGATCATGGCCAGCGCGGTCAGCATCAGGGCCACGCCGCCAATGGCCGACAGCCGCTTGGCCTGGCTGGCGAACAGGTTGAGATAGCCAAGGATGGTATTGGCTATGCCATGCGGCATCAGCGATTTGAAGAAGTACGCTTCCAGCGCCTTGCGAAAGGTGTCGAACAGCGGAAAGGTGGTGAAGATGGCGAAGGCGATCGTCAGCACCGGCACCACCGCCAGCACGGTGGTGAAAGTCAGGCCGCCGGCGGCCTGCGGCAAGCGCTCTTCGGACAGACGACGGGCGGCGAAGCGCAACAGGTCGCGCAATTGCGTCAGGGTCAGGCCGCGAACGGCGCTCAGGGCGTTGGACGACATGCGCGGATGTTTTTCCTCGAACAGGGGCGGCCTATAATACGGCATGTCCAGCGCCAATCTCACCCTGCTCGTTCTCTACTATTCCCGCAATGGCGCCACCCGTGCCCTGGCCGAGGCAATCGCCCAGGGCGTCGAAAGCGTCAGCGGCTGCGATGCCCGCCTGCGTACCGTGCCCGCCGTGTCGCCGGTGAGCGAGGCCACCGAGCCTGAAATTCCGACCAGCGGCCCGCCCTATGTCGAACTGTCCGACCTGGTCGAATGCGATGGCCTGGCCCTGGGTTCGCCCACGCGCTTCGGCAACATGGCCGCCGCCATGAAATATTTCTGGGACGGCACCTCCTCGCTCTGGTTGTCCGGCGCGCTGGCGGGCAAGCCGGCTTGCGTATTCACCTCCACCGGCAGCCTGCATGGCGGACAGGAAACCACCCTGCTGTCGATGATGCTGCCGCTGATGCATCACGGCATGCTGCTCCTGGGCCTGCCCTATACCGAACCTGAATTGATGAGCACCTCGACCGGCGGCGCGCCGTATGGCGCAAGTCATTGGTCCGGCGTCAAAGGCGATCCAAAATTGTCCGACGAAAGCCGCAACCTGGCGCAAGCTTTGGGCAAGCGCCTGGCGCAGACCGCCAGCCGCCTGCAAGACCGCTCACCGCAGAACCGCTCATGAACAAGAACTGGCATCACTCGCTTTATCTGACCGCCTGCATCAGCATGGTGGCCCTGATCGTCCTGTGCATTGCCTGGGAAACCCTGGTGGCCCCGCTGCGGCCCGGCGGTTCCTGGCTGGTGCTGAAAGTGGTGCCGCTGCTGATCCCCTTGCGCGGCATCATCAAGCGCGATGTCTATACCCTGCAATGGTCGTCAATGCTGATCCTGCTCTACCTGGCCGAAGGCGTGGTGCGGGTCAGCACCGAAAGCGGCTGGTCGCGCTGGATGGCCGGCGCCGAAGTCCTGCTGGTGCTGGTGTTCTTCCTCTCCACCCTGCTCTATCTGCGGCCCTTCAAGCAGAACGCGCGCAAGCTGGCGCAGGAAGCGATCAAGAAAGCCTCCGAATCCGTGAATGAGTAAGGCATGAGCGTCGAGCAAGATTTTCTGGCCGCCTGCCGCCAGGCGATCGGCGCGGCGCAGGTGCTGGTGAGCGAGGCCGACAAGGCGGGCTACCTGACCGACCACCGCCAGCGCTTCACCGGCAGCGCCCTGGCCGTGCTGCGCCCCGCCAGCACCCGGGAAGTGGCGCAACTGGTGCAGCTGTGCGCGCAATACCGCGTACCCATCGTGCCGCAGGGCGGCAACACCGGCCTGGTGCTGGGCAGTGTGCCCGATGCCAGCGGCCAGGCGGTGGTGATTTCGCTCACCCGCCTCAACCGCATCCGCGCGCTGGATGGCATCAACAACACCATCACGGTGGAAGCCGGCTGCGTGCTGGCCAACGTGCAGGATGCGGCCGCTGCCGCCAATCGGCTCTATCCATTGTCGCTGGCTTCGGAAGGCAGTTGCACCGTGGGCGGCAATCTCTCCACCAATGCCGGCGGCACCGGCGTACTGCGCTATGGCAATGCGCGCGAGCTGTGCCTGGGGCTGGAAGTGGTCACCGCCGAGGGCGAGATCTGGGACGGCTTGCGCGGCCTGCGCAAGGACAATACCGGCTATGACTTGCGCGACCTGTTCATCGGCGCCGAGGGCACGCTGGGCATCATCACCGCCGCCG
>JAEVZY010000361.1 GCA_023392035.1 Pseudomonadota bacterium | reverse complement strand
CTTTCCAGGCCATCGCGCACCGCTTCGCGGAAGGCCGGGGTGCCGGGCTGGGCGCCTTTCTTCAGCGCCGCCGCCACGGCCGACTGGATCAGCAGCCCGGCGTCCCAGGCATGGCCGCCGAAGGTGGCCACCGCGCCCTTGCCGTAGGCCGCTTCATATTTGCCCACGTATTCGCTGGCCGACTTCTTGACCGGATGACTGTCCGGCAATTGCGCCGTCACCAGCATCGGTCCGGAGGGCAGCAGGGTGCCATCCACGTCCTTGCCGCCGACCCGCAGGAAGTCGTTGTTGGCCACGCCATGGGTCTGGAAATACTTGCCGTTGTAGCCGCGTTCGCGCAAGGTCTTTTGCGGCAGCACCGCCGGCGTGCCCGAGCCGGCGATCAAGACCGCATCCGGCTTGGCGCCGATGATCTTGAGCGCCTGGCCGGTGACGGAAGTGTCGGTGCGCACATAGCGCTCGTTGGCGACGATGGACAGCCCCTTCTGCTGGGCCGCCTTGGAGAACTCGTTGTACCAGCCCTCGCCATAGGCATCCGCAAAGCCGATGAAGCCGACCGTCTTGACCCCGGCCTTGGCCATGCTGTCGGCCACCGCCTGCGCCATCAGGATATCGTTCTGCGGCGTCTTGAAGACCCAGCGCCGCTTGTCATCGATCGGCTCGACGATGCGCGCGCCGGCCGCCAGCGACACCATCGGCGTCTTGCTCTCGGCCACGGTGTCGATCATGGCCAGCGAGGCCGGGGTGATGGTGGAACCCATGATGACGTCCACCTTGTCTTCCGAAATCAGCTTCTTGGCATTGCGCACGGCCTTGGTGGTATCGGACTCGTCATCCAGCACGATGTAGTTGACCTTCTGCCCGCCGACACTGGTGGGCAGCAGCGCCACCGTGTTCTTTTCCGGAATGCCCAATGAAGCCGCCGGCCCGGTCAGCGACAGCGTCACCCCCACGTTCACATCGGCCATGGCCTGCGCCGCCCAACCCAGCAACACGGCAGCCATGAGCGGCTTGCCCAATCCCTTCCTGTTCATCTGTTGGTCTCCAATGTTTTATCCAGGGCGACGGTCCTGGCCCCTTGCTTCATATCGCTGCTGCTGCACCTCTCTTCTTGCTGCTTGCTACTTGATGATGCCGGCCGCGCGCAGCCTTTCCTGCTTCTTGGCCAAACGCGCGCCCTGGCGAGCGGTGTCCACCACGAAGCGCACGTGCCTGGCGCGGCCCACGGTGTCCAGCTCGTCCTTCACTTCCACTTCGAAACTCACGCGCGGCAGCGCCACTTCGGCCACCCGCACTTCCACCGTCACCTGCTGGCCCAGGAGCGAAGGCGCCAGGTGGTCGATTTCCACCCGCGCCCCGACCGAATCCTCGCCCTGGTCGTGATGCTGCACCAGCAGATCGCGGCAAGCGTATTCGACGTCGTGCACCATGGATGGCGTGGCGTAGACGCGCATGTCTTCGCCCATGAAGGAGATGGTGCGGCCGGTGTCCACCACCAGCTTGCGGATGTGGGTGGAGCCGGGCTTCAAACTGTCTTTCATGCTTGGTCCTTGCGGTTGTTGTGTGTGATCTCGCAGGTGTTCACGCAGGCGTTCACAGCTTGCGGTTGGCCGCGTCCCAGAAACGCTCCAGGTTGGATATCAGCGCCGGGCTGAAATGGCAGTATGCCTGCTCGCGCGCGTAGGTCGCCATGTAATTGCGGAACAGGTCCAGCGGTTCATGCGCCACCCGGAACGCGCGCCGGTTGCTGCCGGCCGACACCACGCCGGAGCGGTTCATGCCTTCGACCACGTCATCGATGGCGGCATCCATTTCGCCGTCCTCCACGATGCGATCGCAAATCATGCGGCCGGCGTCGCTGTCGCAATCGATGCGACGCTCCATCATCACTGCCTGGCGCGCGATGCGGTCACCGGTAAAGCGCGGCATGCGCAGGTTGGCGGCGCCGGGCACGATGCCTTCCTTCTTGGCCGGCAGCGTCAGGTAAGCCGACTTCTCGGCCAGGTTGATGTCGGTCACCAGCGTGTACTGGCAGCCGCCGCCGATGGCAAAGGCTTCGATGGCGGAAATCCAGGGCTTCTCCATGGTCTGGCCCAGCACTTCGTCAGGCGAGCGCTCGGGTGTGGCCAGGCCGCGGAACACCTTGTTCATCCAGCCCAGCTCGCGCTTCATGTACCAGAGATAGGAAATCTTGCCGTTGTAGAGATGGGTCAGGTTGATGCCGGCGCTGTACACGCGCCGGCCCTGGTATTTGCCGCTGCTGAATTTTTCGCCGCGCAAGACGCCGGCCTGCACCTGGTCGTCCATCAGGCACAGGTCGACTGCGATCTCCTGCTTGTCGCAGGTGCCTTCGTCTTCCGCATTCAGGTAGCGATGGTTGTTCAGGAACACATAGCCGGCCGTGCCGCGCCGCTCCACCAGCACGGTGCCGAGATCGAGCTTGCCGCTGCGGCGGAAAGTCTCCAGATACTGCGCCGTGTCGGGATGCGGCAACAGCATGGCATGGCACAAATGGCGGCCGCAGGCGGCATCGGCCAGCACGTGGCACAGGTAGATGCCCTGGTCGACTTCATGGCCTTCCTTCTCGGATTGCAGCAAGCCGTTCTCGCGGGCCAGCACGTCGTCCGAGGGCACCAGGCCGGGAAAGGCGAGCGCGGTTTCCCGCATCAGCGCATCCAGTCGCAGGAAGCGGCTGCCGTTTTTCGTGACGCGCTCGTACACCGGCTTGAGGTGCTGGCGCAGGAAAGCTTCACGGCTTTCGCGGCCGGCCGCCAGCACGTCCTTGGCCAGCGCTTGCTGCGCCGCGCTGCGCGCCTTCTTTGGCGGCAGCGCGCCCAGCATGATGTTCAACTCATTCCAGAAAGCGCCGAAACTGGCGCAATCGCCGGCAAAGTCCTGCCCGGCGCGCGGCGCGGTGAGGGTGTCAAGTTCGCTGTTCATGGCTGTTCCCGCTGTGAGATGGAGAATGGGTTTGTGCCCGCTTTTGAAGCTTGGGATGCTGTCTGCTGCCGGGCGCCTAATCCGAGCCCGGGCGGGCGCTGCTCCTGCGCGCAACGAAGCTGACCGGCTTGATCACCGGCTCCCGGCTGCCGCCCACGGTGGGTGTCGGGGTTTCGCCTTCGGACAGGGCGCGCAATCTTTCCTCGCGCACCTGGCGCGCAATGTCGGCGGCATTGCCCGGACCGGCTTTTTCCGCCAGCGCCAGCAGGCGCGACAGATTGCGATGTCCGCGTTCATTGGTTTCGCCATAGCCCTTGACCACATTGCCGGCCAGCGCCAGTTCATGGGTGAGCTGGGCATCGAGCGCGGCGGCGCGCGTCAAGGCCGCCAGCCATTGGAGTATCGCGTCCTGCTCTTTGGCGAATCTCCAGCTGCGCGGGCGCATGGGCCGCAGGGCGCGCAGCAGGCACAGCAGGGAGAAGCCGAAGATGGTGTCGCTGCGCAAATGGATGCCGACATTCATGGCATGTTCGCGCCCGACGTAGCGGCGGCGCACGCGCTCGGCCAAGGCGCGCGGCAGCACCGAGCACAGTTCATCCAGGCCGGGTTTCAGGAATTCGGTGATACGCAAGGGTTCATCCTTTGCTGCGCCGACTTCGGCGCGTACCCGTTCGAGCCGGCTCTTGCGCGACTTGAGATCTGCCACCCTGATCACGTCCTCATAGCTCATCCACAGCGCCAGATAGCGTGCCGCTTCGCGCGCGCTGGCGAGGCTTTGCCCGCTGCCATCCATGGCTTGCAGCAGGCTTTGCACGCGGTCCAGGTAGAGCTTGGCGTAGGCCGCGTCCTGGTAATCAATCAATTGCGCCACGCCGGCCGTGAGGATGTCGTGCAGGGCGGCGGGCAGGGCTTGCACGCGCGTTTGCAAGTCCTGCGGCAAGATCGGGATGGAACGCTCACTGTCCGCCGCGGCCCCGGCGCTGGCCGCCACGCTGTTCGCCGCCGCGCCATTCGCCTGCACGCCATTCGTCTGCACGCCATTCGTCTGCACGCCATTGGCCTGGACGCCATTGGCCACCGCCTCGAAGCCCGCATTGAAGCCGGCCAAGCTGGCGCGCACCGCCTTGCCGGAGGCGCCGATGGCTTGTTCGCAGGCATGGCGCGGCAAGGGCAGCACGCCGCTGCCGGCCATGGCGCCGAACAGCACTGAATTGATCACCGTGCCGTGCTGCAGGGCCAGCGCGCGCATGTCCAGCAAATGCAATTGCTTCGAGAGCGTGCGCGCGACATCGATCACGGTTTGCGGATCGAAGCGGCCGTCGCCCGGCACCACCTTCTCGGCCACCGCGTATTCGCGATGGCTGGAAGCGACGATGGTGGTGCGCTCGGCATGGGTGAAGCCGTTTTGCACGGCGCGTCCGGCTTCCATCAATTCGGTGGCGGCCACCAGGTCGACCCGGCCCGGTGAAGGCATCAGGGCAAACACTGGCGTCTGGCCGGCCAGCAGGCTGCGCGGCGCCGGATACAGCTCGATGTAGTAGGTGGTGGCGCCGGTGCGTTGCGCCACACCGGGAATCGAGGTCGACTGCACCGGATAATCGAGGCTGGTGGCGGCGGCCACGATCCAGTCGGCCAGCACGCCGCCGCCTTCGCCGCCGAGCGCCGCCACCAGGATGCCGAAGCTTTTCTTGTTCAGGGGCACGCTGATCTCCTCAGGCAGTCCGGGCCGAGCCAGCCATCCAGCCGATCACGCGCGTGCGCAGCTTGTGCAATGCGCGTTCGAACCAGCCGGCGTTGCGGATGATGTCGGCCTTGTAGAAGGACGGGCACAGCGTCGCCGCATGGGCGTTCTCGCCGCACAGGCCGCAGCCGACGCAATTGTGGTTGACGGTCGCAACAGGGTCGGTGCGCAAGGGACTGGGATTGGGCTTGATGGTGAGCGAAGGGCAGCCGGAGATGCGGATGCAGGAGTGGTCGCCGGTGCAGGTGTCGCTGTCGATGCCGAAGCGCGTGCTCAATACCCTTTCCTTGTTCGCCAGCGCTTTTGCTATCTGCGGTCGCACCCGGCGTTGCCGCTCCAATTGGCATTCGCCATCGGCAATCACCACTTTCAGGCCGGGGGTGTCGGTGGTCATGGCTTCGGACAAGGTCTGCAGCATCTTGCCGACCTGATAGCTGGGCACGGTGCGCAGCCACTTCACGCCGACGCCACGCAGGGTGGCTTCCATGTCCAGCGCCATCGGCTTTACCGGTTGCGAAGGCGAAGAAGGAATCACCTGGGTGCCGGTGGCCGAGGTATAGCCATTCTTCATGATCACCAGCACCGAATCATGCTGGTTGTAGACCGCGTTCACCACCCCGGAGGTCAGGCCGCCATGCCAGAAGCCGCCATCGCCCATGATGCTGATGACCCGCCTGTCCATGAGGTGGCCGATGCCGGAAGAACTGGCCAGGCCCAGGCCATAGCCCAGCACTGTATTGCCGACCTGGAAGGGCGCCAGCGCGCCGAAGGTGTGGCAGCCGATATCGGCGCTGATATGGATGGGGCCGAAGCGGCGCTGCGTCATCTTCAGCGCTGAAAACACCGGCCTTTCGGGGCAGCCAACGCAAAATCCGGGCGGGCGCACCGGCACCGGCGCACCCAGCTTTTCCGCCGCCGCGCCCTTGGCCACGGCCAGGTCGGCCGCCCGCGCCTGCACGGCGTCCACCGGCA
>JAEVZY010000284.1 GCA_023392035.1 Pseudomonadota bacterium | reverse complement strand
TTATCGCCCAGGCCATCTACAAGTTCATCTGGGACGAGTATTGCGACTGGTACCTGGAAGTGGCCAAGGTGCAGATCCAGTCCGGCACGCCTTCTCAGCAACGGGCCACCCGGCGCACGCTCCTGCGCGTGCTGGAAACGGTGTTGCGCCTGGCCCATCCGGTGATCCCCTTCATCACCGAAGAACTGTGGCAAACCGTGGCCCCGCTTTCCGGCCGCAAGCTCAAGCCCGAGGGCGATTCGATCATGTTGCAGCCTTATCCCGAGGCGCAGCCGCAAAAAATCGATGAAGCGGCCGAAGGCTGGATGGCCGGCCTGAAAGCCATGACCGACGCCTGCCGCAATCTGCGCGGCGAAATGCAGCTTTCGCCGGCCCAGCGCGTGCCGCTGTTGATGGAAGGCGAGCGCAGCCAGCTGGAGTCGTTCGCGCCTTATCTGCAAGCGCTGGCCAAGCTGTCGGAAGTGCAGGTGCTGGATGCCCTGCCCGCCTCTCCCGCCCCGGTTTCGGTGGTGGGCGCGGCCAAGCTGATGCTGAAGGTGGAGGTGGATGTCGCGGCCGAACGCGAGCGCCTGTCCAAGGAAATCGCGCGCCTGGAAGCCGAGATCGGCAAGGCCAATGCCAAGCTCGGCAATGAAAGCTTCGTGGCGCGTGCACCGGCGGCCGTGGTGGAGCAGGAGCGTGAGCGCCTGCAAAACTTCAGTTCGACCGCCGAGCGGCTGCGCGAACAACTGGCGAAACTGCCGGCCTGAAGGAGATTCGCATGACCAAGCCTTGCCCGAGACGTCTGATTGCCGGCTTCCTGCTGGCCCTGCCCTTGCTGGCTTATGCCCAGCAAGATCCGGCGCTGGGCCTGTGGCGCACCATTGATGACGACACGGGCAAGGCCAAATCGCTGGTGCGCATCACCCAGGCCAATGGCGAGTATTCGGGGCGTATTGAAAAGCTGTTTCGCGAACCCGATCAGGAGCAAAACCCGCGCTGCGACAAATGCGAGGATTCACGCCAAAACCAGCCGATCGTGGGCATGGTGATCATCAATGGCATGAAGCGTGACGGCGAGCGTTACAGCGGCGGGCGGATTCTTGATCCGGGCAGTGGCAAGATCTACAAGGCAAACATGACGCCAGTCGACGGCGGACGCAAATTGGAGGTGCGCGGGTATATCGGCCTGCCGGCGCTGGGAAGGTCGCAGACCTGGGTGCGGGAATAGCGACTGACGATCAAATAAAGGAAACGGTCAGCCCGGGCAGCAGCACGCCGGAGAAGGCAGAAGTCCAGGTTTGCCCCGGCTCGACCGCATAGGCATCCGTCCAGGTGCCGGTGCTGATGATTTCGCCTGCGGCCAGCGGCGGAAACTGCTTTTGATCCTTCAAAACCTGGTGCAGATGCCATAGCGCGTGCACCGGACTGTCCAGCACATCACTGCCGAAGCCGGCCGCGCGCAAGGCAAAATTGCCGCCCTTGCTGCAGGAAAGCGAAACGCTGCCCGCCGCCAGGATTGCGGCGATCCGGCGCCGCGTGACCGGGGCCAGGGGCCTCAATTCCCCCACGATCAGCACGCCATGCAAGCCGAAGGCGGCAATTGAATCGGCAGCTTCGAATTTCCAGTTGGGGAAGGGACAGTCGACAATCTCGAAGGCATGGGCGATCCAACCTATGCAATCGGCGATTTCATCGACGCTGGCATTGGCCGGCGGCGTGCGCTCCAGCTTGAATGCGACTTCCGGCTCGATGCGCGGCTGCTGGGCGCCGCTCAGGCTTTGCACCCCGGCGTTGTCGACGGCGTAGCGCACGGTGGTGTCGTAGACCGGCCCCCACATCGGCGCTGCAATCGCTTCCTTTTCGCCGTACTTGGGCCAGATGGTGCGATTGGTGAAGCCGATCTTGCGGCCGACCATGACTTCACCCTGGGCGGTACGAATGTCCAGTATGTTCTTGGCGATGTCATAGCCGTCGGCAATGGACAGCGGCGCCTCGGACGACAGCGGTGGAATGCGCCGCGATTGGGCGCGCGCATCGAGCAATTGATGCGCATAGCGACTGGCTAGGGAAGCGACCAGCATGAGAGTCCGCGCAGGCCTTGTAAATGAGCAATAGGCTGCATTGTCTGCGAGCTTTCATGCTTGCACAAGCCTTGCGTCGCCCGGTTGAGAGTCATCAACAGGGCCAAAGACCGCAACTTTACAAGGGATATTCCGCCCCTGCCCCTCAAGCCATACAGTTCAGCTCTCGCTGCCGCCCCACAAATCGCGGGTGCCGGAAGCGGCCGGCATGGTCACGCCAAAGTGCTGATAGGCAAGCGGCGTGGCGATCCGTCCGCGCGGGGTACGCTGCAGATAGCCCTGCTGGATCAGGTAAGGCTCCAGCACGTCTTCAATGGTGTCGCGCTCTTCGCCGATGGCGGCCGCCAGATTGTCCAATCCGACCGGTCCGCCACCGAATTTGCTGAGCACCGCTTCCAGCAGTTTGCGGTCCATCAGGTCGAATCCGACCCGGTCCACGTCCAGCATGGACAGCGCGGCGTCGGCGATGGCCTGGCTGATGTGGCCGGTGCCACGGACTTCGGCGTAGTCGCGCACCCGCCGCAGCAAGCGATTGGCGATGCGCGGCGTGCCGCGGCTGCGGCGGGCGATTTCCAGGGCGCCCGCGTGCTCGATGGGCGCATTGAGCAACCCGGCGCTGCGGGTGACGATGCGCGCCAGTTCCTCGGCGGTGTAGAACTCGAGGCGGCCGACAATGCCGAAGCGGTCGCGCAGCGGATTGGTCAGCATGCCGGCGCGGGTGGTGGCGCCAACCAGGGTGAACGGTTGCAGGTCCAGGCGCACCGAGCGCGCAGCGGGTCCCTCGCCGATCATGATGTCGATCTGGTAATCCTCCAGCGCGGGATAGAGGATTTCTTCCACCACCGGCGACAGTCGATGGATTTCATCGACGAACAAGACGTCATTGGCTTCCAGATTGGTCAGGAGCGCGGCCAGGTCGCCCGGGCGTTCCAGCACCGGGCCGGAAGTCTGGCGCAGGTTCACGCCCATCTCGCGCGCGATGATGTGCGCCAGCGTGGTCTTGCCCAGGCCCGGCGGGCCGAACAGCAAAGTGTGGTCGAGCGCCTCGCCGCGCTTCTTGGCGGCGCTGATGAAGATGTCGAGCTGGTCGCGGGGTTTTTGCTGGGCGCCGTTTTGATGCAGCTGCTTGGGGCGCAAGGCGCGTTCGATGGCCTCTTCATTGGCCGAGGCGGGCGTGGCGGCGATGATGCGCGCTTCGGGAAAATCGTCGGTCTGGATGCTCATGCTTTGGACAAAGCCTTCAAGGCGGCCTTGATGCCGTCGGAGACGCCGCTACCGGCCGGCACCTGCTTCAGCGCCAGACTGGCCTCCTTGTCGGAATAGCCAAGGGCCAGCAAGGCGTTCAGGATGTCGGCGGCATGGTCACTGCTGGCCGCGGCCGGAGCGCTACCCAGTTCGGCACCCAGCTTGCCCTTGAGTTCCAGCAGCAGGCGTTCGGCGGTCTTCTTGCCGATGCCCGGCACACGCGTGAGCCGGCCGGCTTCCTGCAAGGTGATGGATTGCACCAGGTCGTTGACGGAAAGTCCGGAAAGGATGGCCAGCGCGGTGCGCGCGCCGATGCCGGAAATCTTGATCAGTTCGCGAAAGACACTGCGCTCCTGCGTCTGGCCGAAACCGTAGAGCAAATGGGCGTCCTCGCGGACCACCAGATGGGTCAACAGGACCACCCGCTCACCCAGCGCCGGCAGGTTGTAGAAGGTGCTCATGGGCACACTGACTTCATAGCCGACGCCATTGCAATCCACAAGCAATTGCGGTGGATTTTTCTCAAGCAGAATTCCGGAAAGGCGGCCTATCATGTCGCACTGGCGTACAAAGCAATGCTGCATGATACATGAGGCTCCCGGCATTCCGGGGGCCTGCGACAGAAAGGCCTTCAATCGGCGCATGGGTCGCCACGGAGACGGGTTACATGGTTTTTTTCAAGGCCGGCAAGCACAGGCGAATTACCGATGCAGAGGGCGCGGACGGGACTTCGTCGCGCCTGTTGGCGCTGGTCGGCATTGCCTGGGCTTTGCCGCTGACGCTGTTCGGCCTGCTGCTGGCATTGCCCATCATGCTGGGCCGCGGCCGCTTGTGCGTGGTTCACGCCAGCACGCCCGCCTTGCTGGTTTCAGGCCGGGTGGCCGATGCCATCCTGGAGCGCCATCCCTTTGGCGCCATGTGCGCCATGGCGATCGGGCACGTGGTGATTGCCGACCGCCGCAGCCTGACGCCGCAAATCCTGACCCATGAACTGGAACATGTGCGCCAGGCCGCGCTGTGGGGCGGACTGTTCCCGTTTGCCTATTTCGCCGCCAGCCTGTGGGCGGTGCTGCACGGCCGGGACGCCTACTGGAGCAATGTCTTCGAAGAGGCGGCGCGCAGGGCCGAGCGGCACGCCTAGCCGCCCCTACGCTGCGGCGGCTTATCCCACCAGCCGTCCGCCGCGCACCCGCAAGCCCTTCTTGCCCATCGCCGGCGCCAGCGCCTGCAAGGTCTTCAGGGTTTCTCCGCCATGCGCGTGGCAGATCGCCACCCCCAGCGCGTCAGCCGCATCGGGCCCCGGCAAGCCGGGCAGGTTGAGCAGGCGCTGCACCATATCCTGCACCTGTTGCTTCTGCGCGCGACCAGTGCCCACCACCGCCTGCTTGAGCTGCAAGGCAGTGTACTCGGCCACCGGCAGGCCGGCTTGCACCAGCCCGCAGATGGCGGCGCCGCGCGCCTGGCCCAGCAACAAGGTGGACTGGGGATTGACGTTGACGAAGACTTTTTCGATGGCGGCGCAATCCGGTTTCCAGGTGCGGATCACTTCCGACACCCCGGCCAGGATGGTCTTCAGGCGTTCCGGCAGGTCGCTGTCGGGCGTGCGGATGGTGCCGGAGGCGACGTAAGTCAGGCGCGCCCCGACCTGCTCGATCACGCCAAAGCCGGTGATGCGCAAGCCGGGATCGATGCCGAGGATTTTCACGCGCCCCGTCGGCTCAATGACGGAAGTGGCGGGTGCCGGTGAACAGCATCACCACGCCGCGTTCGTTGGCAGCGTCTATCACTTCCTGGTCACGCATGGAGCCGCCCGGCTGGATTACGCAGGTGGCGCCGGCATCGACCACCACATCCAGGCCGTCGCGGAAGGGGAAGAAAGCGTCCGAAGCGACCGCCGAGCCGATCATGCTCAAGCCGGCATTGGCCGCCTTGATGGAAGCGATGCGCGCCGAATCCACCCGGCTCATCTGGCCCGCGCCCACGCCCAGGGTCATGCCGTTGGCGGCAAAGACAATGGCATTGGACTTGACGAACTTGGCCACGCGCCAGGCAAACATCAAATCGTGCATCTGTTGCGCGCTGGGCTGCTTGTTGCTGACCACCTTCAGCTCCGCTTCGCTGACGTTCTTGAGGTCAGGCGACTGCACCAGCAAGCCGCCGCCGACGCGCTTGTAATCCTGCGCATTGACTGCCGTGCCCAGCGGAATTTCCAGCAGGCGCACGTTCTGCTTGCCGGCGAATGCGGCGCGCGCTTCGGCAGTGAAAGCCGGGGCGATCAGCACTTCCACGAATTGCTTGGCCACCGCCTGTGCCGCCGGTCCGTCCAGTTCGCGGTTGAAGGCGATGATGCCGCCAAACGCTGAAGTGGGATCGGTCTGGAACGCCTTGGCATAGGCTTCACCGACATTGGCGGCCACCGCCACGCCGCAGGGGTTGGCGTGCTTGATGATGACGCAGGCCGGCTGGTCGAAGGTTTTCACGCATTCCCAGGCGGCGTCGGCGTCGGCGATGTTGTTGTAGGACAGTTCCTTGCCCTGCAATTGGCGATAATTGGCCAGTTGGCCGGCGCCCACCGACAGATCGCGATAGAAGGCCGCGCCCTGGTGCGGATTCTCGCCGTAGCGCATTTCCTGCACTTTCTGGAACTGCAGGTTGAGCGTGGCCGGCCACGGGCTGCGGCTGGCATGCTCGCGCTCGGGTCCAAGGGCGCTGAAGTAATTGGTGATGGCGCCATCGTATTGCGCGGTATGGGCAAATACTTTCAGGGCCAGGCGAAAGCGTGTGTCATAGCTGACTTCGCCCTTGCTCATCTCATCCAGCACAGCGGTGTAATCAGCCGGATCGCACATGACGATCACGTCGCGATGGTTCTTGGCGGAAGAACGCAGCATGGCCGGTCCGCCGATGTCGATGTTTTCGATGGCGTCTTCCAGCGAACAGTTTTCGCGGCTGACGGTTTGCACGAAGGGATAGAGGTTGACCACCACCATGTCGATCGTGCCGATATCGTGTTCGGTGAGGGCCTGCATGTGCTGCGGCACATCGCGCCGGGCCAGAATGCCGCCATGCACTTTCGGATGCAGGGTCTTGACCCGGCCATCCAGCATTTCCGGGAAGCCGGTGTAGTCGGCCACTTCGGTGACGGCAATGCCTTGCTCGGCCAGCAGTTTGGCGGTGCCGCCGGTGGAAAGAATCCGGACATTGCGCGCGGCCAGCGCGCGCGCCAGTTCGACCACGCCGGTCTTGTCGGAAACGGAAATCAGGGCTTGTTTGATCATGACCATCGGTCCCACAAAGTAGGTAATTCAAGCGTCTGTTTCATAGCTGCTGCTTACAGCTTTCATGGCGCTTGGATTACCGGCCTTATCGCCGGTCTTGCCGCTCTGGATGTTCCCGGCCGGGCCGGCCCCAAACCGGCGGCGGTGTTTCAGATCAGGCCGTGCTGCTGCAGTTTCTTGCGCAAGGTGTTGCGGTTGATGCCCAGCATCTCCGCCGCCAGCGACTGATTGCCGTCGGCGCGCTCCATCACGACTTCCAGTATCGGCCTTTCCACCGTAAACACCACCATCTCATAGACATTGCTCGGATATTGCTCGCCCAGATCCTTGATGTATTTTTCGAGGCTCTTGCGGACCACGTCCTGGATGCTGTCTTTGCTCATGGCGATGAATTTGGGCTTGTTTCTGCGTGGCTCAGGCAGCCAGTGCTTCGGCGAAAGGGCCGTATTGTAACCGTTCGCCGCGCTCGCCCAGCCAACGGAAATACAAATCGACAGCTTGCAGTTGCTCCTTGCAGTCTTCCAGTTGATTCATGCGGCGGCGGAAGGCTTCGCCGCCTTCCAAATCCTGCACATACCAGCCGATGTGCTTGCGCGCCGTGCGCACGCCAAGATATTCGCCATAAAAGGCGTAGTGCGCCTGCAGATGCTCGGCCATCAGGGCACGCACCTCTTCCACGCGCGGCGGCGGCAGATGTTCGCCAGTAGCGAGGTAATGTGCCACCTCGCGGAAAATCCAGGGCCGGCCCTGGGCCGCGCGCCCGATCATGATGGCGTCGGCCCCGGTTTGGGCCAGTACCGCGGCGGCCTTTTGCGGACTGTCGATGTCGCCATTGGCCACCACCGGCAGGCGCACGCTGGCTTTCACGGCGGCGATGGTTTCGTATTCCGCCTCGCCGCCGTAGCGGTCGGCCCGGGTGCGGCCATGCAAGGTCAGCATGGCAATGCCGCTGTCTTCGGCGATGCGGGCAATGGTGAGTGCGTTCTTGTGGGCGCGATCCCAGCCGGTGCGGAATTTGAGCGTGACCGGCACCTCCACCGCCCCTACCACCGTACGCAGGATGCGCGCCACCAGGGCTTCGTCCTGCAACAGGGCCGAGCCGCACCAGTTGTTGCACACTTTCTTGACCGGGCAGCCCATGTTGATGTCGATGATCTGGGCTCCGCGTTCCACGTTGTGGCGGGCGCATTCGGCCAGCATGTCGGGATCGGCGCCGGCAATCTGCACCGCGCGCGGCTCCATTTCGCCATCGTGGTTGGTGCGGCGCGCGGTCTTTTCGCTGGCCCACAGGCGCGGATTGGAAGCCGCCATTTCAGACACGGCGTAACCCGCGCCCAAAGACTTGCACAGTTGGCGATAGGGCCGGTCGGTCACCCCCGCCATGGGCGCGACAAACACGTTGTTGGCAAGTTGATAGGGACCGATTTTCACGGGAGTGGAACCCTGGCGAAGGGATGCGGGAAACCGGCTATTTTAGCCGCGCGTCCCGGCCAAAGCACGGCTTGGAGCACGGCTAGAGCACGGATGAGGGCAATTCATCGTTGGTGACCGCCAGGTTGTGGTGCGCCTGCAGCACCAGGTCGTCCATGCCCAGGCTGTGCCGGGTATGGGTGGCCGTCCCCAGCCGCAAGGCCAGGCGCACCGACCAGTTGCGCACCGTGATCTGCTTGTTGCGGAAATGATCGGAAAACCGTATCGCCATGCTCTCGGCCACCTGGTAGTCGGCGCCGGGCAGGATGAACAGGAAATGGGTGCTGCTCCAGCGTCCGGCCAGATCCTGTTCGCGCAGCAGCTCGCCGGTTTCACGGGCAAAGGCCGCCAGGATCGAATCCGTGGCCTGCAGGCCGTACATGTCGTTGAGCTTGGCCAGGCCGTCGATGCGGCACAGCAAAATGGACAAGGGCTGCTCATGCCGCTCGGCGCGGGCGATGGCCCGCTCCAGCTCGATCATGGTCTGGCGCCGGCCGAACAGCCCGGTCAGCGGATCCTGTTGCGCCACCTGGGTCGCCAGGCGGACCAGGTTGGATTGCTTCCAGACGATTTCGGCCACATGGGCAAACGATTGCATCAGCGACAGGCCGATGCCTTGGAAGTATTCGGCGTCATCGGCATACAACACGATCAGTCCGCGCAGTCCGGCTTTTTCGGATCGCAAAGGCACCGACAAGGCGGCACGTGCGCTGCAGGCGGCTGGTTCCACCGCCCATGGCGCAAACAGATCCTGCCAATCGGAAGATTGCGGATCAAATTGCGCGGACAAGGCACCGGCGGATTCGAAGCAATCCACGGGAAGCGACCAGTCCAGGGCTTCGTCTTGCGCCGGCCCAGCCATGGTGTAGGGCTTGACCGCCTCGCTCAAGCCCTCGGTGAAGCCGACCCACACCAGCCGCAGATGCGGCGTGGCTTGAATCAGGGTGTCGCACAGCATCCGTATGTTTTCGCGGCCGCTGAAGGATTGCGGCAGGGTCTCCAGCACCCGATACAAGGCTTGTGACAGGCGCTCGGACTCCTCGTCCTGGCCGCCGCGCGCGCTCGAAGCCGGGGGCGACGCTGTGGGCGCACTCGTTCGCGAAAAGAGTTTGAAGAGCATGGCCGACGCCTGAATAAGAGAACCGAATAACAGGCCGATATTCGGCCTATGGTTCGCAAATCCTACCTCAGCTCCCTACTTTTTCCTAAGCACACTGTCGGATTCGCGCACAGGCTCATCCCGGGAAACCGGCAAATGATCCACATTGCCCCACTCCAGCAAGTGCAAGCCGTCCTGGGCATTCCAGCCAAAGCGGTTGATGCTGGCATTCCTGACATCGAAATTGCGCGGGGCACGGATGTCCATGCCGGTGGCCAGGCGATAGGCGCAGTCCAGAAAGCCGCCATGCGACACCAGGATCAGGGTTTCGCCGGCGGCACCCGCCTGGTTCAAGACGCCGGCCACGCGTTGAGTCAATTCGGTCAGGGTTTCCGCAGCGCGCTCGCCGGCCGGGTAACGAGCATCCATTTCGCGCGCTTGCCACTGAATGAAGGCCTGCGGAAAATGCTGTTCGATTTCGCCGTAAAGCAATCCTTCAAACGCGCCGAAAGCGCGCTCGCGCAGCAAGGGATCGATGTGCAAAGGCAAGCCCAGCAGGCGCGCGATCGGCAGCGCGGTATCGCGGGCACGCAGCAGATCGCTGGAGATCACGCGCGTGGCACCGCTGGCGGCGAGGGCCTTGGCCACCGCTTGTGCCTGACGAATTCCCTCTTCATTGAGCGGCGTGTCGATGTGTCCCTGCAGGCGCTTGACTGCATTCCAGGCGGTCTCGCCATGGCGCACCAGGATCAATTCGCTCATGATTTACCGGAGCCGGTTTGCAGCCAGAAGGTAACCGGGCCGTCATTGGTCAGGCTGACCTGCATGTCGGCGCCGAACTGGCCGGTTTCCACCCGGCCATGCGCCTTGCGCGCCTGATCCACGAAATAGTCGAACAGGCGACGCGCCTCGGCCGGCGCCGCCGCCGGCGTGAACGAGGGACGGGTTCCGGAGCGGGTGTCGGCGGCCAGCGTGAATTGCGGCACCAGCAGCAGACCGCCCTGAATATCCTTCAAGCTGCGATTCATTTTGCCGGCATCGTCCGGAAAAACCCGGTAATTCAGGAGCTTGCCGAGCAAGGCATCGGCTTGTGCGGCCTGGTCTTCGCGCTCGGCGCAGAGCAGGACCATCAGGCCGCGCTCGATTTGCCCGACGCAGGCCGCGTCGACTTCGACCCTGGCCTGGCTGACTCTTTGCAACAGCGCGATCAACTGAGCACGACCTTCGCGAATTTGCGCTTGCCCACCTGCACCACGTAAGTACCGGGACCCAGTTTCAGGGCCTTGTCCGAAACCGTATTGGAATCGATGCGCACACCCGCCTGCTCCACCATGCGCAAGGCTTCGGAGGTGGAGGCGCACAGATTGGCTTGCTTGAGCAATTGGCCGATGCCCAGCGGCGCGCCGGAGAGTTGTACCTGCGCGATATCGTCCGGGATGCCGCCGCGGGCGCGGTTGTTGAAGTCGGCCAATGCGTCTTCGGCGGCCTGGCGGTTGTGGAAGCGTTCCACGATTTCCTGGGCCAGCAAGACCTTGACCTCGCGCGGGTTGCGCCCTTCTTCGGTGGAACGCTTCAGTTGGGCGATATCCTCCAGGCTGCGGAAGGACAGCAGATGGTAGTAGCGCCACATCATCTCGTCCGAGATGCTCATCAGCTTGCCGAACATCTGGTTGGCGGGCTCGGTGATGCCGACGTAATTGCCCTTCGACTTGGACATTTTCTCGACCCCGTCCAGGCCTTCCAGCAAGGGCATGGTGAGTATGCACTGCGGCTCCTGGCCCCAGTCTTTCTGCAATTCGCGGCCGACCAGCAGATTGAATTTCTGGTCGGTGCCGCCCAGCTCGAGGTCGGACTTGAGCGCTACCGAGTCGTAGCCCTGCATCAGCGGGTAGAGCAATTCATGCACCGAGATCGGGGTGCCGGCCTTGAAGCGCTTGGTGAAGTCTTCGCGCTCGAGAATGCGGGCCACGGTATAGCGCGCCGAAAG
>JAEVZY010000221.1 GCA_023392035.1 Pseudomonadota bacterium | reverse complement strand
GGACACAAGAGGCGAGAGACAACAGGCAAAGGAGAATTCAATGCAGCAAGCAGGCAGTTTGGCCGGACGCATTGCCATCATCACGGGCGCGGCCCAGGGCATAGGCGCGCAATACGCGCGCGCCCTGGCGGCGGCCGGCGCCAGCGTAACCGTGGCCGATGTGCAGGACACCCAGCCGGTGGCGCAATCCATTGTCGCCGCCGGCGGCCAGGCGCTGGCGGTCAAGGCCGACGTCACCGATCCGGTTTCGGTGAAAGGCATGGTGGCGGCGACGGTCGAGCATTTCGGCAAGGTCGATATCCTGATCAACAATGCCGCGCTGTTCGGCAACGTCGCCTTCAAGCCCTTCGAACAGCTGGAGTCGGCCGAATGGGACCGCATGATGACGGTCAATGTGCGCGGCGTGTTCGAGTGCTGCAAGGCGGTGTCGCCGGCGATGCGCAAGAACGGCTATGGCAAGATCGTCAATATCGCGTCGGCCATCGTCTTCAAGGGGGCGCCGATGATGCTGCACTATGTGGCATCCAAGGGCGCCATCATCGCCATGACGCGCAGCCTGGCCCGTGAGATGGGCAATGACGGCATCCGCGTCAACAGCCTGGCGCCGGGCCTGGTGATGAGCGAGAACGTGCTTGCCAATCCGGCGTGGAAGGGCGCCGTGGTCGACAACAATGTCGCCAGCCGCGCCTTGAAGCGCGACGCCAAACCGGAAGACATGACCGGCACGGTGATCTACCTCTGCTCCGAGGCCAGCGACTTCGTCACCGGCCAGGTGCTGGTGGTGGACGGCGGCTCGATCATGCACTGACACCGACACCGACAAGAAAAGACAACGAGAACGAGACAACGAGGACGACAAGCATGGATGCGAAAGTCATGGAAGCTGTACACGCCAGGAACCTGATCAATGGCGAATGGATCGGCGCCGCCGATGGCGCCAGCCAGAAGAGCCTGAACCCGGCCAACCAGCAGGTGATCGGCAGCTTTCCGGCCAGCGGCCGCGCCGATGCCCAGGCCGCGATTGCGGCCGCCGCCGCCGCATTTGAATTGCCGAACTGGGCCCAGAACCCGCGCCTGCGGCAACTGGTGATGCTGCGCTGGGCCGACCGCATGGAACAGCGCGCCGAATACCTGGCCCAGTTGTTGACCCGAGAGAACGGCAAGATCATCGCGCAATCGCGCGGCGAAATCATGGGCGCGGTGTCCGAGATCCGCTATTACGCCGGCCTGACCCGCTACATTCCGGGCCACGCTTTCGAAGTGGAACCGGGCGTGTATTCCACCATGCTCAAGGAACCCGCGGGCGTGGCCGGCATCATCGTGCCGTGGAATGCGCCCGTGGTGCTCCTGATCCGTTCCCTGACGCCCGCGCTGTGCGCCGGCTGCACCACGGTGGTCAAGCCGGCGCCGCAGACCGCGCTCATCACCTATGAAGTGCTGCGTGACTTGCATGACGCCGCCGGCCTGCCGCCGGGCGTGGTGAACCTGGTGTCGGAAACCGGCCATGCGGTGGCGCAGGAACTGGTGAGCCACAAGGACGTCGCCGTGCTGTCTTTCACCGGCAGCAATGCCACCGGCGCGCGCATCATGGCCGACGCCGCGCCAACCATGAAGAAGCTGTCGCTGGAACTGGGCGGCAAGTCCTGCTGCCTGGTGTTCCCGGACGCCAATCTGCAAACCAGCGCCAGCGCCATCGCCCAGGCGGCGGTGATCATTTCCGGCCAGCAGTGCACGGCCGCGCGCCGGGTGCTGGTGCATGCCAGCAAGTACGAAGAGATGAAGGGTTTGCTGAAGCAGGCCTTCAGCGACTTGAAGGTGGGCTTTGGCGACGTCGCCGGCATGCACATGGGCCCGCTGATCGATGCCACTGCAATGGCCCACGTACAGGCCAAGGTGCAGCAGGCGCTGGATACCTGCGATGAAGTGATCCTGCCCGGCGGCCGCCTGCAGGGCGAACTGGCCGGCGGCCACTTCCTGGCGCCGACCCTGGTGGCGCATCGCGACACCTCGGCCTTCTTCTGCCAGGAAGAAATCTTCGGTCCCTTCGTGGTACTGGAAAAATTCGAGGACGAGAAGGAAGCGGTGGCGCGCGCCAACCACACGGAATACGGCTTGTCGGCCAGCGTCTGGACTACGGACGGCGCCCGCGCCATGCGCGTGGCGCGTGCCCTGCGCGACGGCACCGTCTGGATCAACGACCACAACAAGCTGTTCGCCGAGGCCGAGACCGGCGGCTACCGCAAGAGCGGGATCGGGCGCCTGCACGGCTATGACGCCTTGATCGATTTCATGGAGATCAAGGCGATTTATCAGAATGCGGGAGTGGTGTAGGCGGAAGGGCGACAGGTGCTCCAATCCCAGGGGCCTGGTCCGGATCGAGGACATCCAGTATCGCCGCCGTCTCCGCATCCGGCTCGCCATCGAAACGGGCCGGGCGGTACTTCATTTGGAAAGCAGCGAGGCAACTGCGGGTCACTTCGTCCGCCAGGCCGGTGGGGCTTAATGTGTAGCCATGCTGCGCCAGCTTGGCCTGGAACCAGAGGATGTCCGGCAGCTGCTGTTCGAAAGCCTGGCGCCGCGCAGCCACCGCAGCGGCATCTGGCCAAGCTATCAGGCCAGCCTCGGCCAGCGCATGCCAGGGAAACAGCGGACCTGGATCCAGCTTGCGCAAAGGTGCAATTTCATTGTGTCCAAGAATGCGATCCGGCGCGACGCCGTGCCGCGCCACGATCTTTTTCAGTAGCGCGATCAACTCGCCGATCTGGGCCGGCGCATAGGGGTGAAATACCCGCCCCTCGGGGGTATCGCTGTAACCCGGATTGACCAGTTCGATTCCGATCGAACTGGCGTTGAGCTGGGTATCGAGTTTCCATGCACTGTGACCGGCATGCCAGGCGCGACGATTTTCGTCGACCAACTGATAGATGGTCGGCGGCTGGTCGGAAATCAGGTAATGGCTGCTGACTTCGCCCTCGGTCAGCTCGCGCAGCGCACTGGCGCTGTCACCGTGGGTGTAATGCAGGATGACATATCGCACCCGGCTGTCCTGGGCGCGAGCCGAGTAACTGCGGTCGATCGCGGGCCCACCCGCACAGCCGGCCAGCAAGGCCAGGCAGAAGAGGAGGGAGAGGAGTCTCGCTGAAGGACGATTACGTGCCGTCACCTGAACTGAAGGCCAGTTCGTCCAAATCATCAATGTAGGAAGATATGCGATCAATCGCCTGCAGTATGTGGAATAAATAATCGCGCAAGCGCAGGGAATCGATTTTCATACAGCCTGCGCCTCCGCCAAAACCCGGTTCCTGAATTGTTCGGGCAAGGATTTCGGCGTCAGGACATCGACGGCCACGCCCAGCAAGTTCTGCAGATTGCGCTGGATTTTGGCGATATCCATGAGACTTGTATCCGGGGTGGGGTCCACCAAAAGATCCAGATCGCTTCCTTCCTTATCCTCGCCCCTCAGGACTGATCCAAAAACGCGGGGATTCAAAGTTCGATGCGCAAGCACAATGCGACGGACTTCATCCCTATGGTTGTTCAGGGCAATAGAAGGTCTCATGATTGCATCCCGGTAAGCTGGCCGAACCCAGATTGTACCGGGAACAGCCAGCGTCAAAAAAACTCCCGCCCGCTGCGCCGCAGCACAGCTTCCCGCCCACAGCAGGCTGGAATGGGGCTACCATCGCCGAACGGTAGTGTACTGATCTAACTAAAATCACCGGAGACAATGTCCACCGCCATCCGCATTTTTCAGGGCAAGTTCGGCCGTGTCGCCCTGCTCGACATGGATGGGCCGCTCGTCACCCATGCGCACTCGCAGTGTCATGTGCTGTTGAAAGCCAGCGGCGCGGACACCTATTTTTCCGTGCGCGACCGGCTGCAGCCGCTGCAGGACAATACCGCCGTGCTGATCAACAGCTGGGAGCCGCATTGCTATGCCCATCCCGGCGCCGACGCCCCGCGCACCCAGATTCTGGCGCTGTATATCGAGCCGATCTGGCTGGGCGCAATCGAAAGCAAGCTCACCGCCAGCAGTCATCCGGGTTTCTTCAGCCAGGCCTGCGTGGAAATCTCGCCGCATATCCGGCGCCTGACCGATGCGCTCTCGATGCAGATGATGTGCGGCGAACACTTCAGCGAAGACCAGCTGGAGATTTCCCTGTCGCACCTGATGATGTCGGTGATCGATGCCTTCTCCGAATGGCGCAGCTTCGATTCCACCCTGGTCACCCGGCCGCAGCTGGTGCAGGACAAGCGCATCCGGCGCGCCATCGGCGCCATGCGCGAAAACCTGGGCGCGGAATTGAACGTGGATGAACTGGCGCGCACCGCCTGCCTGTCACGGGCCCATTTCTTCAAGCTGTTCCAGCAGTGCACCGCCGTCACGCCGCATGTGTATTCCAATGTGCTGCGCATGGAAAATGCCATCCGCAGCCTGGCCTGCACCGATGACCCCATGAATGCGATTTCGGACCGGCTGGGATTTTCCGCGCAAAGCCACTTCACCCGCTTCTTCCAGCAGCACCTGGGCATCGCGCCCAGCCAATATCGGCGCGTGGTGGACCTCTACCAGGCCGATAACGACGAGCTGGATCAGAGCGAAATCGCGGCCATCAAGCGCTCGCGGTCGGTGCTGGAAGCGGCGCTGCCGGATACCGTCACCTGGCCCCGCTCCAGGGCGTAGAAGCGGTTCGACACTTCAATGGCGCGGTGGACGTTCTGCTCCACCAGCAACACGCCCATGCCGGCGCTGCGCAAGTCGTCGATGATGCGGAAGATTTCATCGACGATCATCGGCGCCAGGCCTTCGGTCGGTTCGTCGATCAGCATCAGCTTGGGTTCGCCCACCATCACCCGCGCCACCGCCAGCATCTGTTGCTCGCCGCCCGAGAGCGTGGTGCCGGCTTGCTTGCGCCTTTCATGCAGGCGCGGGAAGCGGCGGAAAGTGTCTTCCAGGATTTCGCGTTCGCGCGCGCGGCTGCGGCCCGGGCGTTGCAGCATGCCCAGCATCAGGTTCTCTTCCACGGTCAGGCCGGGAAAGATGCGCCGGTCTTCCGGCACGAAACCGATGCCCAGGCGGGCGATGCGGTCCGGCGTCAGTCCGCCCAGTTCGCGCCCTTCGAAGCGCACGCTGCCGGAACTGGGCTTTAACCAACCGGCCACGGTTTTCATGACGGTGGTCTTGCCCACGCCATTGCGGCCGAACAGGCCCACCACTTCGCCCGGCGCCACCTGCAATTGCACGCCCTGCAGCACATGCGAAAGGCCGTAATGCGCGTTCAGATTGGACAGTTCAAGCATGGGCGGCCTTGGTTCCGAAATAGGCGGCTTGCACCGCCGGGTTGTTGCGCACATCCTGCGGCGTGCCCTCGGCCAGGCGCTGGCCCTGGTTGAGCACCACCACGTGGTCGGACAAATCCATCACCAGGTCGACATCGTGCTCCACCAGCAGCACGGATAAATCGCCCTGGGCCAGGTCGCGGATCAGTTGCGCGGTCTCGGCGGTGTCGCCATGCGACATGCCCTGGGTTGGTTCGTCCAGCAGCAGCATCTGTGGCTTGGAAGCCAACGCCACCGCAATTTCCAGCCGGCGTTGCTCGCCGTGGGACAAGGTGCCAGCCTTCTCGCCGGCCTTGGCGGCCAGCCTGAAGCGCACGATCAATTCATCCACGCGTTCCGCCGCCAGCACGTTGCGGCGCAGGGGCAGGAACAGCGCGCTTTTCGGCTCCAGCGCCTGCGCTGCCAGCCGCAGGTTTTCATACACGCTCAGCTCGGGGAACAGATTGGTGATCTGGAAGGAGCGCGACAAGCCGCGCGTCAGCAGGACGGCCGGGTTGAAACCGGTCACGTCCTCGCCATTGAAGCGTACGCTGCCGGCGCTGGGCCGGAAGGCGCCCGATACCAGATTGAACAGCGTGCTCTTGCCGGCGCCATTGGGGCCGATCACGGAAGTGATGTGGCCGCGCTGCGCCTGGAAGCTGACATTGTTCACCGCGGTCAGCGCGCCGAAGCGCACCGTCAGACCGCTCACTTCGAGGATGGCTTGCGCACTCATCGCGCCGCCTTTCGCGCCAGCCAGGCGGCCAGGCGCGGATGCAGATAGCCGATCAGGCCCTGCGGAAAGAAAATCACGGACAGCATGAAGAGAATGCCGATCACAATCAGATGGTGCTCGGTCCAGGTGCCCAGCACGGACTTCAAGCCGGTCAGGAGCACGCTGCCGTAAAGCGGCCCGATCAGGGTACCCAGCCCGCCGACGATGACGGTAATCACCGCATTGCCGGAAGCCTGGAAGAAGAACAGTTCCGGCGAGACGAAGCCGCGCAGCATGGGATACAGCGCGCCCGACAGGGCCGCCACATTGCTGGCAATGATGAAGGCAATCAGCTTGATGCGCTGGGCCCGAAAACCGAGAAAGGGCACCCGGCTCTCATTGGCGCGCACCGCTTTCATCAGCCGTCCAAAGGGCGTATCCAGCAGCCAGGCCAGCAGGCAATACATGCCCATGACGGCAGCCAGCACCAGCAGGAAGAAGCTAAGCGGATTGGCGGCATCCACCGTGAACAGCAGGAAATGCGCCTGCACCACGGGAATGCCGATGATGCCGTCCGAGCCACCGATTTCGCGTGTGTTGAACACCGCCTTGGCCACCACTTCGGCCAGGCCAAAAGTGATCAGCGCGAAATACACGCCGCGCGCCTTGATCGCCACCACGCCGGCAATCAGCCCCACCACGCTGGCGGCCGCCGCCACGATCAGCAAGGCCAGCCAGAAGGAGGGCGCGATTTCCTTCAGCACCAGGGCCGAAACATAGGCGCCCAGGCCGAAGAACAGGGCATGTCCCAAGGACAGCAGGCCGGTAAAACCCAGCAACAAATCCACGCTCATGGCAAAGCCGCCGTAGATCAGGGCTTCGGTGGCGAGGCGGAAGAAAAAGGTGTCGCCCGCCATGTGCGCGGCCAGCGCAAACACCAGTCCCAGCACCACGAAGGTGATGGCGATCAGGCGGGTGGCGCGGCGCAGGACTTGCTCGCCTTGCTCCACCAGCGTGCGCGGCGCCGGCACAGTGCCGGCAGTGGAATTCAGGATCGCTTCAGCCATGTCCCAGCCTCCCGAACATGCCTTGCGGACGCACCATCAGGAACAGGACCATGATGCCGAACACCAGCGGGTCGGTCCACGAGGGCGAGATGTAGAGGCTGGCGATGGTCTGGATTTGGGTCAGCAAGAGTCCCGCCACAACCGCGCCGCTGATGCTGCCCAGGCCGCCCACGATCACCACCGAAAACGCCATCAGGATGAAATCCTTGCCCATGGTGGGGAACATCGAATACAGCGGCGCCAGCAGCACGCCGGACAAGCCGGCCAGCGCCACCCCGAAGGCGAAGGCGCCGGCATACACGTGACTGACCGGCACCCCGAGCGAAGACGCCATGTTGCGGTCGAAGGCGGCGGCGCGCACCATCGCGCCCAGCCGGGTGCGATACACCACCAGCCACACCGCGAGGATGATCACGGCGCCGATGCCGATCAGGAACAGCCGGTAGTTGGGCAGGAATACGCCCAGGATTTCGGTCCCGCCGGACACTGGGGCATCCGGCTTGATCGCCTGCGCGCCCCAGATCAGCTTGTAGACATCCTCCAGCACGATGGCCAGGCCAAAGGTCAGCAGCAGCGTCAGCATGTGGCGCTCTTTTTGGTGGAACACCCGCTGCACCAGCAGCCGCTCGCAGCCATAGCCGATCACGGCCATGATCACCGGCACCGCGATCAGCAGCAGCCAGAAGGGCGCACCCAAAGCGGCCAGCGTCAGACCGACATAGGCGCCCAGCGCGTAGAACTCGCCGTGCGCCATGTTGATCACGTCCAGCAATCCGAAAATGATGGTCAGCCCGAGCGCCATCAGGATCACCGCGACCCCGATGGACAGCCCGTTGGCCACCTGTGGCGCAAGGACGAATTGCAGCCAGTCAGTGAATGCACCCATGGTCCAGCCTGATCTCCTGATTTAGAACCTGGTGCAGGTGTCAGGCCCGATGGCCTGCTCGCCCGGCACCTTGCTGATCGGCTTGAACTTGCCGCCGGTCATGCGCAGGGCATACATGTCCTGGATCGCCTGGTGGTCGCCGGCGCGCATGGTCTTCTTGCCTTGCGGGGTATTCCACTCCAGGCCACGCATGGCAGTGCGCACCTTGTCGGTGTCGGTGCTCTTGGCCTTTTCCACCGCGGCCTTGTAGAAATAGATCACGCCATAGGAGTCGGCGCCGTAGAGGTCGGGCGCGGTCTTGTGCATGGCATTGAAGGCTTGCACGAATTTCTTGTTCTCCGGCGTATCCAGGTCCACCGCATAGCCCACGCCCGTCACCAGGCCTTCGGCCGCGTTGCCGATGGCCTTGGCGTTTTGCGAAGTGACCGTGCCCGAGGCCGACACCAGGGTGATGTTCTTCAGCAGGCCGTATTCATTCATCTGCGTGAACAGGCGCACGGTGTCGTTGCCGGCCACCGAGGTGTAGAGCACGTCCGGACGGGCGGCGCGCAACTGGCCGAAGAAGGGTGAGTAATCCTTGTTGTCCAGCGGCGGGAACACTTCGCCCACGCTCTTGGCGCCGGCTTTCTCGGCGGCGGCCTTGAAAGCGGCCACAGTTGAGCGGCCCATTTCATAGTCGGGGCCGAGGTAGAACACCTTGGCGCCCGGCTTTTCCTTGGCCAGCCAGGCGGCCAGCGCGGCGGATTGCTGGCCGGCCTTGGCATTCACCCGGAACACATTGGGCGAGCACTTGTCGCCGGTGATGGCGTCGGAGAAGGAAACGGTGGTGGCGATCAGCTTCTGGTTGCGTTCCGCCACCTGGCCCACGGCCAGGGTGGAGCCGGAATTCACGGTGCCGGTCAGGAAATCCACCTTGGAAGACTGGAACAGTTTTTCCGCCTTTTGGGTGGCGACCGAAGGATTGGCTTCCTCGTCTTCAAACAGCAGCTCGACCTTGCGGCCCATGATGCCGCCGGCATCGTTGACTTCCTTGGCCGCCAGTTCGATGCCCATCTTCACCTGCTGGCCGATGGGCGCGTAAGTGCCGGACAGCGGCGTCACGACGCCGATCTTGATCGGCGCGCCCTGGGCGTATGCGCCGCCGGCGAATGCGGCCAGCACCAGGGTGGCCAGCAGCTTCGGTTGAATGCGGTTCTTCATCTTGGTTTCCTCCATCCTGTTGTTTTCAATGTGTTGAGTTGTCAGCGGTCGCGCCGCCAGGGCAATACCAGGAGTTCCACTTCATTCAAAAGCAAGGTGATCAGAAAACCGAGCAAGGCGATCACGACCAGTCCCACGTACATGATTTCCACCGACAGCACCTGCCAGGCATCCCAGATCATGAAGCCGATGCCGGTCTTGGCGCCCACCATCTCGGCGATGGCGATCAGGATCAGGCCCATGCCCACGCCCAGCTTGATGCCGGCCATGATGGAAGGCATGGCGCCGGGCAGGGCGATGGTGGTGAAGGTTTGCCAGCGGCTGGCGCGGAAGTTCTTGCCGACGTCCAGGTAAATCTTCTCGATCTGCAGCACCCCGGCCAAGGTGTTGATCACCACCGGGAAGAACACCCCCAGCGCCACCATCACGATCTTGGAAGATTCGCCCAGGCCGAAGATCAGCAGAATCAACGGCAGGATGGCGCTCTTGGGAATCGGATAGGTGGCGGCGATCAGGGGATCGATCGCCACCCGCAGCGGCCGGTACAAGCCCATGGTGATGCCCAGCAGCAGGCCCGGTATGCCGCCCAGCAGCGTGCCCCACCACAGCCGCTGCAGGCTGGCCGAGAGATGGGTCCACAATTCGCCGGAGACGGCCAGGTCCACGCCTTTTTTGGCGATCACGGTCGGCGCCGGAAAGAAGCGCGCATCCACCACGCCATTGCGCGCCGCCAGTTCCCACAGCGCCAGCAGGATCAGGGGCGAAAGGATGGCCAGCGCCCGTTCGCGATTTTTCGTCATCTTCATGAGCGGGCCTCTTCCTGTTCGCGCGCGCGTTGCACTTCTTCCCGCAAATGGCTCCAGATGCTGTACACCAGCTCGCCATAGGCCGGCTGGGCGCGCAGCTCCAGCACCTTGCGCGGACGCTCGAAAGGCACGTCGATCAAGGCCTTGATCTTGCCGGGATGGGCCGACATCACCATGATGCGGTCCGACAGCGTCACCGCTTCGTCCACGCTGTGGGTGATGAAGACCACGGTCTTCTTGTCTTCTTCCCAGATGCGCAGCACTTCTTCCTGCAGCAGGGTCTTGTTCTGTTCATCCAGCGCCGAGAAGGGCTCGTCCATCAACAGCACTTCCGGATCGTTGGCGAAGGCGCGGGCAATCGACACGCGTTGCTTCATGCCGCCGGAAAGCTGATGCGGATAGCGGTCGGCAAAGCGCATCAGGCCGGTCTTGTCCAGGTAATGGCCGACGATGTCGCGCACTTCCGCCTTCGGCACGCCGCGCATGCGCAAGCCATAGGAGGCGTTGTCGTACACCGTCATCCAGGGAAAGATGGAGTCGCCCTGGAACACCATCGAGTTCAAGGGTTTACCCGCACGGCCGCCGCGGATATCGATGCTGCCGGAAGAGGGCGCTTCCAGCCCGCCCAGCATGCGGATCAAGGTGGTCTTGCCGCAGCCGCTGGGGCCGACGATGACGAAGAAAGAGCCGTCGGGAATATCGAGCGACAGGTCTTCCACCGCCGTGAAGACGCCATTGCGCGTGTCGAAACGCTTGCTGACGTTCTTCAGCGAGATCTTGGCCTGCGCCGCGCCGGGCGCGCCTTTCAGCATGGCGCCCGGCTTGTCGCTCAGCGTGTCGCCCAGGTTATCGAGTTCGTTGCGCAAGTTCTTCACTTCCCTTTGGCCGCCTTGTAGGGGCCGAGCACCTTCAGCGCCGCTTCCAGGAAGGATTTGTCGACCACCTGCTCGGCCGTGACATTGCCTTCCAGGTAGCCTTGTTCCTTGTAGAAGGCGTAGTCCTTCTTCAGGCTGGCGTCATTGATCTTGCCGTTGGGGTCGATGGCATTGGGCACCATCTTCCTGATCAGCTCAGGATCCTTGACGCTGGTTTCGGCGGTGAGGATGGAGATCAGCTCGGGCGCAGTGGGGCCGGCGAAGTGGCCATCCTTCAGGGCGTCGTTGTAGAAGCGCGCGCCTTTCAGGTAGGCCACCATGAATTTCTTCGCCACCTCCGGGCGGTTCTTGATGAATTCGCCGGAGTAGAGCAGCACCGCCACCTGCTGGTCGCCATAGACTTTGTCGGTCGGTAACTTGCCCGCCACGCCGCGCTCCACCGCCTGGGTGGCGGAAGGCTCGGTGGTGACCGAGGCATCCACCGCCGCATTGGCCAGCGCCGTCACATGCTGCGGATAGCCCATGTATTCATGCTGGGTGTCCTTGTATGAAAGGCCCACGCTCTTCATGGCCTCGTTCAGCTTGGAGCCGGGCGAACCGCCCTTGGCCGCTTCCGCCACCTTCAAGCCCTTGAGGTCGGCGAAGCTCTTCACCTTGCCGCTGTCCACCAGGGCCTTGCGCACCAGGATCGGCATGTAGTCATAGCCGGGCGCGACCGAACCCTTGTCTGCCACCACCTTGATGTTGATGCCGCGTCCGGCCGCGTTGTACAGGCCGGCCGACATGGCGCCGGCGGCGGCATCGAGCTGGCCGGTGCCCAGCGGCGCGATCATCTTCGGACCCGCATCGAAGGGCACCAGCGTGACCTTGATGCCCTGTTCCTTGAAATAGCCCTTCTTGTTGGCGATGAAAAAGGCGGCGTCGCTGATGACGTTGTTGGTGCCGACCTTGACTTCGGCTTCCTGGGCACTTGCGCTGCCCGGCAAGGCGATCAGTCCGGCCGTCGCCAGCGCGGCGAGCAGCAGGGCGCGCCGGCCATGGTTCTTGAATCTCATGATGTCTGGGTCTCCGTTGGTGTCGGGCTGCGCTTTTTATTGGCCGACAAACTTCGGCGCGCGCTTGCCGTGGAAGGCTTCCACGCCTTCCTTGAAATCCTGCGACTGGCGCAGCCGGCTGTAGCAATGGCCTTCCAGCTCGATGGCAATCGCCAGCGGCGAATCCTCGGTATCGTTCAACAGCTTCTTGGCGGTGCGTTGGGCAATCGGCGAGAAGGCGCGCAACTCATCCACCAGGCGGTCGGTGGCCGCTTCCAGCTCGGCATTGGGCACGCATTCGGTGGCCACGCCCCAGTCATAGGCCTGCTGGCCGGGAATGCGGCGCGAGCGCATCACGATGTCCTTGGTGCGGGTGATGCCAACCATCTTCTGCAAGCGGGCCGAACCGCCCGAGCCGGGGATCTGGCCCAGCTTCTGTTCCGGCAGCGCATACAGGGTGGTGTCGGTGCAGAGGCGGAAATCGCAGGCCAGGGAAATTTCAAAGCCGACGCCGAAGCAATAGCCGCGGTTGGCGGCAATCACCGGCTTGCTGCAACGGGCCGGCGCGGCGATGTTCCAGGCCAGCTTGGAAACGTGTTCCGGGGTGGCTTCCATGAAGCCCTTGATGTCGCCGCCGCTGGAGAAATGCTCGCCGACGGCGCGCAGTACGATCACCCGCACGCGCGGGTCTTCATCCAGCGCTTCGAACACCAGGCGCAATTGATCGCGCTGCGGCATGACGATGATGTTGAAGGGCGCGCGGTCCAGGATGATGTCGGCGCGTTCGCGCGCTTCATCGATCTCGACCCGGAAGCCGTTCAGGTTTTCCAGCAGGGTCTGGGCGGAGTGTTGCAGCTTGCTCATGGGGTTTTCCTTTTTCTCTCGATTCGATTTATTCGCGCAGTACTTATTCAGTTTCGTATTCATTGGCCAGCAGCTTGCGCCGCAACAGCTTGCCGACCGGCGAGCGCGGCACTTCGCGCACCCACACATAGCCGCGCGGCCGCTTGAAATTGGCCAGGCCGGAAGCCACGCAATGCTCGTTCAATTCCTGTTCGGTGACGGCGTGGCGGCGCTTGATGAAGGCGGTCACGCGCTGGCCCCAGCGCTCGTCGGGCAGGCCCACCACCGCCACTTCATCCACGGCAGGGTGCAGCGACAGCAGGCTCTCGATTTCCACCGGCGAGATGTTTTCGCCGCCGGAAATCATCATGTCGTCCACGCGGCCGGTGACGAACAGGTCGCCCTCGGCATCCACATAGCCGGTGTCGCCCGTGAAATACCAGCCCTGGTGCAAAGACTTGGCATTGGCGTCGGGGCGGTTCCAATAGCCTTCGAAGGATTCTTCGCTGGCCATGTCGGCGATGATCTGGCCTTCTTCGCCGACCGCGGCGCGCTTGTCGATATCGAAGTTGTCCAGCTTGATGACGCGGATGCGCTGGTTGATGCCGGCGCGGCCGGCACTGCCCGGCTTGACGGCGGCTTTCTGGTCGATGGTGAAGGTATAGACCTCGGACGAGCCGTAGTGGTTGACGAACAGCTCGGGCTTGAAGCGATCCATCAGCTTGTGCACCAGCGCCTCGTTCATGGGCGCGCCGGCAAAGCCGAGTTTCCTGACCGTCGACAAATCGGCGGCGGCCGAATCGGAATGGGCCAGCACATCGTGGTAGAGCGTGGGCACCAGGTACAGGTTGGTGATCTGTTCGTCGGCGATGGCTTTCAGCACTGCGGCCGGATCGAAGCGCGGCACGCACACGAAACGGCCGTCGATCAGGGCCATGGCCAGCAGGGAGCGCACGCCCATGGTGTGATACAGCGGCATCACGCCCAGAGTCCGTTCGCCATACGCGTACAGGTTTTGCGCCACATGGGCCAGGGCCGCGTGCCGTTCATGCCGATGACGGCGCGGCACACCCTTGGGCTTGCCGGTGGTGCCCGAGGTGTACAGCATCAACGACCAGTCTTCCGGCGTCGCTTCAAGGATGGTGCCGCCGGCCTGGGTCGCCAGCAGCGATTCGAAAGCGATTTCGCCCTTGGCCGGCGGCATGCCGACGGCGATACGTTGCATGCGCTGCGCCACCTCGGACGCCGCCACCGCTTCGGCGCAAGCGTCCTGGTAGACCAGCACGCTGGCGCCGGCATCGGCCGCGCAGTAGTCGATCTCATCGGGCTTCACGCGCCAGTTGAGCGGCGTCATGATGATGCCGGCGAACTGGCAAGCCCAGTGCAGGGTGGCCATCTCCCAGCGGTTTTGCAGCACCACCACCAGATGGTCGCCGCGCTTGACGCCGAGCTGGTTCAAACCGGCGGCCAGCGACTGGATGGTGGCGAACCACTGCTGGTAAGTCAGGCGCTTTTCGCCATCCACCAGTGCCGTGGCGTCCGGGTTGCGTTCCACCGACGCCAGGAAGCTGCGTCCAAGATCAAGCATTTGTCGTTTTTCTCCTTGCTCGTTCGTCGGCCACATCCAGCACGGCCTTGACGATGTTGGTGTAGCCCGTGCAGCGGCACAGGTGGCCGGACAGCATTTCACGCACCTCGGCTTCGGAGGGCTGCGGCACGCGCTGCAAAAAATCGCTGCAGGACATCAGGATGCCGGCGGTGCAAAAGCCGCATTGCAGGGCGTGATGCCGGCGAAAGGCCGCCTGCAAATCGGTCAGATGGTCGGGGCTGCCGGACAAGCCTTCCACCGTATCCACCTGGCGGCCATCCACCTGCACCGCCAGCGTCAGGCAGGCGCGGCAGGCGACGCCATCGATCTGCACCGTGCAGGCGCCGCACACGCCGTGTTCGCAGCCGACATGGGTGCCGGTCTGGCCCAGCTTGTGGCGCAGGAAATCCGACAGCAGCATGCGCGGCTCGGCCTCGGCCCGGGTCTGCCTGCCATTGAGGGTCAACGCAATGCTGTGTTGTGCGTCTTGATTCAGCCGCTTCATGCCGCAAGCTCCGAAAACAGTTGACGACCCAGTTGCCGCACCAGGTGCCGGCGATAGGCGGCGGTTGCGTGGGTATCGTTTTGCGCCTGCAGCGACCAGGCGAAGTCATTGAGGGCGTCGTCCAGGTTGAAGCCGCTGTCGCCGGCACGCGCCTGCCATTGAATGCGGGTCGGGCGGTCGGCCACGCCGCCCACCGTCAATTCCATGCTGTCCGGCGTGACGCTGGCGGCCAGGGCCACCAGCGCGAAATCGCCGTGGCGCATCGCCACTTCGCGGAAAGCGTGGCGGCGGCCGGCCTGCTGCAGGGGATAGCGCACTTCTTCCACGAACTCGCCGGGGGCCAGGGCCGTCATCAGCATGCCCTGGAAGAAATCGGCGGCGGCCACGCTGCGCCGGCCGCGTTCGCCGCGCACCACCACCGTGCCTTGCAGGGCGACCAGCGCCAGCGGCAATTCGGCGCTGGGGTCGGCGTGGGCGATCGAGCCACATACCGTGCCGCGGTTGCGCACCTGGAAGTGCGAGATGGAGGGAAAGATCTGGTGCAGCAGCGGCACTTCCTGCGCCAACTGCGGGCGCCATTCAATGCTGGCCTGGGTGGCGGCCGCGCCTATGCACAGCATGCCGTTTTCGATGCGCGCGTAGTTCAGGTCGGCGCAGCGGCTGATGTCCAGCAGCACGCGCGGCTGCGCCAGGCGGATGTTGAGCATGGCCATCAGCGATTGGCCGCCGGCCAGGATGCGGCCATCGCTGCCGGTTTCCTTCAGCAGGCCCAGCAGTTCATCGCTGCTGTCCACGCGCACGTAATCAAAGGGCGCCGGTTTCATGGCTTGCCTCCAAACAGGCGACGCAGGCTGTGCAGCCAGCCTGACGCGGGTTCTGCCGGGCCGGCCGCTGCGCCTTGACCCTGGTCTTGACCCTGCCCTTGCGCCTGGCGGCCAAGCGCCTCGAACAATTGGCGCAGGATGATCCTGGCCGCCCCTTCCAGCATGCGCGAACCGACCGCGGCCACCTTGCCGCCGACGGCGACTTCATAGTCGTAGCACAGGCGCGTGCCGCCATTCATTGCCTGCAGAGTGACGCTGCCGGCGCCTTGCGC
>JAEVZY010000182.1 GCA_023392035.1 Pseudomonadota bacterium | reverse complement strand
CGGCTGACGCGGGCGGCGGCTGCGGTGTTGCCAGCGGCGCCGGACTTGGGGCGGGCTTGTGCGGCGGCTTGTGCGGCGGCTTGGGTGGCCGGGTGCGCGCTTTGGGCTTGGCCGGTGCTTCCGCCTGCGCCGTGCGATCTGTTTGCGGCAGCGGTGCGGCCGGCGCCGGGTTGGCGGCGGGTTCGCTCTCCAGTCTGGCTATCGTCACCGGGGTAGGCGGCGGGGCCGGGTGTTCATTGGCATTCAGGGCCAGCCAACCCAGCACAGCCGCGTGCAGCGAGACGGACAGGGCAATGGCAAGCGTCGCGCGGAGCTTGTTCATTGCCGGCTGTCCTGCTCAGACTCCGGAGCGTGGCAGGTCAGCGCAGGCCGAGCACATCCTGCATGTCGTACAGGCCGCTTGCCTTGTCGGCCAGGAAGCGCGCCGCGCGCAGGCTGCCGTGGGCATAGGTCACGCGGCTGGCCGACTTGTGGGTGATTTCTATGCGCTCGCCGATGCCGCCGAACAGGACCGTGTGGTCGCCGACGATGTCGCCGGCGCGGATGGTGGCGAAGCCGATGGTGGAAGGATCGCGCTCGCCGGTCACCCCTTCACGCGCGTACACCGCCACATCTTCCAGCTTGCGGCCGAGCGCATCGGCGATCACCTCGCCCATCTTGAGTGCGGTGCCGGACGGCGCATCGACCTTGTGGCGGTGATGGGCTTCGATGATTTCAATGTCGTAGCCATGCGAAAAGCTCTTGGCCGCGAGCTCGAGCAGCTTCATCGTGACGTTCACGCCCACGCTCATATTGGGGGCGAACACGATCGCGGTTTTTTTTGCGGCTTCGGCGATGGCGGCCTTGCCGGCTTCATCGAAGCCGGTGGTGCCGATGATCATTTTCACGCCATGCGCGGCGCACCATTGCAGATGCTTGAGCGTGCCTTCGGGGCGGGTGAAGTCGATCAGGTATTCGGCCTGGGACAGTGCCTGCTCGAGGTCGGACGCAATGGTGACGCCGGAGGGCTTGCCCAGGAAGGCGGCGGCATCGGTGCCGAGCGCGGGCGAGCCAGGCACGTCCAGCGCGCCCACCAGTTGCGCGTCTTCGGCGTTGACGACGGTTTCAATCAGCATGCGGCCCATGCGGCCGGATGCGCCGGCAATCGCGATTTTCATCGGCTTCATGCTTATTTGGGCTCCTTGGCGGTGGAAGGCGCGGCGGCAGATGCAGGCTTGCCCTCAACCGGTTTTTTGTCGGGACGGCTGCCCGCGATCTTGGCCAGGTAATCCTGCTCATTGGGCAGGTCGCCACCTTCCCAGTGGTCCAGCCGCTTGTCCTTGAAGAAGACGGTCAGGCGTCCGCGTGTGGTTTCTCCGGAGCTGCCGCGCTTGAGGTCGAACGCGTAGTCCCAGCGGTTGGCATGGAACATGTCATTGAGCAGCGGCGTGCCGAGCACAAAGCGCACCTGCTCCTGCGTCATGCCCACCTTGAGCTGGCTGACCATCTCTTCCGAGACGAAATTGCCTTGCTGGATGTCGATGCGATAGGGCGTGAGCAATCCGCCGAAGCGGCGCTGTTCGCGAGTGGTGGTGAGGCTGGTGTTGGCAGCGGAATTGGATGCGGAATTCTGCGCCGGCGCGGCGGCGCTGCTGGCCACCGAAGGCGCTGTCGGCGCCGAGCCGGTGGCGGCCGGCCCCTTGGCAGGTACCGCCGGCGTTGCCGTTGCGGGCGAGGGATTGGAAGCCGTGCTGGGCGCATTGGCGGCCGCCACGCTGGCATTGTTGGTGCGCTTGGCGTTGACGTCGTCAATCAGGGGATTCTTGTAGGCGCAGCCGCCCAGCAACATGGCCGCGGCCAATAGCCCTATGCTCGCGGTGCGGTGGTGGATCGGCAGGCGCATCATGTCTCTCGTTGTTGCAGCAATCGGGGTTCAAACGCTATATGATAAGCCAGATAAGCAATCCCAAGTCACTCCCCCGGTTATTCCAATGTCAAACTCCACCCCCGACCTCAAGTCCAGCGGCCTGAAAGCGACCCTGCCCCGGGTGAAGATTCTGGAGATTTTCCAGAACAGCACAGTGCGGCATCTCTCCGCTGAAGACATCTACAAAATCCTGCTGGCCGAAAACCTCGATGTCGGCCTGGCCACCGTATATCGGGTGCTGACCCAGTTCGAGCAGGCCGGCTTGTTGAGCCGGAATCATTTCGAAACCGGCAAGGCCGTGTTCGAATTGAACGAGGGCAGCCACCACGATCACCTGGTGTGCCTGGACTGCGGTCGGGTGGAAGAATTCTTCGACGAGGAAATCGAAATCCGCCAGCAAAAGATCGCCGCCGAGCGCGGCTTCAATATTTCGGAGCATGCGCTGGCCTTGTATGGCCACTGCACCAAGCAGAATTGCCCGCATCGGCGCTGAGGGCAGGGCGGCCTCTTCAGGAGCGCGAAACTCAGGAGTGCGACAGCGCGTTCGACAACAGCTTGGCCGTGATGTCGACGATGGGAATCACTCTCTCATAGGCCATGCGCGTGGGGCCCACCACCCCCAGTGTGCCCACCACCGCGCCGTTCACTTCATAGGGGGCGGTCACGACGCTCATTTCATCGATCGGCACCAGCTTGGATTCGCCGCCGATGAAGATTTGCACGCCATTGGCTTTGCTGGACGTGTCGAGCAATTGCATCAAACTGGTCTTTTGCTCGAACAGTTCAAACAGGCGGCGCAGGGAAGTCATGTTGGATGACAGGTCCGACACCGACAGCAGATTGCGCTCGCCGGAGATGACCACCTCTTCCGCGTCTTCGCTCATGGCCTGGCTGCCGGCTTCCACGGCCGCCTGCAGCAGGCGCGTCATGTCGTCGCGCAACTGGCGCAATTCATCCGCCAGCCGCGGACGAATGTCTTCAAAGCGCTGGCCGCCGAAATGCTGGTTCAGGTAATTTGCGGCCTGGATCAGTTGCGCCGGGGTGTAATCGGATTCGGTCAGCAGCAGGCGGTTTTGCACCTCGCCATTGGGACTGACGATCACCAGCAGGATGCGCCGCTCGGAGAGGCGGATGAAATCGACCTGCTTGAAAGCGGAATCGCGACGCGGCGTCAGCACCACGCCGGCGAATTGCGAAAGGGAAGACAGCACCTGCGCCGCATTGGCGATGATTTTTTGCGGCGTGGCCGGCGCCGAAAGGCGCGGCTGGAGGCGGGTTTCCACCGTGTTCTCGTCCAGCGATTGAACGGTGAGCAAGGTGTCGACGAAGAAGCGATAGCCGCGCGGGGTAGGGATGCGCCCGGCCGAAGTATGCGGACTGGCAACCAGGCCCAGGTCTTCCAGGTCGGACATGATGTTGCGCACCGTGGCGGGCGACAACTCCAGGCCCGAGATGCGTGAAAGCGAACGCGAACCCACCGGCTGGCCGTCGGCGATATAGCGTTCTACCAAGGCTTTCAGCAGAGTTTGGGCGCGGATGTCGAGTTGCATGCGGGCTATTCTAGCGGCGCGCGGCCGGGCATGCCACACGCCGCGCGCAACCAATGCTCCACTTCATACAGGTTTGCACAGATGGCATCGGGTTCGATATGCGGCGGCAGTTTGCCGGCAGCATGTCGGCCTTCGCGGTCGAGCCAGATGGCGGTCAGGCCGGCCTTTTGCGCGCCTTCCACGTCCAGCGCTGGATCATCGCCGACATAGACCGCGTTTCGCGGATCCACCTCCAGCAACTCGCAAGCCCCCAAAAAGATCTGCGGATCGGGCTTGCCGGCGCCGAAATGCCAGGCGGCGATGCTGGCCCGAAAGTGCGGCGCTAGCCCGATCAGTTCAAGATCGGCCGGGCCGTTGGAAATACTGCCCAACAGCCAGTGTTGCGCCAGGCGCGGCAAGACCGGCTGTACATCCTCATAGAAATCGACCAGGTTGCGGGCCCGATTGAAGACTGCCATGGCGTGATCCACCTTGTCGCAGTCTTCGCCGCAGTGCAAAAACGCTTCGGTCAGGCCGGCGTGACGCAGGCCCACCATGTCGAAACGGTATTGCTCGCTGGCGCGCAGCATTTCCATGCGGCGCGCGCGCAGGCTTTCAATATCGAAATGCCGGGTCACCAGGGGCGCGTGTTCACGCAACCAGGAATACGTCTCTTCTTCGGCGCGGGCGATGACGGGGGCGATCGGCCATAAGGTATCGTCCAGATCGAACAGAACGGCTTTGATTGCAGGCATGACGAGCTCGGTTATAGTCCGGTTAATTATGGTCTAATCCACGGCATGCCGTCACTCAACGCCACGCAGATGTCCAAATACGCGACCGTCGCCGTCATCGGCAAGCCGGGCGCGACCGGCATTGGCCGTACTTTGCTGGACCTGGCTGAATTCCTGCAGTCCACCGGCCGGCGCGTGGTCTTCGAAACCGAAACCGCGCAAAGCCTGGAAGACGTGCAATCCGGCATGGTCGCCCTCGATGCCCGGCAGATCGGGCAGCAGGCCGACCTGGCGGTGGTAGTGGGCGGCGACGGCACCATGCTGGGAATTGCGCGCCAATTGGCGCCTTTCAAGGTGCCCTTGATCGGTGTCAACCAGGGTCGTCTGGGCTTCATGACCGACATTCCCTCGGAAGACATGTTGCCGGCCCTGTCTGAAATACTGGAAGGCCAGTTTCAGTCCGAGCAGCGCACCCTGCTGGAGGGGCGGGTCTTGCGCAACGGCCGCTGCATCTCCGAAGCGCTGGCCTTCAATGATGTGGTGGTGGCGCGCGGCACCGGTTCCGGCATGGTCGAACTGCGGGTCGATGTGGACGGCCACTTCATGTACAACCAGCGCTCGGACGGTCTGATCGTGGCCACGCCCACCGGCTCCACTGCATACGCTCTGTCGGCCGGCGGCCCCTTGCTGCACCCGCGTCTGGGCGGCACGGTGCTGGTTCCGATCGCGCCCCATGCGCTGTCCAACCGTCCCATCGTCGTGCCGGATGGCAGCGAGATCGTGATCACGGTGGTCGCCGGACGCAATGTCAGCGTCAATTTCGACATGCAATCGCTGGCGCTGATGGAGCATGACGACCAGGTCGTGATCGCTCGCTCCAGGCACAGCATCACCTTCCTGCATCCGCGCAATTGGAGCTACTACCACACCCTGCGCGAAAAGCTGCACTGGAATGAATATCCCACCTTCGGCGGCCAGCTAAAATAGCCGGCCCGCCAGCCTGAAACCTCATTGCGCATGCTGCGTTCCCTGTCCATCCGCGACTTCGTCATAGTCGATACGCTCGAGCTGGAGCTGGCCTCCGGCTTTTCGGTATTCACCGGTGAAACCGGCGCCGGCAAATCCATCCTGATCGATGCCCTGGCCCTCACCCTGGGCGGACGGGGCGATGCCAGCGTGGTGCGCGAGGGCGCGGCCCGGGCCGACATCAGCGCCGAGTTCAGTCCGCATCCGGACGCCTTGCCCTGGCTCGCCGAGCAGGCTTTCGAAGGCGATGGCGATGCCATCCTCCTGCGGCGGGTGATCGACAACGCCGGGCGCTCCAAGGCCTTCATCAATGGCGTGCCGGCCACTGCGACGCAGTTGCGCGAATTGGGCGAAATGCTGGTAGACATCCATGGCCAGCACGCGCATCAGTCCTTGTTGCGGGTGGACGCCCAGCGCCAGTTGCTGGATGCCCAGGCCGGCCTGAAAAACCAGGTGGCCGAGGTGGCGACGGCATACAAGTCCTGGCGTGCACTGGCGCGCCAGCGTGAGGAATTCGAGGCCAATGCCCGCAACGTATTGCTGGAGCGCGAGCGCCTGGCCTGGCAAGTGGCCGAACTGGAAAAGCTGGCGGTCAAGCCGGGCGAATGGGACGAACTGACGCTGGAGCAAAGCCGCCTGTCCAATGCGGCCGCCCTGATCGAAGGTGCGCAAGAGGCGCTGGAAGAAATTTCCGAAGCCGAAACCGGAACCCTGCTGGCGCGGCTGTCGGCCATGGACCACAAGCTGGCGCGCCTGTCCGAACTCGACAGCGGCATCAAGCCGGCGCTGGAAATGCTGGAGCCGGCCCGGATCCAATTGCAGGAAGCCGCCTACGCCTTGCGCGCCTATCTGGACAAGCTCGAACTCGATCCGCAACGCCTGAACCAAGTGGATGCGCGCGTGGATGCCATTCATTCCGCCTCCCGCAAATTCCGCATCGAGGCCGATGCCATGCCGGCCGAGCTGGAAAAGCTGTCCGCCGAATTGGCCAGCCTGGCCGAGGCCAGCGATCTGGAAAGCTTGCGCGCGCGAGAGAGTGAACTGGAACAGGCTTATCGCACTCTGGCCGAAAAACTGTCGCGCGAGCGCGCCAAGGCTGCCGCGCAGTTGTCGGCCGCGGTCAGCGCCGCGATGCAGGAGCTGAGCATGGCGGGCGGCCGTTTCGAAATCAGCCTCAAGCCCTGCGAGCCCGCCAGCCATGGCCTGGAACAGGTGGAATTTCTGGTGGCGGGACACGCCGGCACCACTCCGCGGCCGCTGCAAAAAGTGGCTTCGGGCGGCGAATTGGCGCGTATCTCGCTGGCGATCTCGGTGATCGCTTCCAGTGCCACCGCCACGCCGACGCTCATCTTCGACGAAGTGGACAGCGGTATCGGCGGCGGCGTGGCGGAAGTCGTGGGGCGTTTGCTCAAACGCCTGGGCCAGGCGCGCCAGGTCTTGTGCGTGACCCACTTGCCGCAGGTGGCCAGCCAGGCCAATCAGCATTTCCAGGTAAGCAAAGCCACCCGCGAAGACGGCCGCACCGTATCGGCCATTGCGCCGCTGGATGGCAAGGGCCGGGTGGAAGAAGTGGCGCGCATGCTGGGTGGGCTGGAAATTACGGCCACCACCCGCAAGCATGCGCGTGAATTGCTGGCGTCCTGAACCCAGGCCTGATTCGACGATGCGATTTCAAACCGAACCCGCCTGGCAGCATGGAAGCGCCCTCGGCACCGGCATTGTGCTGGTCAACCTGGGCACGCCGGATGCGCCGACCTCTTCCGCGGTGCGCACCTACTTGCGCGAGTTCCTGTCCGATCCGCGGGTGGTGGAAATTCCGCCTGCCGCCTGGTGGCCGATACTGAATTTTTTCATTCTTCCGTTTCGCCCCGCCAAATCGGCCAAAAAATATGCAGCCATCTGGAGTGACCAGGGTTCGCCGCTGCAGGTGCATACGACGGCCCAGGCGCAAGGCCTGGCGGCATGCCTGGCCGAGCGCGGACACCAGGTGGAAGTGGTACACGCCATGCGCTATGGCAGCCCATCGATTGCCTCCGCGCTGGAGGCGCTCAAGGCCCGCGGCTGCCAGCGCATACTGCTGCTGCCGGCCTATCCGCAATATTCAGGCACCACCACCGCTTCGGTCTGGGATGCCGTATTCGCGCATTTCGAGCGCGTGCGCAATATTCCCGAGCTGCGACTGGTGCGCAGCTACCACGATCACCCGGCCTATATCGAAGCCCTGGCCGCCAGCGTGCGTGCCTACTGGGCCCAGCATGGCCAGGGTGAGCGCCTGCTGATGAGTTTTCACGGCGTGCCCAAGCGCACCCTGCAGCTGGGCGATCCTTATCATTGCGAATGCCACAAGACGGCGCGCCTCTTGGGCGCAGCGCTCGGCCTGGAGCCGGACCGGCTGGTACTCAGCTTCCAATCCCGCTTTGGCCGGGCGCAATGGCTGCAACCCTATACCGCACAGACCGTTCGCAAACTGGCGGCCGAAGGGGTGAAGCGGCTGGACGTCATCTGCCCCGGCTTTGCGGCCGATTGCCTGGAAACCCTGGAAGAAATCAATATGGAAGTGCGCGCCGACTTCCTGACTGCGGGCGGCGAAAGTTTTCATTACATCCCGGCACTGAACGCTTCCCAGGGCTGGCTGCAAGGTCTGGCGCAACTGTGCGAAGAACAGATGCAGGGCTGGCCGACGCGGCACCCCGCCGATGCCGGCGATCTCGCCCTGCAAAGAGAAAATGCGATGCGCCTGGGCGCCGAGAATTGATTCCTGGCGCCCTTGGCGCCCAAGGTCGAAAGCATCGTGAGCCGGCCGACTTGCTGCCGCCGGCTGACTTGGGCTCCCATGCTAGGGAAACAGGGTCCAGCACTCGGACGAATTCGATAGCGCGATCCAGGCGGTTGCCAGGAGCGAATAGAGCAGAACCGTAGCAGTGATGATGTGGAGTTTCATATCAGACTGGCGAAACAAGCGTTCGAAACTGGCGTTTGGCAAATGGTCCCCGAGTCTTTCTTCATCCTAATTCGCTCCGCTGCAAATTAAACCCCGGCAAGAGGTAAAGTTTGTAACAAGATTGAGTGCCAGCAAGGCTTGGTTCGCCTTTCCTTGTCCCTCTTGAAATGCGGGGGGCGAGCCCCAAATGGGGCGGGTTGGAAACTCAAGTCATTGATTGTCCGGAGACTTTTTATGCAAGGCGAAGAAAAGAACAGCAACCAGGAAACTGAGGAACAGAAGCTGTCCCCCGGTTCTGAACCCTCCCCGGCCGACAGCGCCGGCTATGTCGATCCCGGCGCGGAAGAGAAGTTGGCCCAGGCCGAGGCCAAATTGGCCGAGCTCAACGATGCGTATCTGCGCTCACGTGCGGAAGTGGAAAACGTGCGGCGGCGGGCCCAGGAAGACATTTCGCGCGCCCACAAATTTGCCATTGAAAGTTTCGCCGAAGCCCTGGTGCCGGTGAAAGACAGCCTGGAAATGGCGCTCAAGGTGGAAACCCCGACCCCGGAAGCACTGAAGGAAGGCGTGGAGATGACCTTGAAGCAGTTGACCGCCGCGTTCGAAAAGAACCGCCTGGTCGAGGTGTCGCCCCAAACCGGCGAAAAACTTGATCCCATGAAGCACCAGGCCATTTCCATGGTCGATGCCGATCAGGAAGCCAACACCATCGTCTCCGTGCTGCAAAAGGGCTACATGATCGCCGGGCGCCTGTTGCGTCCGGCGCTGGTGACGGTCGCCAGCGGCAAGAAATAGTGGCAGCAGGCGCGGCTTGAAACGCGGCCGGGCCTCCCAATATTCGAAATAACGGAATCGGCAATCGCTGCGGATTCGACCCAATACAGACAGAACCAGCCATACAAGGGATTCAATCATGAGCAAAATCATCGGCATCGACCTCGGGACCACCAATTCCTGCGTCGCCATCATGGAAGGCGGCACCCCCAAGGTCATTGAAAATTCGGAAGGCGCGCGCACCACGCCGTCCACCATTGCCTATCAGGACGATGGCGAAATCCTGGTTGGCGCGCCGGCCAAGCGCCAGGCGGTCACCAACCCCAAGAACACCCTGTACGCGGTCAAGCGTCTGATCGGCCGCAAGTTCGATGAGAAGGAAGTGCAGAAGGACATCGGCCTGATGCCCTACAAGATCATGAAGGCCGACAACGGCGACGCCTGGGTGGAAGTGCGCGACAAGAAGTTGGCGCCGCCCCAGATTTCCGCCGAAGTCCTGCGCAAGATGAAAAAGACCGCCGAGGAATACCTGGGCGAGGAAGTGACCGAAGCCGTGATCACGGTGCCGGCCTATTTCAATGACTCGCAGCGCCAGGCGACCAAGGACGCCGGCCGCATCGCCGGCCTGGACGTCAAGCGCATCATCAACGAGCCGACCGCGGCGGCCCTGGCTTTCGGCCTGGACAAGGGCGGCAAGGGCGACCGCAAGATCGCCGTGTACGACCTGGGCGGCGGCACCTTCGACATTTCCATCATCGAGATCGCCGATGTCGATGGCGAGAAGCAGTTCGAAGTGCTGTCCACCAACGGCGACACCTTCCTGGGCGGCGAGGACTTCGATCAGCGCATGATTGATTTCATCATCGACGAGTTCAAGAAGAACAACGGTGTCGACCTCGGCAAGGATCCCATCGCTTTGCAGCGCATCAAGGCTTCGGCCGAGCGCGCCAAGATCGAGTTGTCGTCCGCGCAGCAGACCGAGATCAACGAGCCTTACATCGCCATGGCCAACGGCGCCCCGGTGCACCTGACCATGAAGATCACCCGCGCCAAGCTGGAATCGCTGGTGGAAGACCTGATCGCCAAGACCATCGAACCCTGCCGCATCGCCATCAAGGATGCCGGCGTCAAGGTGTCCGATATCGATGACGTGATCCTGGTCGGCGGCCAGACCCGCATGCCCAAGGTGCAGGAGAAAGTGCGCGAATTCTTCGGCAAGGAACCGAGGAAAGACGTCAATCCGGACGAAGCCGTGGCCGTGGGCGCCGCGGTCCAGGGTTCTGTGCTGTCGGGCGACCGCAAGGACTTGCTGCTGCTGGACGTGACGCCGCTGTCGCTGGGTATCGAGACCCTGGGCGGGGTCATGACCAAAATGATCCAGAAGAACACCACGATTCCGACCAAGTTCAGCCAGGTGTTCTCGACCGCCGACGACAATCAGCCGGCGGTGACCATCAAGGTCTTCCAGGGCGAGCGCGAAATGGCGGTCGGCAACAAGGCGCTGGGCGAATTCAACCTGGAAGGCATTCCGCCCTCGCCGCGCGGCACGCCGCAGATCGAAGTCACTTTCGATATCGATGCCAACGGTATCCTGCACGTGTCGGCCAAGGACAAGGCCACCGGCAAGGAAAACAAGATCACCATCAAGGCCAACTCCGGTTTGACCGAAGATGAAATCCAGAAGATGGTGCGCGACGCCGAAGCCAATGCGGCCGAAGACCAGAAGCTGAAGCAGTTGGCCGAAGTACGCAACCAGGGCGATGCGCTGGTGCATGCCACCCGGAAGGCGGTCGCCGAACACGGCGACAAGCTGGAAGCGGGCGAAAAAGACAAGATCGAAACGGCAATCAAAGACCTGGAAGAGTCGCTGAAAGGCAACGACAAAGACCAGATCGAAGGAAAAATCGCAGCCTTGTCTACCGCGGCGCAAAAGCTTGGTGAGAAGATGTACGCCCAGCAAGGTGGGCCGGAAGCAGCGGCTGCTGCCGCGGCAGGCGCCGCCGGCGCCGAAGAGCCCAAGGCCGGAACCGGCGCCAAGGACGACGACGTGGTCGACGCCGAGTTCAAGGAAGTGAAAGACAAATAAGCGAAGGTCCAAGTATCGGACAAGGGAAGGCGGCGCCGCAGGGCGCCTCCCGCCGGAGGGCCGCAATGGCGGCCACTCCGGCGTGTTCGCTTGAAAACAGGCTATAAAACATGGCGAAGCGTGATTTTTACGAAGTGCTCGGTGTGGCCAAGAATGCCTCGGAAGAGGACATCAAGAAGGCCTATCGCAAGCTGGCGATGAAGTACCACCCGGACCGCAATCCGGACAGCAAGGCCGCCGAGGACAGTTTCAAGGAAGCCAAGGAAGCCTACGAAATGCTGTCCGACCCGCAGAAGCGGGAGGCTTACGACCGCTACGGTCATGCCGGCGTGGATCCCAACATGGGTGCTGGCGGCGGCTTTGGCGGCGGCAGTTTCGCCGACGCTTTCGGCGATATCTTTGGCGACATCTTCGGCGCCTCCGCCCGTGGCGGCGGACGCGGCGGCCCCCAGGTCTACCGCGGCGCCGATTTACGCTACAACCTCGAGATCAGCCTCGAGCAGGCGGCGCACGGCTTCGACACCTCGATCCGCGTGCCAAGCTGGGACAGCTGCGAAACCTGCCACGGCAGCGGCGCCAAGCCCGGCACTTCGCCCACCACCTGCACCACCTGCGGCGGACACGGCCAGGTGCGCATGCAGCAGGGTTTCTTCAGCATTCAGCAGACCTGCCCGAAATGCCACGGCAGCGGCAAGATCATTCCCGAGCCCTGCCCGACTTGCAGCGGCGCCGGACGCATCAAGCGCAACAAAACGCTGGAAGTGAAAATCCCGGCCGGAATCGACGACGGCATGCGCATCCGCTCCTCCGGCAATGGCGAGCCCGGCATGAACGGCGGCCCGCCCGGCGACCTGTACGTGGAAATCCACATCAAGCAGCATGCGGTGTTCCAGCGCGACGGCGACGACCTGCATTGCGAAATGCCGATCTCCTTCGCGCGCGCCGCGCTGGGCGGCGAAATCGAAGTGCCGACCCTGAATGGCAAGGTGTCCTTCACGGTGCCGGAAGGCACGCAGTCGGGCAAGACCTTCCGTATGCGCGGCAAGGGCGTCAAAGGCGTGCGCTCCGGTTACCCCGGCGACCTGTTCTGCCATGTGGTGGTGGAAACGCCGGTCAAGCTGACCGAGAAGCAAAAGGATCTGCTGCGCGAATTCGATCAACTGACGGTTGAAGGCGGCGCGCGCCACAGTCCGCAAAGCAAATCCTGGAAAGACAAAGTGAAGGAATTCTTTGAATAGCTTTGAATGAAAGACCCGGCCTGTTCAAACAGGTCGGGCGCGGAAAAAAAACCTGCTCGCCACTTGGCGCGCAGGTTTTTTTTCGTCTTGCGTTCGGTAGCGCACAGCTCGTTCGGATGCCGTTTCGATGGCAGGAAGTGTTAGGCAGCGATCGTGAATTATTAGTAAATCCGGTGAGACAGTCCCCGGCAGCCACGCGCATACTCGCTCATCCCCTACAGTTCGAAACGCTCTTGCTCACAATGACAGAACGTGCGGCAGTGCTTGACCTGATGAAGTACCGCGTACCCACCTCCACGATCGTCATCATCGACGACCAAAGCACCGGGCGCATGGTGCTGACCGAAATCATTCGCGTGGTCAATCCCCGCATCAAGGTGGTTGCCTCCGGCAATCCGGCGGAGGCCATTGAGTACGTGCGCCGCTTTCCGGTGAGCATGGTGGTGACCGACTTCATGATGCCGCGGATGGACGGCGTGCAAACCACGCGCGAACTGCGCCGCTATTTCAGCGCGGATGAGCTTCCCATCGTCATGACCACCATCGTGCACAGCCGGGACTTGCTGTACCGGGCCTTCGAGGCGGGCGCGTCCGAATACCTGCTGCGTCCGGTCGATCCCATTGAATGTCGGCTGCGTTTCGAATATCTGCTGGCGCGGCGTCAGAGCCACATGGCGCAGAAAGAACAAATCAAATGTCTCAAGCGGCTGGAGGAACAGCAGCCCCGGCAGGCGCACAGCGATGATGATCTGATGCGTCGCATCGCCGCGTATCACACGCATTACGATCTGGGGTCGGGACGCTCGCAACAGAATGTGCCGATCTACGCCACCTTGCTGGCGCGGGTGCTGGGCTGCAATGAGGCCGAGCTCGATCTGTTGAACACGGCCAGCTCGGTGCATGACATCGGCGAGATGGCGCTCCCGGCCGATCTTTGGGGCAGTGAGCTTGAATTCTCGTCCGAACAGCAGATCCGCGTTCAGCAACACACCCATATCGGCCATGACTTGCTGGCCGACTCGCACTCTCCGGTCATGCAGTGTGCGGCCGAAATCGCCCTCAATCACCACGAACGGGCGGATGGCAGCGGTTATCCGCGCGGCCTCTGCGGCAAAGAGGTGTCCAGTTTCGCCCGCATCGTGTCGGTGGCAGATGTCTTCAACGCCCTGGTTTCGGAGCGGCCCCATCGGCCTGCCATGCGCTGTAGCGATGCTGTCAGCCATTTGTGCAATGAATTGAAGCAGCAGTTTGATCCTGAAGTCTTGCAGGCATTGAAGGCCAGCGTGGATGCGCTCGAGGGCGCCGAGCCGCGCGCTCGAAGCTGGTCGAACAACGGAGCGCACCGTGCTTGACGCAAGGAAGTTGCGCGACGAGATCAAGCAGCAGCTTCTGCGCATTGGCGGTGGTGACCGCGAGCGCGAGCAAGCCCTGATCCGGGTGGGAATAGGCTCCATCTTGCTGGGCTATTAC
>JAEVZY010000317.1 GCA_023392035.1 Pseudomonadota bacterium | reverse complement strand
CTGCTTGCCGTGGGCGCGCTGCCGGGAGCAATCGAATCAGCAAAATGCCAGGTGCGGATTTCACGTCCGGCGGCATCGTAGTCGTGCTGCACCACATAGCCCATGGGGTCGATGACGTAGACCAGGCGATTGGCCGCGTCATACACGTAATTCGTCACCTGGTCAGCCGTGGACGCCACCGTAGCCAGGGCGCTGCGCACCTGGTTTTCACTCGCCGCAATGCTTGCGCTCAGGGACGTGGCATAGTCCACCTCCTGCACCACATTGCCGGCTGCGTCGCGCACGAATGCGGTCACCGCGTCCTTGGGGCCGGTGCTGTCGTCCAGGGTGACCAAGGTATAGACCAGGCGATTGGCCGCGTCATAGACATGGCGCCGCACCCGGTCTTCACTGCTGGAGATTGCCGTCAAGGCTGACTGAACTTCCTAACGGGTGGGATCTTTGGATACGGTGATCGCCTTCGCATAACGCGTCTGGCGCACCACATTGCCGTTGCCGTCATATTCGTTGCCCGTCGCGTATCCCAAGGCATCGATCTGATAGAGCACCCGGCCATCGCCGTCGTACATGGTGCGTGTGATCTGCTCCGCCGGCGCGCTGCCGAGCATGACCATCACTGCAGCTGGCGTCGCTGCGTCCGTCAGCGCGTTCAAATTCACGATGCGCGCATAGCGCATGACGGCGGTAGGTCTGCCTTCGCTGTCATAGCGCCAGGCAGTGACTGCGCCCATGGAGTCAATCTGCATCTGCAGGCGACCGTCGGCGTCGTAGATGCTGCGCGTGGCGTTTCCTGCGGGGTCGGTCTTCTTCAACAGATATCCGTTGGCGTCCCACTCGTAACGCGTGCACAGATTCAATCCTGCGGGGTCGACTGTTTCGGAGACTCGCCGGCCCAGGTTGTCGTAGGCATATGCCGTGGTAGTGGCTGCGGCCGTGCCCGCGGCTTCGGTCACGGACAGCATCAGGCCGCGCGCGTCCCAGGTATAGCTGGTGCGCAACTGCAGTCCGTTGGCGTCACGAATCACTGCAGTCACCTGGCCGCGGCGGTCGTACTCGGTGCGCGTGACGGATTGGTCGGGCGCAGTGACGCTCAGCGTGCGCCCCCTGGCGTCATAGGTGTAGCAGGTGCTCAGGGCCAGGCCAGACGGATCGAGCGTGCGGGTCAGCACCCTTCCGGCAGCGTCATAGCTGGTTCTTGTTGATACACCACGGGAGTCCGTATGAAAAAACGCATTGCCGACGCGGTCATAACTGTCCGATACCGTGTTACCCAAGGCATCCACTGTGCTGGTGAGGCGCCCATTGCGGTCATAGCTGTAGGTTGTGCTGTTGCCTCGCCCATCGACGATGCGCACCGTCTCGCCATGCCGATTGCGCACGGTGCGCAGGCTGATGCCTTCCGGCGTGGTCAGCACTACGCTGCGGGTGGCGTCGTCATAGCGGGTGGTGGTGGTGTTGCCGGTGCCATCGGTCTGCGTCAGTACTCGATCGAAAGCGTCATAGCTGGTGCTGCGCTGGATATTGAGCGGATCGATGCTTTGCACTTGCCGCCCCAGGCGGTCGTAGCGATAGATACGTACTCCACCCAGGGCATCGGTTGCGGAGATCAGACGGCCGAAGGCGTCATACTGGTTTGAGCTGAGTGCGTTGATGCCGCCCACGTCCGATGTGGCGCCGCGTTGCAGTCCGCGCCGGTCGTAGTCGACGGCATTGGTAATCGATTTGCCCGCGTCAAGCAGCGCCGTCGTCGCAATGCGTTCGCCGAAACTGTTATAGGCGTATTGCGTGCAATAGCCCAACTCATCCACACTGGCCGCGACGCTGCCATCGCGGTGGTAGCTCCAGGTCTTGGTGCTGTCGTCGGCTGAAGCAGGTATCTGTTTCTCCAACGCGTCATCGACCAGTCCGCCTTTCAGCGTCGCCAGCACGGCCGGATTAATGGCAGTGGCATAGCGCGTCTGCGCCACCAATTGCCCGAGCGCGTCGTAGCGGCGCCCCTCCACTTCTCCCAGCGCATTGATGGTGTAGCGCAGGTGACCGTCCGCATCGTAGTAGTAGCGCGTCTGGTTGCCGTTGGCATCCGTCATGGCGATGCGGCGGCCGGCCAGGTCGTAGGTGTAGCGGGTGGCGCAGGTGCTCCATATGGCTTCGATTTGGGCGGAGCTTGCCGTGCTGCCCAGTGCAGCCAGTGCGGCGCTGCCTTCGCCGTCCAGCTCGGCCAACAGCAAGCCTTGAGCGTCGAAGCGCCGCGTTTGGGGGCGTGCTTCGCTTGTGCCCCAGGCGGCGGTGGTGGCTTTCAGGTTGCCAAGGAGATCGTAGTCAAAATGCGTGATCGTGCCTTCGGCATTGCCGGCATCTACCACGCGATTGAGCGCATCGTAAGCGGCGATTGTGGTCTGGTCGCTTGCGGTTGCGGTCGGTCGCAGGCTGACGACCGAGCTGGTGGAACTCAGGTTTGCCAGGACGCCGGCCGCCAGCGCGTTGGCATAGCGCGTGCTGCGTATGCGGTTGCCGCTGGCGTCGTAGACGTGCTCGCTCAGATAGCCTTCGCCATCGATTTCCCCTGCCACCAGTCCGCGGGCGTCATACAGGGTGGTGCTGCGAATGTCTGCCGCGCTGAATTGCGGTCGCGCTGCATTGAGGGTGCTGGCCGAAGCATTGGGCGCAACGGTGGCATAGGCCACCCTCTGCCAGGCACGGCCAGCGCCGTCGTACAGGATTTCCGTCAGATAGCCTTCGGCATCCAAGCTGCCGCGCAGCAGGCCGTCGTTGTCGTAGAAGGTGCGGGTGCTGCGATCATGCGTAGCATCCGGCGATACCTGGATCGACTCGGCGGGCGCACCCGCCACCAGCGCGGCGGTATTGATGGCGTTGACAAAGCGCGTCTGGCTTTGCACCCGGCCGGCACTGTCGTACACGGTTTGCGTCACCGCGCCCTCGGCATCCACGCTCTTGCCCAGGCGACCGGCCGCGTCATAGAAGAGCCAACTCGTTTGATCGTGCTGGCTGTCCGCCAGCGGGCGGATCTGCTCCAGGCGGGTCTGGCTGTCGATGCTGGCCGTAACGCCAGTGGCATAGCGCACGGTCTGCACCAGTCTGCCCGCCACGTCATAGCAGAACTCCGTCAGGCTGCCATTGCCGTCCAGCTCCGCGCTCTTGCGGCCGGCGGCGTCATAGAACAGCCAGTTGGCCACACCCGTGGCATCGGTTGTCGAGCGCAGGCGGCCGTTGGCGTCGTAGCTGTAGCGGGTGATCCCGATGCCGGCGCTGTTGCCGGCAATGCGGGCAATCAAGCGTCCCGCACGGTCGAACACGCTGCTGCTGAGGCTGCCGTCGGCGGCGGTCTGCACCATCTGCCAGGCGCTGCCCGCGATGCCGGCGTCGCCCTCTTCCGCATAGGCAACGCTAGTGGTCTGGCCCAGTGCATTGGTGCGCGCCAGGACGCGACCCAGGCCGTCGTAGACCTGACTGGTGACCGCGCCTTGGGCCGCGCCCGGCGCAATCGTTTGCAAAAGCCGGCCGCCGGCATCGTAGACATACAGCGTGGTGGCGGCCGCATCCGCCACACCATTGCCGGAGCCATCCAAACGCGAGTACACAGTGCTGGCCGCCAACTGCCCGCGAAAGTCATAGCGATAGTCGGTGCGAACGGCCTGCGATGGATCGGCCAGGGCGGCAAGCCATGCGGACATGGAGGCTTCATCCGGCGCATCCGTGCCGGACCATGTGCTGCCGCTGTAGGCAATGCTGCTGTCACGCTGGCCCAGGGCGTTGTAGCGGTATTGCGTGACCCTGCCCTCGGCGCTGATCGCAAAGCGCAGATGCCAGCCGCTGGCGTCGTACACGTAGCGCGTGGTGAGTGCCGGGCCGCTGCCGTCCACCGGAATGCGGGTTTCAGACAGCAACTGGTTGCGCGCGTTGTACTGCATCCGCACTTCCATTTGCGCATCACGCCGCAGAATCTGGTTGCCCATCCCGTCGTACTGGAATTCGGTGGCCAGGCCGTCGGCGTCGGTGACCAACGTCACATCGCCATTGTCGTTGTACTGGAAACGCCGAACCGATGTAACGCCATTCACAACAGGCGATTCGATGCTGCTCAGTTGCAGTTTGCCGTCATAGCTGTAGCGCGTCACATTGCCGGCCGCATCGGTCACCGTGCTGCAGGCCGCCTCATAGCCATAGCGGGTAACGGCACCCAGGGCGTCCGTAATGCTGATGACCCGGCCGGCGCTGTCGTAGGCAAAGGCCAGGCTGCCGCCATCGCTTTGCCTCAGGCTGCCGAGGCGATGGCTGCTGGCCTCATAGCTGTAGCAGGTGGTATAGACCTTGCCGTCTGCAATGCTATTGTCCTCGGGGGAGAGATCGACCGTGACTTGCGTCAGTCGATTCAGATCGTCATAGGCGTAGCGCACCCGGTTTTGCAGGCGCAGTGTGCCGGTGGTGGCGTCCAGAATGCCGGTGCGCAGGAAAAGCAGATTGGCTTCACGCCCCGGTGATGTGTCATAGACCAGCTCCGTAGTTTCGCCGCTGGCACTCGTGACCTTTTGCAGCAAACCGTTGGCCGCATATTCATAACGCAGCACATTGCCGTCGCCATCCTGCTGGCTGCGCAAGAGCAACGCGCTACCGTTGATGGATTGATAGGTTTCGCTGACGCCCCGGCCATCCTGCCAAAGCCAGGCGCCATCGGGCTGAAGCGTCAGCGTGCGGTAAGTGCCGGCGCCGTCGCTGCTGACGTAACAGGCGCGTTCCGCATTCCACACATAGCGCTCGTTGGCGCCATCGGCGGCGGTGCGCACAATGCTGCTGCCGAGCGCGCCCGGCGTTTCCGTGATCCCGCCCAGCTGTCGATAAAACCCGATGCGCCAGTTGTCGTTGTTGTCGCCATCCACGACACCCTGGCTGTTGTAGGTGCGTAGCGAGGAAACCGGCATGCCCAAGCCGAACAGCATCTCGTCCTGCTGCTGCAGCACCAGGTTGCCGGTGCCAAGATTGACATACACGCTCTCCCCGGCCTGCCCTTGCGCCGCGCTGCCCTGGCTCAGGCCAAGAGTGTTCAGGGAAGAATTGCCCAAGCCCAGATCGGCGCCGACCACCAGTGCTGCCATACGCGGGATTCCTTATTGTGGAAATAGGAAGGCGCCGACCAGATTGGTAGGCGTACGCGCGGCAGTCTCGTCAATGGGTCAGATAGACGTAAGGAAAATTAGATGGCACAAAGACCAACAAAGGCTCAAATGACGATTATCGAATCGGGCGTCCGAATCGACAGCAACCAAGGCGTCCTGCAGGCGGGCCGACTGGCAGAGTGAACACGGCCATCAAAAAGCAAAAAGCAAAAAGGCTGGCACCCGGCCAGCCTTTTTACTCACAACAGAAGGGATCAGAAACTCAAGCCGCAGCCGCCATCAACTTCACCTGGCCCGACTGCTCCTGCATCGTGCGCGCCAGCAGTTTCACCAGGGCGTAGACGGTGTCGATATGCGGCGTCGGCGTGCCGGTCAGGCGACCGAGTTCAATCACCGAGCCGACCAGGGCGTCAATCTCGGGATGCCGACCGGCTTCCACGTCCTGCAGCATGGAAGTCTTGTGCTTGCCGACCTTCTCCGCGCCTTCGATGCGCTTTTCCAGCGGCACGCGAAACGACGCGCCCAGCTTCTGGGCAACGGCCGCGGCTTCGGTCATCATGCCGGCCGCCAGTTCACGCGTGAGCTGGAACTGGCAGATATCCACCAGCGTGGCATGCGCCAGCGCGCTGATCGGATTGAAGGTCAGGTTGCCCCACAGCTTCAACCAGATTTCAGAGCGGATATCCGACAGCACCGGCGCCTTCAAACCGGCATGCACGAAAGCGGCCGATACACGCTGCACGCGCTCGCTGTCGGAACCGTCCAGTTCGCCCAGCGGAAAGCGCTCGCCTTCGATGTGCTGCACCACGCCCGGCGCGATCAGTTCGGAAGCGGGATAGACCACGCAACCCAGCACGCGCTCGGCCGGGATCTTGGCCAGGATGTTGCCGCTCGGGTCCACGCTTTCCACGCGACGGCCGGCCAGTTCGCCGCCGTGCTTGTGGAAGTACCAGTAAGGGATGCCGTTCTGCATGGTGACGACGACGGTATCCGGCCCGAACAGCTTGGGCACGTCGTCGGCAACGGCTTCCACCTGGTTGGCTTTCAGGGCCAGGATCACCACATCCTGCACTCCGGCTTCTTCATAGTTGTTGGTGGCGCGCACATTGCTGGCCACGAACTCGCGGCCATCGTTGGCGATCAGCTTGATGCCGTTCTTCTTGATCGCTTCCAGGTTGGCGCCGCGCACCATGAAGGTGACGTCCTCCCCGGCCAGGGCCAGCTTGGCGCCGACATAGCCGCCGATTCCGCCCGCACCCACGATTGCTATTTTCATTGTCTTCCTCCGACACCCTTGCCCGGCAGGCCCCCGGCCGGCCGGCGCGCAGGCGCAAAATTACTCAAACCTGTTGACCAGACGGCCAATGCCGCCGATCTCGATTTCCACGGTGCTGCCGGGCTTCATCGAGCCCACGCCGACCGAGGTGCCGCACATGATCATGTCGCCCGGATTCAGGGTCATGTCGTGCGAGAGGCGCGACACCAGTTGCGCCGCACTGAACACCATGTCGGAAATCGGATAATCCTGGCGCACGTCGCCATTCAAAATCGTGCGCACTGTGAGTGTGGCCGGATCCAGGCCAGTGGCAATCACCGGGCCGATCGGGCAGAACGTGTCAAAGCCCTTGGACCGGGTCCATTGGGCAAAGGACGGATCGCGGTTCAAAATTTCCGCGTGGGTCACGTCATTGATGCAGGTGTAGCCGAACACATGCGACAGCGCCGCTTCTTCGGAAACGCAGGTCGCGGTCTTGCCGATCACGATCGCCAGCTCGCCTTCGAACACCACCTTGCCTTCCTGCGCCGGCTTCCTGATTACGCCTTGCGGATCGAGGTAGGTGTTGTTGGGCTTGATGAAGTACAGCGGCTCGGCCGGGGTCGAGAGATTGAGCTTTTTGCCCAGGGCATGGAAGTTGTTCCACAGGGCGATGGCCTTGCCCGGCAAGACCGGCGCCAGCAAAGTGGCTTCGCGCGCGTCGAGGTAGTTGCCGGTGGGCGTGGGCGCATCGAACATGTCGCCCGCAAAGACGCGGATGCGATCGCCATCGATGGTGCCAAAGCCGGTTTCGCCGGCATGTTGGTAACGGACCCAGTGCTGAACCATTTAAAACTCCAAAGCGATTTGAAAGCGTTGTCGCCGCGTGCACTGGCCGCGGCGACGCAAAAGCAGGCAGGTGAATGGCAATGCCGGCATGCGCGCGGGCCGGCTCAAACGCCGACTTCCGCGCCCTGGAAAGCTTTCCAGTCCAGCGTATGCAGCGCGCTGCCGCGCAGGCTGTCGTAGCAGCGCGCCTTGGCGTCCTTGATCACCGACACCAGGAATTCGGCGTCGTAGGCGGTCAGCAGGTGCGGCTGCTGCTTTTGCAGATAAGTCTTGATGCGGCTGTCCTCGCAACCGATGGCAGCCAGGTCGCGCCAGGTGTCTTCGTCCCAGCACCAGCGCAAGCCCAGCTCGTAGAACGCGGCGTTGTAGGCGTGGCGATCGATTTCGGGTGCGGTATTCATGGCTGGTCTCCTTGAGCTGACTTCCGCGGAAAACCCTGATGACGAAAGGCTTTCCCTCTGTGCAAAGCATGGTAAGGACGACCAAGGATTAAGGATAGTTGAAGTTTTTTGGGGTGACGATAAAGGTCGCTTATGCGTGACTGCACGCAATTTTTCGAATGCAAGGGCGTTTGACGCGCATCAGAAAGGCCCACTGAGGCCGTGCGGAAACACTGCCGAACCGGCGGTCCGACTGGCGCACCCATCGCTTGCGCCAAGTTCGCAGGCCCGACCAAAAACCTGATTCGGCATCGAGCGGCGCTTCTCACATCATTCCACCAAGGAGCACCACTTTGTCAGCCTCCCCTCCGGAAAAATCCAAGTCGCCAAGGCGGCTGAGCCAGTTTGTCAGAAGCTTTTCGAAGACCGGATCAAAATCGCCGCACTTGAAGTCGCCGCGCCGTAAAACCATGGACGCCCCGGATTCAATCAACAAGGCAGGCACCGAATCGAAAACGCTGTCCCCGCAAAGCGAGCGCGCTTCATCGCCCGCCAACAGTCCCTATCGCGTCTCGCTCGTCAAACGGGAAGTGGAAGATACGCAGCGCAAGCTGCCGCGCTCGCTGAGCAGTCCGAAAGCGTCCAACGCGGTCAAATCAAGCAGCCAGCCGAACTCGCCACGCGCGCCAATCAGTACCACCGCCCCGGTCACCACCACGTCAACCACAAGCACCACGGCCGTCCTCACGACAACCACCACAAGCACGACAACTGTCGGTGGCATGACCAGCCCCGCCTCGACTTCGACCTCCCGGCATGCGCTCGGCAATATCACACCTCTTGCTTCACCGGAAAGCCGGCTCGAACCAAGCTCACCCGGCTCCCCCTCGCGCATGCGCAGCGAATCGTCGCCGGGGCGCATCCATTCCCCCGAATGGCAAGCGGACATCAATCAACGCCTGCAAATTGCGCTGACCGTGGCACGCAAGGAAAGCACGCGCGTTCTGGCTCAATTCCACACAGTGGACGCGCCTCCCTACCCCGATGCCGCCAGCGAGTGGATCAATGCCGAAAGCTTTGCCCGCCTGCCCCTGCCGGCAAAAGTGATGATCATCGGCTTTTGCGCCGTAAAAAAATTATTTGGAAAGGGCCAGGCCATCTTTGGCAAAGAATGGGCCTGGACCCGAGGAGGGGACGGGCCTCTGCGCAACTGGGGCCAGCGCGGCCTGACCAAGCGCAACGAGGAAAACGAATGCGAATATTTCACCGGTCAGAAAGCCTTTGAAGCGGCCTATCTCAACGGCTGTCTTGAACAGCTCTTTGATCAGCTGCTCGAAGAGATATCCGGGATAGCGCCGGGGCACAAGCGCGATATCGAAATCACCAAGCTGGCCAAGCAGGGCGACCACGTATTGAACCTTGCGCTGGAGTCGCTGCGCGCACTGACACATAGAACCGACGTTCCTCCCGACCTGTTGAAGCAGTTCTGGCTGGCCATGGTCGAGGACAAGCCGAGCGATATCCAAAAGGGCCTCTTGAACATCTACTTCGGCCAAGCCAATTGCATCGCGGTCCAGGCCTTTCTCAATGCTTTCATGTGGCTGGCCGAGACGGTCGGCAAGTGCCTGCGGCCACAAACCGGGCTCATTGAAATTCTCAAGACGTTTTATTTCTTTGCGCCCCACTTGCTGAGCCTTCCCTACAATGATTTCCTGCTGGCGATGGCCAAGCTGGTGACCGATGAGGAGACGCAGGCGCTCAAGAGAATGGGCCTGGATGAAAAGCAGCTTGCCACCCTGCTGGCCACCGCAAAGAAAAAGCTCAACAAGGAGCTGAACATCGAGCTGGCGGCCCACAAGGTCGAAAAGCATGCAGAGAATGCACGCAATGCCACCTTCAAAGCCATCAACAAGAAATCGATGGAACTCGTCTTCAAACTGGCGCAGGGAGATCTGCGCTTCCAGCAAGACGGCATATTGATGATCACCGACGCGCCCATTGTCAGGGGACAAGCCGCTTCCACGCCGCGGCCCGTGCAGGCAGCGCCGTCTTCGACCCAAGTGGCGCCGGTCACGCAGAGCGCCAAGGCCGATGAAGAAGAACTGTCCGGTTCAACCCTTGAGGCGGATGACTGACAACTCTCCCGCCGCCAGCCGCCTGCCCAATAACCGGTAGATGTCGGGATCGAAACTTCCCTTGGGCAGCGCCGGCTGGCCATCCGCTTCCAGCAAGCCGCGGTAAGACCAGCCGTCGATGACATGCACCTGGCGCAAGCCCGCTCTTTCCTCGACGATGCCGATTGCGCCGCCGTACGGCCAATTGCCGGCTTGCAGGGCATTGAGTGCCCGGCTGCGGCGGCGGCGATAAGTTTCCAGGCTTTCCTCGCCGCGGCAGGCGCCGCCGCAGTGGCCCAGCTGGCTGGCAAAGCAGCCGCGCTGCGGATGAATGCTTTCCAGGCCGGACAGGCCGGGGCACAGGCGCGCGCTGCGCAGCAGGCCGGACAAGGCGGCGCGCGCCCGCTCATGTGAAGCGAAGGCGCCCCAGGCCATCAGGCCGGAATCATGGGCATCGCCGGCGCGCATGGTGCCGATCTCCAGTGCGCCGCGCCGGCCAGCCAACACCCAGGGCTCATCGACGCTGCGCAGCAGGCTGTTGAAGGGCGGTTGCAGGGACCGGATCAGCGTCATCTCCTGCAGCAGCGCGCCCAGTTCGCCCGCGGTTTCGATGGCTTCCACTCGCCGTGCGTATGTCAGCATCTCGGCCTGTTCGCCATCGCGCAGATGGGTCGCCACCCGCTGCCGGATGTTGATGCTTTTGCCTATGTAAAGCGCGCGTTTGCGAGCGTCGCGGAAGATGTAGACCCCGGGCGCGCCCGGCAAGGCATCCAGGTCGGCCGTCGGCAAGCGATGCACCTGCGCCTGCGCACGGCGGCGAGGAATGACGTACAAACCAGTGGAAGTGACTTTGACGGGCATGATGAAACGGGAAAGCGCCCGCCAGCCTAACCCGCCCGTCAAGCGCTGCCAATGCCATTTCTGACAAGACATCGCCGCTTGCCGGGCAAGCACTTGTCCGGTCAATACCCTTGTCCCGCCCTCCCCTGAGCGCGTATCCTCTCTCTGCAATAACGACAATAACGAAGGAGCAGCATGAATCTCTACGCCAAATTGCGCGCCCGCCAGGCGCAAGGCAAACCGGTCCGCGTGGGCCTGATCGGGGCCGGCAAATTCGGCTCGATGTACCTGTCGCAGGTGCCGCGCACGCCCGGCATGCACCTGGTGGGCATTGCCGACCTTTCCGCCGCACGCGCACGCGCCGCGCTGGCCAATGTGCACTGGCAGGAAGAGCGCTACGGCGCACGCACGCTGGAACAGGCGCACAAGGAAGGCAGCACTGCCATCATTGAAGACAGCATGGCGCTGATCGCCTCGCCCTTCATCGACGTCATCATCGATGCCACCGGCAGCCCGGCGGCCGGCATTGCCCACGTGCTGGCCTGCTGTGAGCACAAGAAGCACATCGTGATGGTGAATGTGGAAGCCGATTGCCTGGCCGGCCCGCTCCTGAAGCGCCGCGCCGATGACGCCGGCATCGTCTATTCGCTGGCCTATGGCGACCAGCCGGCGCTGATCTGCGAGATGGTGGATTGGGCGCGCACCGCCGGCTTCGAAGTGATCGCCGCCGGCAAGGGCACCAAGTATCTGCCGACCTATCACAGCTCAACCCCGGACACGGTGTGGAACTACTACGGCCTCAGCGCCGAAGAGGCGCGTCTGGGCGGCATGAATGCTCAGATGTTCAACAGTTTCCTGGACGGCACCAAGAGCGCGATCGAAATGGCGGCGGTGGCCAACGCCACCGGCCTTTCCGCGCCGAGCGACGGCCTGGCCTTCCCGCCGGTGGGCGTGGACGACCTGGCGCGCATCCTCAAGCCGAAAAGCGATGGCGGCATCCTGGAACATCGCGGCCAGGTGGAAGTGATTTCCAGCCTTGAGCGCGACCAGCGTCCGGTGTTCCGCGACCTGCGCTGGGGCGTGTATGTGACCTTTGCCGCCGGCAGCGAGTATGTGGAGCGCTGCTTCAAGGAATATGGCCTCATCACCGATCCTTCCGGCAAGTACTCCTCGATGTACAAACCCTTCCACCTGATCGGCCTGGAGCTGGGCATTTCGGTGGCATCGGCCGCCTTGCGCAACGAGCCTACCGGCGCACCGATCGGCTGGATCGGCGATGTGGTGGCCACCGCCAAGCGCGACCTGGCCGCGGGTGAGCTGCTTGATGGCGAAGGCGGTTTCACCGTGTATGGCAAGCTGATGCCGGCCGCGGACTCCATGCGCCTGAACGGCTTGCCGCTGGGCCTGGCGCATGGCGTGAAACTGAAGCGCCCGATCGCGGCCGGCCAGGCAGTGAGCTGGGACGATGTCGAACTGAAGGCGGAGTCGCAAGCGGTGCGCTTCCGGCGCGAAATGGAAGAGGTGTTCGCGCGCGAAGCGAAGTTGAAGGCGGCCTGAGCGCGCCGGCGCTCATTGCGCCAGCATGCCCTCCTCGCGCAACAGCCGCAGCGTGCCCGGATGCAGCAGGTCGCGCGCGGGGGCCGCTTTCAGGGTATTGGCCAGGGTCGATTCTTCCGCCTGCGGCAAAAATTTTCCGATCAGGCTTTCGCCCTTGTGCATGGCACGCGCCAGCCGGTATGCGGCATCGGCGTTGCGCTCGGGACGCGCCAGGATGAAGCTCCATGAACCGACCGATTGCAGCGCTTGGTCCTGGCCGCGAAAGCTGTTGGCGGGCAGCTCCAGCGCTTTCAGGAAGCCGTGTTTGGCCAGGATCCGCTCACGCTCCCCCGCATCGGGCACGATGAAACGTGCACCGCGCGTTGAATTGGCCACCGTGGCGAATCCGGGCCAGCTGCGACCGGCGCCCCACAGCGCATCCACCTGGCCGGCAGCCAGCATCAGGGGACCATCGCCGGCGCGATCCAGAAACACCGCCTGGAAATCGCGTTCCAGATCCATGCCCAGGCTATCCAGCACATAGCGCGCCAGCAGCACCAGGCCCGAGCCCTTGGCGCCGAAGGCAATCCGGCGGCCCTTCAGGTCGGCGATGTTGCGATAGGTCGAATCGCGATTGACGACAAACATCCCGGGCGTGGAATACATGGCGGCAACGATCGCCAGGCGCGACGGCGGCTGTCCGATGCCGTTCCAGGCTTGATAGGCGGCCTCGCCCTGCACCAGGCCGAAATCCAGTTTTCCCGCCTCCAGCAGCGGAATGTTTTCCAGGCTGCCTTTGGTATTGCGGGCTTCAAGTTTCAGTTCGGGGTCGGTGCTGGCGACGGTTCGCAACAGGGCCTCGCCATAGACCGGGAAACCGCCGCCCGGCGTGGCTGTGCCCAGAACCAGCGGCGCGGCATCGTCGGCCAACACCGGCACGCTGACGCAGCAAAGCAGGAGCAGCCCAAGCAGGGACTGCAGCCAGGACCGGCGCGAATCGATACGACGCATGCTTGCTCCTTTGCAGGACAGGACGATCAAACCGACTGCAGCACCACCCGGTCGCGGCCGCCCTGCTTGGCCTGGTACAAGGCCTGGTCGGCGCGACGCATCATGTCGCGCAGGGATTCGCCGCTGCTTGAAATGGCAATGCCGGTGGAAATGCTGTAGCCCGGCCGGCGCGCGGGCGCGTCGGCGCTGCGCATCATGGCCCGCAAGCGCTCGGCCACCGCCAGTGCCGCCTCGCTTCCGGTTTCGGGCAACAGCAGGGCAAATTCTTCGCCACCGATGCGGGCGAAGTGATCGATGCCCTCGCGAATCACGCTCTCGGCGCGCAAGACCAGATCGACCAGCACGCGGTCGCCTTCGGCATGGCCGAGCGAATCGTTGATCTGCTTGAAGTGGTCGACGTCGATCAGCAGCAAGGCCATGGGACGGCCATTGCGGCGCGCCCGCAATATTTCGCGTTCGGCCAGATCGTAGAAGGCGCGCCGGGTCCAGGCGCCGGTGAGAAAGTCGTGATTGGCCTGGTCTTCCAGGCGCGCCAGCATGCGGTCGTGCACCATCATGATGGCGCCGAAGGAAAAGGCCGGCAGCATCACCGTGGAGAGCGACAGGAACAGCAGATTCCAGGGCGAAGGCTGCAGCAGGGCCGTCATTTCACCGCTGCGTGCAAAGTAAATGATGGTGCGCAACGCATGGCCAAGCACGATGGCAATCGCGACCGCCTTGGTGAACAGAAGGGGATAGCGCGAGCGTTGTGCCGGCGTCGGCTTGGCGCCGTGGATGGTGAGGATGATCCACGCCGCCATCGCGCCCTGCTGCAGCGCGATGACCGCGGTGCGGGCGGCAAAGGAATCGTAGACGTAATGAAAAACCGCGATTGCCGCGAATACCGCCACCACGCTGGCCACCAGCCAGCCGATATAGGGCGCGCGACCGAAGAAGCGCCGAAACCCCAGCGCAATGGCGGCAAAGGCGGCGGCATCCACCGCGTCGGCCACTTCATAGGCCACCAGCGGCGGCAGTTCGCGGCCATAGGCAAACAGCATGAAAGCGGCGACCCCGAACAGGTTGCCGACGATCCAGTCAGTGACGCCCGGCAAGCGGCTGCGCTGGATCGACAGCATGACCAGCATCATCAGCAGACAGAGCAAGGCTCCGATCAGCAGGATGTGAAAATTGCTGATCATGAGCCCCTTGCTGCCTGTTGAATCAGCCGACCCACTTGCGCGCGTTGCGGAACATGCGCATCCAGGGTGAATCTTCGCCCCACCCGGCCGGCTTCCAGGAATGTTGCACGCTGCGGAACACGCGCTCCGCATGCGGCATCAAGACAGTGCAGCGGCCGTCATTGCTGGTCACCGAGGCGATGCCGCCGGGCGAGCCGTTGGGGTTGAAGGGATAGGTTTCGGTGGCCTGGCCGCGATTGTCGACAAAGCGCATCGCCACCTTCGCCTGCGCCAGATCGCCGGTTTGCGAGAAGTCGGCAAAGCCTTCGCCATGAGCGATGGCAATCGGCGTTTGCGTACCGGCCATGCCGGCGAAGAAGATCGAGGCCGAATCGGCCACTTCCACCATGCCGAAGCGGGCTTCGAACTGCTCCGACTTGTTGCGGGTGAACTTGGGCCAGTGTTCGGCGCCGGGGATGATGGACTTCAAATTGCTCATCATCTGGCAGCCATTGCAGATGCCCAGGCTGAAGCTGTCGGCGCGCCGGAAAAACGCCGAGAACTGTTCCGCCAGCGCAGCATTGAACAGGATGGTCTTGGCCCAGCCTTCGCCCGCGCCCAGCACGTCGCCGTAAGAGAATCCGCCCACTGCGATCAAGCCCTTGAAGTCGTCCAGGCGGGCGCGGCCGGCGATCAGGTCGCTCATGTGGACGTCGACCGCCTCGAAGCCCGCCTTGTGCATCACATAAGCCGTTTCGACATGGGAATTGACGCCCTGTTCCCGCAGGATGGCCACCCGCGGCCGCACGCCGCTGGCGATGAAGGGCGCGGCGATATCTTCTTGCGGATCGAAGCTCAGGCGCGGCGTCATGCCCGGATCTTCCAGATCCAGCAGACGCTCGTATTCGGCGTCGGCGCAGGCCGGGTTGTCGCGCAGGCGGGCAATGCGCCAGCTGGTTTCGCTCCAGACACGGTGCAGGCTGCTGCGCGGCTGCTGGTAGACAACTTTGGCGTCGCGCGTGAATTCGATGGCGTCGCGATCGTTGAGCTTGCCGATGATGTGCGAGCAGGCGCCCAGCCCGGCTTCGCGCAAGCGGTTCATGACGTCGGAACGCTCTGCTGCGCGCACCTGGATCACCGCGCCCAGTTCTTCGTTGAACAAGGCCTTGAGGGTGAGTTCATTGCGCCGTTCGCCGACCTGGCTGGCCCAGTTCTTGGAGTCGCCCCAGTCGGAGGCGTGCTCGCCTTCCATGGCCAGGATGTCGAGATTGACGCTGATGCCGCAGCGGCCGGCAAAGGCCATTTCACACAGGGTGGCGTACAGGCCGCCGTCGGAGCGGTCGTGATAGGCCAGGAGCTGGCCGCGGGCGTTCAAGTCCTGGAAGGCGACAAAGAAAGCCTTCAGGTCATCGGCCGAATCCACGTCCGGCGATTCATTGCCGATTTGCTGCAGCACTTGCGCCAGGGCGGAAGCGCCCATGCGGTTCTTGCCGCGGCCCAGATCGATCAGGATCAGCGCGGTTTCGGCGGCATCGCGCTGCAACTGCGGCGTGAGCGCGCGCCGCACATCGGGCACGGGGGCAAAGGCGGACACGATCAGCGACACCGGCGCCGTGACCGACTTGTCGCCTTCGGCATCGCGCCAGGTGGTACGCATGGACAAGGAGTCCTTGCCGACCGGGATCGAGATGCCCAGTGCCGGGCACAATTCCATGCCGACCGCACGCACGGTGTCATACAGGGCGGCGTCTTGTCCGGGCTGGCCGCAAGCGGCCATCCAGTTGGCCGACAGCTTGATGTCGGAGATGTCTGCAATCGGCGCGGCCGCGATATTGGTGAGGGCTTCGCCCACCGCCATGCGGCCGGACGCGGGCGCGTCAATCACCGCCAGCGGCGTGCGCTCGCCCATCGACATGGCCTCGCCCAGATAGCCTTCCAGGCTCATGCTGGTGACGGCGCAATCGGCCACCGGCACCTGCCAGGGCCCCACCATCTGGTCGCGCACCGTGTGCGCGCCGCCGGTACGGTCGCCAATCGTGATGAGGAAGGATTTGTCGGCCACGGTCGGCAGGCGCAGCACGCGCTCGGCCGCTTCTTCCAGCACCACGCCGGTCAGGTCCAGCGCCGGCAAGCTCTGGCTTTCGCGCTTGACGTCGCGCTGCATGCGCGGCGGCTTGCCGAGCAAGACTTCCATCGGCATGTCGACCGGCGCATTGCCATGTTCCGGGTCGAGCACTTTCAGTTGCCGCTCTTCAGTGGCGGTGCCGACCACGGCGAACGGGCAGCGCTCGCGTTCGCAGAAGGCGCGGAACAGGGGCAGGCTGTCCGGGCTGATCGCCAGCACATAGCGCTCTTGCGATTCATTGCTCCAGATCTCGCGCGGGGCCAGGCCGCTTTCTTCCAGCGGCACCTGGCGCAGATCGAAAATTGCGCCGCGCCCCGCATCATTGGTGATTTCCGGGAAGGCATTGGACAGGCCGCCCGCACCGACGTCGTGGATGGAAAGGATGGGATTGTCGGTGCCCATGGCCCAGCAGGCGTTGATGACTTCCTGCGCGCGCCGCTCCATTTCGGGATTGCCGCGCTGGACCGAATCAAAGTCGAGGTCGGCGGTATTGGCGCCGGTGGCCATGGACGAGGCGGCGCCGCCGCCCATGCCGATGCGCATGCCGGGGCCGCCGAGCTGGATCAACAGGCTGCCCACCGGCAGCGCTTCTTTTTTCGTCAGGGTGGCCGAGATATTGCCCAGTCCGCCGGCGATCATGATCGGCTTGTGATAACCGAAGACGCGACCGCCCACGTTCTGTTCATAGCTGCGGAAATAGCCGGCCAGGTTGGGCCGTCCGAATTCATTGTTGAAGGCGGCGCCGCCCAGCGGGCCGTCGATCATGATCTGCAAGGGCGAAGCGATGCGCTCCGGCTTGCCGGTGATGCCGGCTTGCGTGTGCGGCGCGCGCGCGGAAGGCGGCTGTGCCACATCGCGCGCGTTTTCCCAGGGCTGCACCGAGTGCGTGATCATCAGGTTCGAGACCGTGAAGCCGGTCAGGCCGGCCTTGGGCTTGGCGCCGCGGCCGGTGGCGCCTTCGTCGCGAATCTCGCCGCCGGCGCCGGTGGATGCGCCGGGGAAAGGCGAGATCGCGGTCGGATGATTGTGGGTCTCCACCTTCATCAGGATGTGCGTCAGTTCGCGGCTTTCCCGATAGGCGTGGCCGGCCTCTGCGCCGCGCTCGTAGAAGCGCATCACTTCGCCGCCTTCGATCACGGACGAGTTGTCGCTGTAGGCCACCACCGTGCCACGCGGCTGCATCTGGTGCGTATTGCGGATCATGGCGAACAGCGATTTGTCCTGCGCCTCGCCATCGATGGTCCATTGCGCATTGAAAATCTTGTGGCGGCAATGTTCGCTGTTGGCTTGCGCGAACATCATCAATTCGACGTCGGTCGGATTGCGTCCGGCGCGGGTGAAGGCCTCCAGCAGGTAGTCGATTTCATCTTCCGACATCGCCAACCCGAGTTCGGTGTTGGCCGTGGAGAGCGCCGCGCGCCCGCCGGCCAGCACGTCGATGAATTCCAGCGGCGGTCCTTGCAGGGTCTGGAACAGGGCCTGGGCCTGTTCGGCATCGCGCACCACCACTTCGGTCATGCGGTCATGCAAGAGCGCTGCCACTTGCGCCGCCAGTTCTTCGGAGAGCGGCTTGACGCGACCCAACAGGCCGCCTTTGCGCTGGATGAAATAGCTCACGCCGCGCTCGATGCGATGCACGGCGGCGAGGCCGCAATTGCGGGCGATGTCGGTGGCCTTGCTGGCCCAGGGCGAAATCGTGCCCAGGCGCGGCAGCACCACGAAGCGCTCACCCTCCTCGCTGTGCGCAAAGGGTTCGCCGTATTCGAGCATGGCGGCCAGGCGCTCGCGCTCGGCTGAGGAAATTTCGCCGGTGGCGTCGATGAAGTGCAGGTAGCGACCCGAGATCGAGGAAATCGAGGGTTCGATGTCCTGAAGCTTGGCAAGCAGGCGTTGGGAACGGAAAGACGACAGGGCATTCGAGCCCGGGAAGATCAGCATGGCAGCGTCGGCAAGGAGGTGACGGCAGGCCGCAATGGGCCAGGCGCTGTTGGAAACGGGGAAAGCGAGATTATACCCGAGCGCGCCCCCTGCCCTGAGCAAATCCTCGGTTCGGCCACGGAACAAAAGTTGCGATCTTGTTACTTAGCGCGGGTCCATCCGTCTTCGTGGCGCACGCGCAGGGGTCCGGATCCGGAACTGGGGCGCAAGCTCGCTCACCAAGGAGCAACCGAAATTTCCGGCAGGCGACATGAGTACAGCACTCAAGATAATTGTCGACGACTTCGCCGACTTCCATGACATGCGCCGCGTGCAACGCGATGCCCACGGCATCTACACGCTGGTGTTCGATCAGCGCTGGGTAGTGAATATCGAGGCCGACCCGATCAGCAATATCGTTTCCGTGTTCGGCAGTCCCGGCACGGTACGCCCCGGCCTGGAGCGCGCCGGCGATCTGCCCGAGGTGGAGTGGAACACACTCAGCGAAGAACAATTGCCTTTTGGCGGGCGGATCGGCGTGCACTACCTGAGCGGAACGGTGATGCTCGATTCCCAGGCCGACCCATCCAAACTGGATACGGTCAGCTTCCGCCTGTGGCTGATGGGATTCATTGAACAAATGGCAGTCTGGTCGAAACGCATCTCGCCCCGTGCCCGCGCTGAAACTCTGTTGCCGGGCCCCGCGACGGCGGCCATTGCCGGGGCCGGTCACGCCGCCGCAACAGGCTTGAACCTGACTTCCGAAGGATCTGAAGCATGAGTCGCATTACCGACAAAACCATACGGCCGATACGCCAGCCGGATGAAACCCGTGGCCGCGAACAGCCACAACGGCGCGAAATTCCCGTGCCGCCCGGCGCTCGCGTGGCAGGAACCACCCTGACTCCCATCCAAAGAGCCGAAAACCAGCGACTGATCGCGCTTTACCATTCCCTGAAGGAGAAAAAAAGCGGCGAGTCAGCCAGCCAGGATCTCGAGGCGCGCCTGAAGGGCTGGAAAAAGCGCGTCCCCGGCAAAAGGAAAAACCATTCCGAGGCGGGCGAAGACCAGCAGCCGGACTCGGAACAGGACGAGAAACAAGAGGATTGAGGCGCGGCTCAGCGCCACTGCAAGCGCCCCTCGCGCAGCTTGATGCGATGCACTTCCGGCAGGTTGATCAGGTCGCGGTCATGGCAGGCGATGATCACGCTGGCACCGGCTGCGATCAGTGAAGGCACCAGGGCAATCAACTGCTCGCGCGCCTGGCCATCCAGGTTGGAAGTCGGCTCATCCAGCAACAACAGACGCGGCTGCAGCACCCGTGCGCGTGCCAGGGCGATGCGCTGCTTTTCTCCACCCGACAGGCGACGCGGATCGGCCTGGCGCAAGTGCTCGACGCCGGCCCATTGCATGGCGGCTTCCACCTGCTGCCGGATCTGATCGCGCGGCACGCCGCGCGCAGCCAGGCCATAGCCGATGTTTTCCGGGACGCTGCTGGAAAACATCACGGGGTGCTGGTGCACATAGACGATCTCGCGCCGCAGGAACTTCGGATAGGGATGCAGGCTGAATGGCTGGCCCTTGAATCGGCCGGCTTTCATTTCCGCCGGCTCCAGTCCCGCCAGGATCCGCAGCAGGGTGCTCTTGCCGGCGCCATTGACGCCGGTCAGCACCAAGGCGGCGCCGGCCGGAATCGCCCAATGCTCGATGTCGAACAAAAGCCGATCGCCATGGCGCTTGACCAGGCCTTCCACCTCCAGCAAGGCCGTCATTGCGCGCTCCCGCTGGCCTGGGCGTCGCCCTGCACCAGCATCAGGCCGGCATTGATCAGGAGCGCCAGCAGCACCAGCACCAGTCCCAGCGCCATGCCC
>JAEVZY010000171.1 GCA_023392035.1 Pseudomonadota bacterium | reverse complement strand
GGCATGGCCAAGCCGCCACGGCGCTCGTACATGCCGTCCCAGGCGACGATAGCCACAAAGGTCAGGAGGACCAGGCCAAGCGGAACGAGATACATGGCCAAGCCCTGCAGAAGACGGTCCAGCAGAGCCTGCGCGCGGCTGAGCTTCGCCCTCAGAGAGCCATCTATTGCCATGCGAATTTCCCCCCTTGGCGCCCGAGCGGGCGTTTCCCTAAGTACCGGATTTTCCTACAGGAATCGCGCTCGGCAAAGCGCTTTTACGTTTCTTGCAGTTTCGTTATTGACTGCGTGGCGATGCTTATTGATCGATGCTTTGACCGATGCTTATTGCCCGATGCTCGTTGACCGATGCTCATCGATCGACGGTCATTGATCGATTGTCAACTCCGCACCATGGCGTTCACAAAACAGCTCGCCGACCCGGGTCTGCACCTTGAGACCAAGCGCCCTGGCTTCGCGCGCGGTCAGTCCGCCGCTGTAGGGAAAGGTGTCGATCATCAGCTTGTGCTGGTTGAGCGCTTCCAACGCCTCCTGGTGCGAGGCGGGATGGATGTATTCCACCTGGCTCGCATCGAGCACCGATTCGATCCGCTGCCGCACGCGCGCGTGCCGGTATTGGCGGTGAATGAAGCATTTCTTGCCCGGCATCTGGGCCAGCATGCGCAGGAAGGCGCGCGACAACTTGGCCGGATTGGCAAAGATGGCCGGCACCTCGCTCTTGATGGCGGCCGGCTTGGGCATATAGGCAGGCGGCGTGTAGAGGGCGTAGCCGCCCTCCACATTCCACAGCGGCTCGCTGTACAGATGCTGCAAGTGGCGCGGCGATTGTCCGGCGTCGCCGATCCAGCCATCGAAGCTGGAAAGGCCGGTGGTGATGCTCTGCCCGCCGACCCACTTGAATTGCTGGCGCGCCGGCTTGGCCGACAAGGCCTGCAGGCCGACCGGGTCCATCCAGCCGCCGAGGTCATACAGGACATCGATGTCGGCGTCGTAAATGGCTTGCGCCAATTGCGTGGCGCTCAGGTGTTGCACATCCTTCCACTCGCTGGCCAATTCGGCGAAGGCTTCGGTGGCCCAATCGCGCTTGACGCCGCGATTGAACACCACCACCTCGCAACCCTTGGCCACGTGGCGAAAGCCGGCGATGGTCAGGAAATACACGGGTGAAACGCAAAACAGCGGCGACAGCAGCGCCACCCTGGGTCGGGCGTTCGCCGCGCGTGCCGGACGTGGCGCGAATTGCAGGCCCGGCAAACGCAGGGCGCGCCGCGAAAAATCCATCACCTGGCGCGTCAGCGCGGCAGCATCGATGTCGCGATCGTAAAGCGAGGCCATGAGCGTGGTCAGCTCGGCATCGTTGCGATGCACCGGGTCTTGCCACAAGGGGCGCACCAGGCGCATGGCTTCCAGCGGATCGCCGAATTCGTTCATGGCCAGATCGGCACGACCGGCCAGGGCTGCCGCATTGCCGGCGTCCACCGCCAGCACCTCGGCAAACAGAAGATCGGCGCGATCCACCTGCCCCAGGGTCTTGGCCGCGCGCGCCAGCACGATCTTGCTCTGCCACAGCTGCGGCTTGAGCTTCAAGGCATTGACCGCGGCCAGCGTTGCCTCCTTGCTGCGTCCGGCTCCGAACAGGCACAAGGCCAGATTGTGGTGCAGCTCGGGCAGCTGCGGCGAAGCCTTGATGCAATGCGCGTACAAGGTGATGGCCAGCGGCCAGTTGGAGGCATTGCGCGCGGCTTGGGCCTTCTGCAGCAAGGCGCTGAAGCTCGCGCCGTCCAGGTCTGAAGGTGGCATGCTCATGGGCGGCAAGAATAATCCATCAGAAGACTTTCCTTTCCAGCAGGCTCAGCAGGTAGGCGCCGTAGCCGTTCTTGCGCATCGGCTGCGCCAGCCGCTCCAGCGCGGCGGCGTCGATATAGCCCTTGCGAAAGGCAATCTCTTCCGGGCAGGACACTTTCAGGCCTTGCCGCTTTTCCAGGGTGGCGATGAATTGCGCCGCGTCCAGCAGCGAATCATGGGTGCCGGTATCGAGCCAGGCCATGCCGCGCCCCATGACTTCCACCGCCAACTGTCCCTGCTGCAGATAGACGCGGTTGACGTCGGTGATTTCCAGCTCGCCGCGCGCGGACGGCTTAATGGCGGCGGCGATGTCGCACACCTGCCGGTCATAGAAGTACAAGCCCGTCACGGCGTAGCTGGAGCGCGGCTGGGCCGGCTTTTCTTCCAGGCTGACGGCGCGACGATTGGCGTCGAATTCCACCACGCCATAGCGTTGCGGGTCTTGCACGTGATAGGCGAACACGGTTGCGCCGTCGCGCTCTTGCGTGGCTGCGCGCAACTGGGCATCCAGGTCATGACCGTAATAGATGTTGTCGCCGAGGATGAGGCAGGAGGGCTGGTCGGCCACGAACTGGCGACCAATGATGAAAGCCTGCGCCAGACCTTCCGGCCGCGGCTGCGGCGCGTACTGGAGATTGATGCCCCACTGGCTGCCATCGCCCAGCAAGGCCTGGAACAGCGGCAGGTCATGTGGCGTGGAGATCAGCAGGATATCGCGCATGCCCGCCAGCATCAGGGTGCTGAGCGGGTAATAGATCATGGGCTTGTCGTACACCGGCAGCAGTTGCTTGGAAACTGCCTTGGTGGCGGGATACAGGCGCTCGCCGGAGCCGCCCGCCAGGATGATGCCGCGGCGCGTGCCCTGCGCGCGCCGCTGTGCTGCCAATGCCTGCATCGCTGCCTCCATGAGTTGCGCCAGAGTATAGCAATGCGTGAAGTCGGCAACGCCGGGACAGGGCTGGGCGCGCGGGCCGGCCGGAGCCCGCCGCCTCATTGCGCCGGAAAATCAGTCCTCGGTATAGCCCTGCGGGTTTTCGGATTGCCAGCGCCAGTGGTCGCGGCACATTTCGTCCAGGTCGCGTTCGGCGCGCCAGCCCAGTAATTCCAGCGCCTTGTCGGGACAGGAATAACAGGCGGCGATATCGCCCGCGCGCCGGCCCTTGATTTCATAAGGCACCGGTTTGCCGCTGGCCGCTTCAAATGCCTTCACCGCTTCAAGCACGCTGTAGCCGCGGCCGGTGCCGAGGTTGACCGTGAAGCTGCCCTCGCAGGAAAACAGGCGGTTGAGCGCCGCCACATGCCCCAGGGCCAGATCGACCACGTGGATGTAATCGCGCACCCCGGTGCCATCCGGCGTGGGGTAGTCGTTGCCGAAGACATTGAGCTGCTCGCGCCGCCCCACCGCCACCTGGGCCACGAAGGGCATCAGGTTGTTGGGAACGCCGCGCGGGTCTTCGCCTATGCGGCCGCTGGGATGCGCGCCCACCGGATTGAAGTAACGCAGGATGCCGGCCTGCCAGGCCGGACTGGAGCGCGCCAGATCGTTGATGATCATCTCCACCATCAGCTTCGAGCTGCCATAGGGATTGGTGGTGGACAGGCGCGCCGTTTCACGGATCGGCACCGACTCCGGATCGCCATACACCGTGGCCGAAGAGCTGAACACGATGCGATGGCAGCGCGCATGTTCCATGGCCTCCAGCAGGTTGATGGAGCCGTACACATTGTTCTGGTAGTACAGGAGCGGCTTTTCCACCGATTCGCCAACCGCTTTCAGGCCGGCGAAATGAATCACGGCATCGATGCCATGGGTATTGAACACCGCGTCCAGCGAGCTGCGGTCGCGCACATCGGCTTCCAGGAACAGCAATTCGCGGCCGCTGATTTCTTCCACCCTTTGTATGGCCAGGCGCGAGCTGTTGCACAGATTGTCCAGCGCAATCACGCGATAGCCCGCTGCCAGCAACTCAATACAGGTATGCGAACCGATATAACCGGCGGCGCCGGTCACCAGGATTTGTTTGGACATGGGCCTGCCTAGTCAGCTGTCTTGCGAGTGAAGAAGGGAAATACGAACGGCAATTATAGGCCGCCTTCCCGCATGCACTTTTCCAGCTCGGCCTCCCATTGAGGCAAGGCAAAGAAGGTTTGCTGGAATTTGTCGCAGGACAGCCGCCCATTGGCCGGTCGCGCGGCCGGGGTCGGATACTGGGCGCTGGCAATGCCAGTTACGCGCGGCTTGTGTTCCAGATGGGCCAACTCGACGATGCGCCGCGCAAAGCCGCACCAGCTGGTGCTGCCTTGCGCCACCAGGTGATAAACACCGGCATGCGTGCGCCACCAATCGCTGCCCTGCCCCTGGCCGAGCGCAAGCACGCCGGCGGTGGCCTGGGCAATGGTGTGTGACCAGGTGGGCGCGCCGAATTGATCGTCCACCACCCGCAATTCGTCGCGCTCGGCGGCCAGGCGCAACATGGTCTGCATGAAATTCTTGCCGCGCAAGCCATAGACCCACTGCGTGCGAAAAATCAGTGCCGGAACATCCTGCGCCAGGATGGCCTGCTCGCCCAGCAACTTGGAGTGGCCGTAGACGTTGAGCGCATGGGTGGCATCGCTTTCCACGTAAGCCCCGGATTTTCGGCCGTCGAAGACATAGTCGGTGGAATAGTGGATCAGCAGCGCGCCGATGCGCCTGGCTTCTTTTGCCATCACTTCCGGCGCATGGGCATTGATGGCCATGGCCAGATCGGGTTCGGTTTGGGCCTGGTCGACCGCGGTATAGGCGGCGGCATTGATGATGATTTGCGGCTGCAGATCGGAAATCACCTGGCGCAGTTGCTGCGGGTTGGCCAGGTTCATCTGGCGACGATCGAGTGCGACCACCTCGCCCTTGCCGGCAAGGCTGTCCTGCAGTGCATGGCCGACCTGGCCGTTGGCGCCGGTGATCAGGATTCTCATGGGCTCAGGCCTTCAGCATCGTTCACCATCGCGGGCCGTAATTGATGTCCACCCAGCGCCGGTATTCGCCGGATTGCACATCGCGCACCCAGTCTGGATTGGCCAGGTACCACTCCACGGTCTTGCGCAAGCCGGATTCGAAGTTTTCCAGCGGCCGCCAGCCCAGTTCCTGTTCTATCTTGCGGGCATCGATGGCATAGCGGCGATCATGCCCGAGCCGGTCTTCGACCTGGACGATCTGCTCGCGATAGGATTTGCCATCCTGGCGCGGCGCCAGTTCATCCAGCAGGTCGCACACGGCATGCACCACTTCAAGATTGGTCTTTTCATTCCAGCCGCCGACGTTGTACACCTCGCCCACATCGCCCGCATTCAACACTTGCGCCAGGGCCATGCAATGGTCGCCAACGTAGAGCCAATCGCGCACCTGGGAGCCATCGCCGTACACCGGCAAAGGCTGGTCGCTCAAGGCGTTGGTGATCATGTGCGGGATCAGCTTCTCGGGAAACTGATAAGGCCCATAGTTGTTGGAGCAATTGGTGGTCAGCGTGGGCAAGCCGTAGGTGTGGCGGTATGCGCGCACCAGGTGGTCGGAAGCCGCCTTGGTGGCGGAGTAGGGATTGTTGGGCGCATAGGGCCGCGATTCGCTGAAGGGCGGTTCGTTCGGTGCCAGGCTGCCGTACACCTCGTCGGTGGATACCTGCAGGAAGCGGAAATCGTCGATCTCATCGTCCGGCAGCGCGGACCAATAGGAACGCACCGCCTCCAGCAGGCTGCAGGTTCCCGTGACATTGGTGCGAACGAACTGTTCCGGTCCATGGATGGAGCGGTCGACATGGCTTTCCGCCGCCAGGTGCAGCACCGCGCGCGGACGATGCAGGGCCAGCAGGGTCTCGATGCCGGAGGTATCGCAAATGTCGACCCGCGCAAAGATGTGGCGCGGATCGTCCTTGAGCGCTTGCAGGTTGGCCAGATTGCCGGCGTAGGTAAGGCGGTCGACATTAAGCACCGGCTCGTCACTTTCGGCCAGCCAATTGAGGATGAAATTGGAGCCGATGAAGCCAGCACCACCAGTGACGAGAATCATGACCTGCTCTCCAGAGCAAACATTGCAATGCGGCGAAAGAAGTGGCGAAAGATTAGTGCTCGCCGGCTTGCAGGTCAAACAATTCCGCTTCGCAAAGTGGCTTTCCGGCCTGGTCTTTTTCAGATAGAACAAGTGGTCCGACATCCGGCCACGCAATGCCGATTTCGGGGTCATCCCAGCGCAGCGTGCGCTCATGTTCCGACGCCCAATAATCGGTGACTTTGTACAGCACTTCCGCAAACTCGGAGACCACCACGAAGCCGTGCGCAAAGCCTTCAGGCACCCAGATCTGGTGACGGTTTTCCGCTGAAAGTCGCACACCGACCCACTTGCCGAAATTGGGCGAGTGGCGACGGATATCCACCGCCACATCGAAGATCTCGCCGGCGAGCACGCGCACCAGCTTGCCCTGGGGCTGATTGATCTGGTAGTGCAGGCCGCGCAGCACACCCCGCGCGGACCAGGAATGATTGTCCTGGACGAACTCCGCCGCGCGTCCGGTGAGCTCGGCAAAGCGGCGCGCGTTGTGCGCCTCGAAGAAATAGCCGCGCGCATCGGTGAAGACCTTCGGGCTGAGAAGCTTGACCTCGGGCAGGGCGGTGGGGATGAGCTGCATGGCAGAGTGTTCGGCTGAATTCAATGCGAAATGTGGACTGCTCGACCGAATTTATATCACCCGAATCGACCCGGCATGACGAACCAGAAAAATTTCTCGCCATGGCGAAAATTCATGCCAGACTTCCGTCTGCAGGGACTTGGGGCAGAAAATCCGTCTGGAGGCCATGCCCATGCTCCGTTTTCCGCGCTACCACGCGCAATGTCGTCCACTTCATATCGTCTTGCGTGGCATTGACCGCACACCGGTCTTCCGGCAAGACGCCGATTACAACTACTTCAAAAGCACCCTGCTGGATGACTGCGCGCGTCACGGGCTGGCGATCCACGCCTACGTGCTGATGGAGAACCACCTGCATCTGCTGGCCACGCCGCAGACGCCCTCCACCACGCGCAAGACCATGCAGAGCGCGAGCAAGCGCTATCTGCATTACTTCAATCGCCGCTATGAGCGCAGCGGCAGCCTGTGGGAAGGCACGTATCTCTCCACCGCCATCGAGACCGATGATTCGCTGATCGAATGCATGCGCTACATCGAGCTCAACCCCGTGCGCGCCGGCTTGGTGGAACATCCAGCGGAATACCTTTGGTCCAGTTACCGGGCCAACGCCGAAGCGGGGCGGGACATTCTGGTGACCCAGCATCCGCTGTACCGGGGCCTGTCGGCCGACCCGATCATTCGTTGTCGCATCTATCGCGAGATCGCCGCGAGGCCATTGAAGGATGACGCGCTGGAGAGAATTCGGCGCGCCTTGCATGGGTGATGGTGAGGCTTGGTGTTGGGCCTGCATTGCGCAACTCGCTGCATGGCGACGCGCTTGCGGAGGGCTCATTCCGAGTCTCGCGTGGGCTTCTGCTTTCCCTGTCTTGCAGAAGCCTGTGCGCGGCCTGCGGAGGAGCCCCGCTGGAATGGTTGGCCGGCGGGGCCCGGTCTGTGGATACAGGACAGCCTGTCGATTCTGCGCAATGCAGTCAGCAATTGCTGGCGCCACCCAACGCGGCGTCTCTTCCGTCTGCGGTGGAGTGGATAGTAGTCAGGCCAATCAACGGACGGTTGAGGATGGCGCGATTGGCGCAATTTTACGAATCGCGCCACAAATCTGGCGCCATTTCCGGAAATCGCGCCAACTCAATGAGCCGCAACGGCGGCGTCCTGAGTGCCTTGCGGCAGAAACGCCAGCTTGTGCGTGACCATAACCAGCCGCCAGCATTTGGACGAGCATTTGATTGACTGCTCTGGCGGATGTACGAGGCGAGATATCTACCGCTCCCCGTAATTCCTTTGCACCCATTTCAGATACTCACCCGACTGCACATGGCGCACCCATTCCTGACGGGAGAGGTACCACTGCACGGTCTTCTCCAAGCCGGTTTCGAATGTTTCCAACGGCTTCCAATTCAACTCGCGTTCTATCTTCCGCGCATCGATGGCATAGCGCCGATCATGACCTGGGCGGTCGGCGACATAGGTAATTTGTTCGCGGTAGGATTCGCCGTCAGCGCGAGGTGACAGGGAATCAAGCAAATCGCACAACGTGTGCACCACCTCGAGATTCGCCTTCTCGTTCCAGCCGCCGACGTTGTACACCTCGCCCACTTTTCCCGCTTCTAGCACCCGCCGGATCGCCGCACAGTGGTCGCCCACATAAAGCCAATCGCGCACCTGCTGGCCATCACCGTATATGGGCAAGGGCTTTCCGGCGAGAGCGTTCGCAATCATCAACGGAATAAGCTTTTCCGGGAAATGAAACGGCCCGTAGTTGTTGGAGCAATTGGTGGTCAGCGTAGGCAAACCATAGGTGTGGTGGTACGCGCGTAGGAGATGGTCCGAGGCGGCCTTGGATGCGGAATATGGACTATTGGGAGCATAAGGCGTGGTCTCGGTAAAGGGCGGATCTTGCGGGCCGAGGCTCCCGTAGACCTCGTCGGTCGATACGTGCACAAAGCGGAAACCGCGCCTCTCTTCAGCAGGCAAGGCGGACCAGTAAGCCCGCACTGCTTCCAGCATGCTAAATGTGCCGTTGACGTTGGTGCGGACGAATTCGGCCGGGCCGTGAATCGAGCGGTCCACGTGGCTTTCCGCGGCGAAGTGCAACACTGCACGGGGATGGTGCTGCGCCAGCAAGGCATCAATTGCGGACCTGTCGCAAATGTCCTGACGGGCAAAGATATGGCGCGGATCACCCAGCAAGGCGTCCAGATTCGCCAGGTTGCCCGCGTAAGTAAGTTTGTCGACATTGACGACCGGCTCGTCTTGCCCGGCCAACCAGTCGAGTATGAAATTGGAGCCGATAAAACCAGCGCCGCCGGTGACGAGGATCATTCGTGCGTGCTGCGTAAAGCAGCCGTCTTGGTGCCCGAACATGCCTGCACTTGCATCTGCGCGTAGTCGAACAACTCTGCTTCGCGCAGCGCCTTGCCGGCCCGATCTTTGGCGGACAGGACGGGGACGCCAGCCATTGGCCATTCAATTGCAAGATCTGGATCGTTCCAGAGGATGCTTCGCTCGTGTTCCGGAGTCCAATAGTCAGTGGTCTTATAGAGCACCTCGGCGAATTCAGACATGACTACGAAGCCGTGGGCAAAGCCTTCCGGCACCCAGATTTGTTTGCGGTTTTCTGAAGATAGCGTCACACCTACCCACTTTCCGAAGTTGGGCGACCCTCGTCGGATATCCACGGCTACGTCAAAGATGTCCCCACACAGTACACGGACCAGCTTCCCCTGCGGGTGACGAATCTGGTAATGCAAACCGCGCAGCACACCACGGGCGGAGCGGGAGTGGTTGTCTTGGACGAAGTCGCCGGAGCCGCCAACGAGATCGCGGAAAGTGCGCGCGTTATAGCTCTCGTAGAAAAAGCCTCGGGCGTCACCGAAAACCTTGGGCTCCAGGAGCTTGACCTCCGATAGCGCAGTGGAAGTGATCTGCATGGATCTAGAAAACTTTCGAATCGAGGATGCTTAGCAGGTATTGGCCGTAGCCGTTCTTCTTTAGCGGCTGGGCTAGTTTCTCAAGTTGTGCTGCATCGATATAGCCCTTGCGGTAGGCGATCTCTTCCGGGACAGCGACTTTGAGGCCCTGACGCTTTTCGATGGTCGAAATGAACTGGGCTGCGTCGAGAAGGGAGTCGTGGGTGCCTGTGTCGAGCCAGGCCATACCGCGTCCCATCACTTCCACGGAAAGCTGGTTCATCTCCAAATAGGCGCGGTTGACGTCAGTAATTTCCAATTCTCCCCGCGCGGAAGGCTTGATGCTGGCGGCGATGTCGCAGACTTGGTCGTCGTAGAAGTAGAGGCCCGTGACAGCATAGTTGGAGCGCGGAGCCGCGGGCTTTTCTTCAATGCTGATTGCGCGGCGATTGCCGTCAAACTCCACTACGCCGTAGCGGCCGGGGTCGTTTACGTGGTAGGCAAATACGCAGGCGCCTTGGTCGGTGGCGACCGCCAACCTCAGTTGCGCATCCCAATCATGTCCATAGAAAATGTTGTCCCCGAGGATAAGGCAGGACGGACCGTCTCCGACGAAGTCGCGCCCAATAAGAAAGGCCTGGGCCAAGCCCTCGGGAGCTTTTTGCGCCGCGTATTGGACATTGATACCCCACTGGCTGCCATCCTTGAGCAAAGCCTGAAAGAGCGGCACGTCCTGTGGCGTTGAAATCAGCAGCACGTCGACGATGCCAGCCAGCATCAACGTGCTCAGCGCGTAGTAGATCATGGGCTTGTCGTAGACGGGCAGGAGCTGCTTCGACACAGAGGTAGTAACTGGATAGAGCCTAGTACCGGAACCACCGGCCAAAACAATTCCTCGACGGTTGCGAACAAATCCGCTCATTGGTATCACCCGAAGAAGTAATCTGGACCGACCAGGCACGAGCCGGTCACGGCAGTACTACTCGCTCTCGCCTTTAGGCCGAAAGGGCGCTCCGGGTTAAAAGAAATCTTGCCCTGTTGTACTCGCCGGGAAAGTATTTGGTAAGCCCGTAAAACTCCACGCCCCATCCCATGCCTTTCAACCCGTTAAGCACTAGATCGAGTCGATAGATGTCTGATTTATCGCCCAAGGAGCGGACAATGCTCGGATCGCTTCTATCAAAAGGAGATTCAATTACGATGCAGCATTTCGCGAGCATGTTAAGTTTCTCGGCCACCCGACCGGCGGATATTCCTTGATGCGCAAGCCAATGATAGACCTCGAAAAACAGAACCACATCCCTAGCATGCCGAGTATCGAGCGAATTGAAGTCGATCTCCTCTAAAGAACAAGGAACGCCGGTCGTTTTGATCCATTTCTGAAAGGGCACAAAGTATTTGTCGCTGACGTCCGTGGCCAGTACATTGGTAGCGCCCATTTCAAGCGAAACAATGCTCGCAAGCCCCGCATAACAACCGATATCAAGCACCGATCGACCGGCCACGCATAACAAATCCTCGCGCAATTGATCGATTCGAAGTTGAGTTTCACGGTTTGTGGCCAACAACGGGTTGACACTGAAACACTGGTAACCCATTCCGCGCCCGTCGGAATCGGTCCAGTTCATGCTTTTAGCCATTGAATATCCTTCCCCCCAAAAAATATTTATGGCGCAAGCGCCTCATGTCTTCGGTAAGCCGACAGCAACGCATTTACGATACGCGGGCACGCTTCCCCATCACCGTAGGGATTCACAGCTCGAGCCATTCGTTCGTAACTACATCCGTCGTCCAAAAGCACAGAAATTTCGTCCACAATCCGTTCAGCGTCGGTACCTACCAACTTGACCGTGCCCGCCTCTACCGCTTCTGGTCGCTCCGTAGTTTCCCGCATAACCAACACAGGCTTACCAAGAGCGGGCGCCTCCTCTTGAATACCACCCGAGTCCGTCAGAATAATATGGGCTCGGCTCATCAGATATACAAATGGCAGGTATTCCTGCGGCTCTATAAGGTGCACATTACTCGCCCCCTGAAGTATCCGGCGAACGGGCTCCTGAACCGCAGGGTTAAGATGAACGGGATAAACGATCTGAACGTCTAACCGCTCACTTAAACGCTTCAACGCCAAGCAAATCCGTTCCAGTCCTCCGCCAAAATTTTCCCGCCGATGGCCAGTCACTAAAACAAGGTGTTTAGCCTCGTCTAAAAAGCCAAACTTCCGTCTCAAGCTACCGTTGATCGTCCCATCGCTTCTCATTCTCCGCATGACTGCGTGTAATGCGTCAATAACGGTATTCCCCGTTACCCAAATTGCACCAGGATTAACTCCTTCATTCAGTAGGCAAGATTTGGCGCGCTCGGTTGGTGCAAAGTGCATTTGCGCAATTCGGCCGACCAAGGACCGATTCATTTCTTCGGGCCACGGCGCGGACATATCTCCTGTTCGAAGGCCCGCCTCCACGTGGGCCACCGGAACCTTCTCATAAAAGGCAGCAAGTGCGCCTGCCAATGCAGTTGTCGTATCGCCATGCACCAGTACTAGATCAAACCGGCCGCCCCTTAAAACGTCCCGCAAACCATATAGAATTCGCCCGGTTATATCCGTAAGGTCTTGCCCGGCCCTCATTACGTCAAGATCGTAGTCTGGAACTATAGAAAACAAACTGAGCACCTGATCCAGCATATGGCGGTGCTGAGCAGTAACACACACCTTTGCATCAAACTCAGGGGTTGACTGAAGCGCTGAAACCACTGGAGCCATCTTCACGGCCTCAGGCCGGGTTCCAAAAATGGATAAAAGCCGCATTATCACCGCCTAAAGTTCATCATGATTCCTATCTGGACTTGCTAGCGCTAGAATGGCCGCAAAGCACCCTATCCAACAGTCTGGTTGTTCAAGCCGTCGGACAACGCGGCCAGCGTGTGATGTACCGCCCATCCGACGCTAGTTTTCGTTGAGCCCGCCGCCCGAAAGTATTGAACCAACATAATGGATAAAGCATGGCGCAAGTCAACATCATAATTCGGAGCTCGGTTAATAGCCGCGGAAAATCGTTGAAGCATCTCATTTAGATGTGGAGCCGCACCCTCCACAAGCAGCGAAAAAAGAAATAAGTCCGCAAAGGCCGGTGCAGAATGTATGTTTTCCAAATCAATCGCAAGGAACGAAGGGGCAACATATATAAGATTTCCAGCATGGACGTCCCCATGTGCGAGTGAATCAAAATCACTGGCACTTGGCGTATTTTGGCGCACCCTCGCATAATAGGTCCGCAAAGCCTGGGTACAGGTTTCGCAATGAACTTCGCTGCCATCCGAGAACTTGCTTTCTCCGTGAACGTATACCGAAGGCCATGCTATCTTCCCGTCTTCGCCTAGGAAGCCATTTATCTCAAAAAGCTCCAATGACAGCTTAAACAAACACTCCCAAGCCCTTTCTATAATCTCGTGCGGCACGGGCCTGCTGTAATGTGCAAGGGTCACCACATCCTGTATAAGCTCCGATTCATATACCTTTTCCGGCTCAAATTGTTCAATGGAAGGGACACGGATCGGGTAGATGCTTTCCGGCTTTTTCTCCTGAATAGTCGCGAGTATTCGGTAAGCACGCTTCAGGTTCGGCACGAGCGGCGAAACAGAACCAATTTTATGTAGATGATATTGAGCCATTGCGCGACGCGCTGGTACCAACCAGAAAATTATTGAAAAAGAATGCCGAATCGTTAGCCAAACAGAGGATCATCTCTATATTTGTGAGGTACCCAGGCTCCCCATTTTTTTTCGTATTTATTTTTATTTGATATAAAGATCTGCTGTCTCTTCTCATCATCCAGAAGACTAAATGAAGCCGAGTGTTCATGATGTATGAACACGTCATCGGCGATTCCTATCTCGTACCCAGCTGCAGCCACACGGCGGCAGTAATCGTCATCCTCGAAGTAGCCAACCTCGTACTCTTCGCCGAGCAACCCAACCTTCGCAATTACGTCCCGTCGAATCATCGTTAGGAAGAAGGCCAAATTATTGGTGCGGAACGTTTTCCTCGAAAACTCTTCGCTTATATGTTTCGAAAACAACTCCATCTCAGCGATGTCTGAATAGACCAGCCGCATTTTCTGTTCGTTACCCGTCATATTGGTCACCGGGCCCAATATCCCAAGTCGACGCTTGTAGGCGAAATGCTGAACCATCTTTGTCAGCCAGCCGGGAGTTACGTAAATATCATTATTGGCCAAAACGACAAAGTCGCCTTTTGAACGCTGTATTCCAAGGTTCATGCCTCGCGCGAAACCAAGATTCTCCCCCGGATTTTCGTAGATGATCGCCCCTTTTTGTCGGAGGGAATTGATATATGCGCTTTGCCCCAATGCGCCACCTGAGTTATCGACGACGACTACCTCGACGTGTCGCTCAGTATTCTTAAATATGCTGAACAGGCAGTTTTCGGTGAGCATGGCATTTCCATAGTGCAGGACCACGATGCTGACCGAAGGCGGAGATCTCAAGGCGTCAATATGGGATGTCAGCAAAGACGCACGACTGGCCCATGTATTGTCCTGGGCAATGGCCCGTCGATGTTCCATCTTCTTAGCGACAAAGGAGCCCCTTACCGCTTCCGCGATGCGGCGGCAAAATTCCTCTTTGGTACGGCATTTGTAGACGGCGCCATCAGATTCCAATAACTCCGGCATATCGGTTGCTACCACGGGCAACCCGACAGCAAGATATTCATATGCCTTTACTGGATCGACGTGCTTAATTAGATTCGTTAGCTTAAATGGAATTATGCCGACGGCAAACTTTTCGAGCTCGCCCGGGACTCCTTCATATGGAATTTCCGGAACAAATTCCACATTCTTCAATGCGCGGAGCTTCTCTGGAATAGTTGTGTCACAACCGCCGATAATTCGGAACCGAAACCCCGGCAGCTTTTTCGCCGCGGATGCCAACAGCTCGAAATCGAACCATTCTGATATTGCTCCCAAGTACCCTATAACGGGCTGTTGCGTTAATCTACTTTCCCTTCTCGATTTGTAGGCGGCGGCAAACGTATCGGGGTTTACGGCATTTCTGACCAATATAGTCTTCTCTTTCTCGGAGATAGTATTAATGAGTGATGCCGAAGACGCCACAATAAGGTCAGCCACTTCCTCCAACTCACGCTCATAATGTATTGTCGTCGCTGAGGAGTTTGAGAAATCAGATATAAGGTCCATCTTGTCATACACGATTACATCGTTATAGAGCTTTCGCAGGAACGGACACCACCCCGGATGATCGACCTTAGAAAGGATAACCTCTCTGTTGCCAACTGCTTCGAACACCTGGGCAAGCATGCGTGATATCACTGCCGAAGAGCCGGCTGCCCCAGAACAGGAATAAAAATCATAGGACGATAGTCCGGTCGCCAAGGAAACTTCTACTACGTCGCCGTCGACCTCTCGGATCGAGACCTTTGGAAGAGCTGCGCGAACAAAGCTGGGGTTGAAATATACGACGCCCGCGCTATATTTCTCCCTCAATTTACTTATAAGATGTTGGGGGCGCTGGTGTCTGAATTTCCACGGGATAATGCCGAAACATAAAATGACCTTCTGCTTATTCGAAAGTAACCTGCGAAGGGCGTCACCGCCTTGAAACTCTTCGCACATCTTAAATTTGTCGGTTTCCGATTGCGCACCGTGGATTTCCGAATTAGGTGTTTTTTGCTGGCCTTTTAGTTTGCTGACTTCAAGCTTTAGGGCCGATATCTCCTTCAGGATTGCCTTAACGACGAAGTTAATGTTTACGTTTTTCTCTGCAGGCGCAACCGACATTTCTTTGTCCCCTTGAGTCAGCAATTTGACTTCTTTGCCCGTTGTTGTGTCATAAAATCTCAGTTCGGCTGCGAATTTCGAAGGGTTTATTGGAGGTGCTGGCAGCCTGAAGACAAAACCACAATTCTCTTTGGCTTTTGTCGCCTTCGCCACATCGGGTCGCGGCATATTGCATACTGCCATTCCTAATTCTTCGCTTCCCTTTCTTATTGTTAGCTTGAATGGCCCGCCAAGCACTTCGAGGTTGGCCACCCAGCCCCTAATTTCCCTGCCGAAAATGCCATCTAAATGTCCGATAATTTTCTTTTCCACTGTCAACATCGGCTTTCAAATTCAAAACAAAAAAGTTTGGACGGCCTGTTGCACTTGTGCCGCGTCCGTACCGGTCATTAATAGCAAGCTCGCGAAGTTTTCCGCCTGTTGCGTGACAGCGGCGACATAGTCATTCTTCACTTCAAACAACACCTGAATACTGTTCACAACGTCGATATTGCTTCGCACCCCAGCGTCATAACTCTTCTGATTCGCCTCCACCGACAACTCCGCCGTATCAATCGCCGTCCGCTTGATTTTGATAGCGTCCTGCCCTGCCTGAACCAGCCCATACAAGCGATCCAACTCCACCCGCGCCTTCTCTTCCGCCAAACGCCGCTCTTCCTTGGCTCGCACAGCATTGGCTCCGGCAGCACTGCTTGAGTAGTAAGACCCGGCATTGAGCGGCACTTGCATCGTGATGCCGGTGCTTGAGGTGTTCGTCCCCGTGTACATCGACCTCGTATGCGCAAGAGAAACCGTGGGATACATGCTCCCCTTCACCTTCTGCGCCTCCAACTCGCTGATGCGCTCCTGCTGGCGGCTGGCGATGAGGCTGGGATTGTTCTGCTCCAGCCTGGTCTTGAAACTGTCCAATCCCTCCAGCGATACCGGCTTGTGCTCGGACGGCAGGCGGAAATCCTTGTCGGTCGGGACAACTCCCGTCAGTGAGGTAAACACACGCTCCGCCGCGCGCTGCGTCACCAGCAGGTTGATCTGGTTGGCCTTGGCCTGCTCATACTTCACCTGGATGTCGCGCAAGTCGGTAATGGTGCCCTGCCCCAGCTCATACAAGCGCTTGGCACGCGCATGCTGCTTTTCAAAGCTGCCGATCTTGCCCTGGTTCAGCACCACCGCTTCGCGCGCGCGGATCAAGTCCGTCACCGACTTCAGCACACGCGTGGCCAGCTCCTGTTCTCGCGTCAGAAAGGTAGCTTCGGCAAGCTCCGCGCGCGGCTCGGCTTGCTTGTAGGTCGCATAGCGATCCAGGCTGATCAGCGGCTGGGAGATATTGATGCTCTGCACGGCACCGCCCACCGTCTGAATCTGGCTGCGGCTATAGGAAGCCTGCGGATAGTAGGCAGTGCCCGCCTCTTTCGAGCCGTAGTCATTGGCTTCCCGCTCCGCCCGCGCGCCCTGAAACTGCGGATCGTAAGTACGCGCCAGGTTGTAAGCCTCAACCAGGTCCACCGCACTCGCCGCCATTGGCATGCAGCCCAGTGCCAACGCAAGACCAAGGACAACGCGGGTCTTCACCTGCTTCTTCTGCTGCTCAACCATTCCCGCCCTTAATCCTTGAACGCTCTCGACATCTTGTCCGTAATCGGCTTGACCAGATAGCTCACAAAACTGCGCTCGCCCGTCTTCACCACCACATCCACCGGCATGCCGGGTTGAATCTTCAACTTGCCCAACATGGCATTGCCTTCCGGCGTGGTCTCCACGTAGGCCAGGTAGTACTCGTATTGCTGGTTATCTTTCGGCGGCAGTTTGTCCACGCCCACCAGCTTCACCCGGCCCGGCACCACCGGCGTGGTGGACTGGTTGAAGGCGGTGAAGCGCAGGTCGGCCATCAGACCGGCACGGACTTTGTCGATCAGGTAGGTGGGGATTTGCGCTTCCACTTCCAGCGCGCCACCGTCGGGCACCACTTCCATCAAGAGCTGGCCGGCGGCGATCACGCCGCCATTGGTGTACACCTTCAGGCCCACCACAGTGCCGGTCACGGGCGCCTTGATTTCGGTCTGGGTCTTGTCGAACTTGGCGGCTTCAAAACGGGTTTGAAAGGCCTCGCGGTTCTTCTGGGTTTCAGACAGTTCGCGATCGATGTCTTTCAGGTACGCGGTTTGCAACTGCGCGATCTGGGCGCGGGTTTTTCCAAGGTCGGCCTGAGCCGTGGCCAGGGCCGATTCAAGGTCCACCTTGGTGCGCAAGGTGTTGTTGGCCTGGGCGCGCGGCACGAAGCCTTCCTCCGCCAGTTTCTGGTTGCTGACCAATTCTTCTTTCAGCGTGCCGAGCTGGATCTTGCGCGACTCGATGGCGCTCAATATGCCCTGTACCTGCGCATGCAAGCCTGAGACCTGGTTGCCCATGTCGGCCTTGCGCGAGGCAAATAGCTCAAGCTGGATCTGCTTGGCCTCCTGCACCTTTTCGTCCTTGCCCCATTTGTCGAGTTCTTTCACCCACTCGATCTTCGGTTTCATCAGGCGCTCGGCGCGCAGGCGCGATTCGGTCACCAGCAGGTTGATGTATTGCAGTTCGGCGTTGGTGAGGTTCGCTTCGGTGTTGAGCGGGTTGATCTTGATGAGCACATCGCCCTGCTTCACATGGTCGCCTTCACGCACCATGATTTCCTGGATCACGCCGCCGCTGGCATGCTGTACCGCCTTGCGGTAGCCCGAGACCACCACATTGCCCGACACGTTCACACCCTGGTCAATCGGCGCCCAGAAAGCCCACACCGCAAAGACGGCCAGCAGCATGAAGAACCAGCGCGCCGCGCTCTTGCGGATTTGCGATTCTTCCACCTGCACCGGCTGCAGCTTGCGGTCATCCAGTTGGCTGGGGTCATACGGATTCCAGCTGCGCACCCAGGCGTCGGCCTTGCTGTCCAGTTTTTTGAGAACGGTGAGGGCGCCGCCTTTGCCCGCGCTCTTGTCGGTGGCCTTGTCCATCTTCTTGCTGGCCGCGGCGTCCTGCTCTTGCGGTTCCGGCTTCTGCAGGGCGCTCATCACTTCGCTCCTTCAAGCGGAGAGACTGCGTTCACTACGGGCTGTGCCGCAGGCTTGGCGCTGTTTTGTGTTCCAGCTTGCGTCGCCTGTCCATTCACCACTTGCAGATTGCGCACCGCGTTCAGCATTTCCTGCGCCGGTCCAAATCCCATCACTTTGCCCTGGCGAAGCACCAGCAGCTTGTCCATCACACCAATCAGGCGCGGGCGATGAGTGGTGACGATGATGGAAGAGCCGCTTTTCTTGAGGACTTCCAAAGCCTGGGCCAGGATGGTTTCTCCCGGTTCGTCCAGGTTGGCGTTGGGTTCGTCCAGCACCAGGTATTTGGGCATGCCGTGGAAGGCGCGCGCAATCGCCAGTCTTTGCCGCTGGCCGCCGGAAAGCTGGAAGCCGGTTTCGCCCAGCATGGTGTCGTAGCCCTTGGGCATGGCGAGAATCGTCTCGTGCATGCCGATCAGCTTGGCTGCCTGGATCACTTTTTCCGGGTCCACTTCACCCAGGCGGGCAATGTTTTCCGCCACCGTGCCTTCGAAGAATTCGATCTCCTGCGGCACATAGCCAATGCAGGGGCCCACTTCATCATGGTTCCACTGCGACAGCTCCACGCCGTCCAGGCGCACATTGCCCGAAGCCGGTTTCCATACGCCCACCAGCATGCGGGTAAGACTCGTCTTGCCGGCGGCGCTGGGGCCGACAATCGCCACCGCTTCGCCGGGATTCACGCTGAAATTCACATCCGAGATCACCGGCGAATTGTGGCCGGGCGGTACCGCCGTGGCATGGGTCACTTCCAGCTTGCCGGTGGGGGCCGGCAAAGACATGCGCTGGGTCTCCTTGACGTCTTCCGCCAACAGGATATTCAGGCGCTCATAGGCTTGGCGGGCGGAGACGATGTCTTTCCAGTTGGTGATCAGCTTGCGGATCGGTGCCACCGATTTGCTGATCAGCATGCTGGCGGCAATCACCATGCCGCCGGTGATCAGGTTTTCAATCGCCAGCCAGGCGCCCAGCGCCATCTGCAGCGAAGGCAAGGCCTTGGAAAGAAAGCCGGAAATGCCGCCGGTCAGGCCGGAAGCTTCACTCGCATTCACCTGCAACTCCAAAAACCGCCGATGCTCCGCATACCACCGATTGCGCACCGCTGGCATCATGCCCAAAGCGAGGCTGGTTTCCGCGCTGCGCAGGCTGTTGGCCGCCACCCGCGAGGCTTCGGCATTGGCGTCGTTGCTGGCCTTGAGAATGGGGCCGGAAACCTTTTGCGTGGCGTAGCTGGCCACCAGCATCAGCGCCGAGGCCACGATCACAAAGATCGCCAGGTAGGGATGGAACATGGCGCCGATGATGATGAACACCACCGAAAACGGCGCATCCATCAGCGACAGCACCGGCTGCCCGGTCATGAACTGGCGCAGGGTCAGCAAGTCGCCCAACACCTGGTGCACGTTCACATTCTTGCGGCCCACGTAGCGCCGGAACGAGGCGTCGAAGACGTCGGCGGACAGTTCCCAGTCCATGCGCAGGGATAGGCGCACCATCAGCCGGCTGCGTATCCATTCCAGCGAAGACCAGAAAATGTACATGCCCACCACCAGCAAGGTGAGCGAGACCAGGGTCACGCCGCTGCGCGTGGCGATCACCCGGTCGTAGGTGTTCATCATGTACAGCATCGGCGTGATCGAAAGAATATCGATCAGCAGTGTTAGCAGGAAGGCAAAAACAAAAGCGCGCCTGCACTGGTGCAAAAGGCGCGCTATCGGGGGACGGGTGGCGCCACTGCTGGCGCCGGCGGCTTCGACTGCTTTGCTCAAGATGCTTTCCTTTGCCGCCCACTTCCACGCGGCGTCGATCAGCTTTGCCGGACCTGCGCCTCTGGCGGGCGCTCGGTCCGGCGGGTTCCTCTATGTGCTCAATGCTGCTGTGAATCAGGTACGCGGATGATGCAGATCGTCGTACAGGGTCGGATCGGCGTCCTGGCCGATCAGCTTGACCTCCGGTGCATTCACGGTCGGAGCCTGGGCCACCACATTGGTGCTTTCGTTGTGGCCCACCAGCACCGCCACTTCCTTGATGCCGATGTGCTCCAGGCCTTGCAGGATGGTGCTGTCGAAGTGGCCGCTGGAGTCGGTAAGCGCCGATGCGGTGCGTACGTCCAGCACCAGGGTCGGGGTGTCCGCGCCGCTGAAGATGTCCGCGCCCAGGTGCGAGAGGATGGCCTTGACTTCCGCCATTGCGCCAACCTGGCCCAGTTCGCCCAGGTTGATGTACAGGTTGCCCGAGACGTTGGCTTGCACATGATCCACGCCCAGGTCCGCCAGGTTCTTGAGCGACGTGAACATGTGGTTGTCGGATCCGGTGGCATCGACCGTCAAGTTGGCATCCGACACCGCATGCAGCATGCCGGAATCGGCCAGCGCGCCGAGCAGGCTGTCGGAAACCTCGGTCGAGCCGCTCTCCACGGTCAGTTCGGAAATGCCGGAGTCGTGCAGGGCGGTTACCAGGTCTGGATAGTGGCTGCCGTGCTGGGTGTCGAGCTTGCTGTACAGCGCCTGCATGGCCGCATCCAGGTCGGCCGGGCCGCCGCTGCTGGTGCCCTGCAGGTCGACCGCGAGATTCATGCCCATCACGCCGTGAATCAGATCCAGGGCGCCATCGTGGTCGTTGTTCAGCAAGCCCAGCAATTGGTCGGACAAGCCGTTGACGTCGGCATTGATCTCGATGGCGTCGTAGCCCAGCGACCTCAACAAGGCGCCGGTGTCGGCATCCGGAGTCGGCAGGTTCACGTCCGGTGTTTCGCTCAGGTCCAGCGTGACGTTCAGGCTATCGTCGAAATGCGACAACTGATGCAGGTCGACCGGGTTGCTGCCGTCGACGTGGACCGTGACATCGTCCACACCCAGTTGATGCAAGGTGTTGGCGTTGGTCGCGAAGCTGGTGCCATTGGCGCCAACCTGCACGTCCAGCGTGATGTGGTCGGCCGCCTCGAAATGCAGGCCGGCCTGGATCATGGCGTTCGCGGTGTCGGTATCCACATGCAAGCCGCCGGCGTGGCCGGCAACGCCGGACACGTCGATCGTGTTCACGTGCACCCCGCCCACCGTCGGCAGGCCGCCGGTGATGTCGGAAGCCAGGTCGGCGAAATCGGTGTCGGTCATGTCGAGCGTGAAGCCGCTGACATGGGCATTGCTCACTTGCGTGCCGGTGAGCGCCGACAGCTGGTCGGCGGTACCGTGCACCTGGATCGTATCGATGCCGTGGTTGTGCACGGCGTTGTAGTGATTGTTGTTGCCGATCTGGTCGATCTGGCCGGCACCAACGTTCAGCGTCACATTCAGCGCGCTGTTGAAGTTCGGCAGCGGATCGGTGTCCCAAGTGCCCGGCCCGAGATCAAGCATCAGATCGGTGGAACCGGTGGCCGTCACCGTATCCACGTTCAGGTTCTGCAGGTCCTTGAGCGTGCTGCTCAGGTGATTGCCATTGGCGTTGACGACGTTCACCGTGACGTTGTTGGCCGACGCGAAGTTGATGCCGGCATGTGCCAGTGCGTGGGCAGCCGTGTCGTTGATGGTGGCAGAGCCCTGGTCAACAGAAATATGGTCAACGCCAAGCAGTTGATAGTCGGTCAGATTGGGAATGACGGTGTTCTTGACGTCGGCACCGGTAGCCACTTCAAGGGTGAAATCGTTGTCGCTGCTGATCTGCAGGTGATCGCTGAGGAAGCCAGCAGCCTCATTCAGCCCCAGCAGAACGTTTTCATCGTCGACGAACAGGGTGTCGATGTTGGCGGCGTGCAGCTCAGCCAGGTGCTGCAACAAGGTATCGCCATCGCTGCCATGCAAGGACAGGGTCACGTGGTCGCCAGCGGCAAACGAGGGCAGATTATTGAAGTCGATCTGGCTGATGTCGCCAAGATTGATCATGAACTCGCCACCACCCGCGCTCACGCTATCCACACCCAGCTGCTGCAACTGCTGCAGCGAAGTCTGCAGATGGGTACCGTCCGCGGCGCCGAGCGCAATGTGGTCGTCGGTGCTGAACGCCAGTCCGCCTGCCACCAGGTCATGCGCCTGGGCGTCGGTGATCGTGACGTTGGCGCCGGCGCCTGAAATATCGATATGGTCCACGCCGAGCTGGTGCAAGGCGGCCGATTCCTGCGCCACATGGGTGATGGCATTGCTGTCATTGGCCACGCTCAGCGTGACGTTATTGCCGGCATTGAAGGCCAGGTCGGCGCCCACATTGAAGGACCCGTCGCCACCCAGCAGGCCGTCGGCCTGGGTGACGCTCAGCGTAACGTTGCCCTGCGCATCGCTGGTGTGCAGTTCATCGATGTTGGCCCCAACCAGATCGGCCTTGTGGGCAATCAGTTCATCCAGCTGCGAATTGTCGAACATCAGATCGACCGTGTCGCCGGCAGCGAAGTGCGGCAAGGCGCCGCTGCCCCAGCTACCGCTGCCCAGGTCCACGAACACATTGCCGGTATGGCCCACTACGCCAACGCTGTCCACGCCCAGCTGCTGCAATTGCTTGAGCGAGGTCTCCATGTGGGTGGCGCCGGCGACTGTTGCCAGGCCGAGGTTGACATCGGCATCAGTCGCAAAGTGCAGGCCGTCCACCACCATTTGCGAAGCGAAATGGTCGGAGGTAGCCAGCCCGTGCGACGTCAGTGAAGAACCGAGCGACTGGATGTTGGCCGCCATCAGATTGTCGAGCGACGCGGCATCGATGTGCGAGGTGTCGTCCGTGATCAGCGTGCCCGGGTGCGCAGAGTCCAGTTGCAGGCCGGCGTCCAGCAAATTGGCGGCCTGGTCAACGGTGATATTCAGGGAGCCGCTGGAGGCCAGGTAATCGATGCCGCCATCGGCCAGCGCTTTCGCGCCTGCCGACGTGGCCAGGGCCTGTCTCATATACACAA
>JAEVZY010000132.1 GCA_023392035.1 Pseudomonadota bacterium | reverse complement strand
CTTGCACCACGCTTGCGCCCTGGCGGCGCGACAAGCCGGTGACGGCAAAGCGCCAACTGGGACTGGACCCCAGGCCGCGCGCGCGGCGCAAGGCCAAAAGGCCCAGCCATGCCACCAGCGCAAACAGCAGCAGGCCAGCCATGAAGCCGCCCGCGGTCAAGCCCGCCAGCTTCAGATTGCCGGCCTGCCACAACAAGAGCGCGATAAAGCTGCCCAGCCCAAAGGCATAGGTGGCGAGCGTGGCGGCGCGAGGCGCGCGCGCTTCGCGCCGAATCACGTGGTTGTGCGGCACATCGCGCAATTGCAGCAGCGGCGGCAAGGCAAAGCCCAACAGCAGCAACAAGCCGGCGCCCATGCCCTGCAGGCCGGGCAGCAAGGTCGCCGGCGGCAAGACGGTGGTGACCAGGCGGCCCAGCCATTCCAGCAAAAGATAGTGGGCGGCAAAGCCGATCAGGGTGCCGCAGAGCGATGCGGCCAGGCCCACCAGCAAAAATTCAAACAGGAATACCAGGAGCACCCGCGACTGCGACATGCCCAGGCAACGCAACATGGCAAAAGCATCCACATGGCGCAGCATGAAGCGGCGCGCGGCCATGGCGATGGCCACCGCCGCCAGCATGGCCGACAGCAAGCCGACCAGCGACAGGAATTGTTCGGCACGCTCGATGGTGGCGCGCATTTCGGGGCGGCCCGCCTCCAGCGACTCCAGGCCGACACCGCGCACGCCATCTTTCTCGATGTGCCGCGTCAGCCAGGCTTGATAGGTTTTGACTTGCGGCGCGCTGCCGGCCACCAGCAGGCGATACACCACACGCGAGCCTTCCTGGATCAGTCCGGTGGAGGGCAGGTCCGACAGGCGCAGCATCACCCGCGGCGCAAAATTCATGAAGGCCGCGCCGCGATCCGGTTCGATATCGATCACGGCGGCAACCCGGAACTGGCGCTCGCCGAGGCGCATGCTGCCGCCGACCTGCAGCTTGAGGGCGGACAACAACTCGGGATCGGCCCACACCGTGCCGGGTTCCGGCACGCCCCTTGCCGGTCGGCTTTTGTCGCCGTTGTCCTGACCGCCATCCTTCAAGGCAAGCTGACCCCGCAGCGGGTAGCCAGGGCTGACCGCCTTGACCGAGGCCAGCAGGGACTGCGCCTGATCGCCCTCCCCCGATCCGGCCATGCTGGGAAAGACCACCGTTTCGGCCAGCGCCAGATGGCGCCGGGCGGCTTCGTCTTTCCAGGCCAAGGGCAAGGGCTTGTCGCCGCGCACCAAGAGGTCGGCACCCAGCAATTGATTGGCGTCGCGCGCCAGGCCGCTTTTCATGCGGTCGACGAAGAAGCCGACCGAAGTCAGCGCCGCCACCGCCACCACCAGGGCCAGCAGCAAAAAGCGCAATTCGCCGGCGCGCCAGTCGCGCGCGCTCATGCGCCAGGCAAACCCCGCCAGGCTGCGCATCAGGCCGCCAGCCGCCGCGCCAGCCAGCGCAAGCCGCGCCACAGCTTGGGCAACAGCCAGACCGCCAGCAGGGCGAACAGGACCAGGATCAGCACCAGTACCCAGGGCTGGAAGAAGGCGGCCCAGAGACCGGTCGCCACCAGGGCCTCTTCGGAAAACGAGGCGGCCCAGTTGCTGAACGGTTCGGGTGAAGTATTGATCAGGGCGCGGCTGCCGGCCTTGGTGGCATGGGCGCCGGCGGCAAAGGTGCCGCCCAGTAGCGCCGCCACCGCGGTCAGCGCCGGGTCGGCCTGACCCAGGGTGTCCGCCCCCAGCACCGCGCCGGCCGGGATGCGGATGAAAGTCTGTATGGCATCCCACACCGAATCGACGCCAGGTACCTTGTCGGCCAGGAATTCGACCGCAAACAGGCCGCCCGTGACTGCCAGCACCCAGTTCGACTCCAGCACCTGCAGGCTGTGCGGCAGCACAATCCAGCCGAGCCGGCCGAGCCAGCCGGCAATAAACAAGGTCATGTACAGGCGGATGCCGCTGGCCCAGGACAGGCCGGCGGCCATGGCGGCGGCGGGAAACAATTCAGTCATGCTGCAGGCGCTGGCTGTTCAGTTGGATGTAAGAGCTTGGCTGGGACTATAGCAGTCTTGCATGGCATGCGCGCCGCACCTACCATGTCGCCATTTCCCAGTCGAGGACCGACCATGGATCAGCACCTGCGCGACCTGGTATGCGGCATGCCCAAAGCCGAACTGCATATCCACATCGAAGGCTCGCTTGAACCCGAGCTTATCTTTGACCTCGCCAGGCGCAATGGCGTTGCATTGAATTATCCGGACGTGGCCAGCTTGCGCCGCGCCTATGATTTCCAGGACCTGCAATCCTTCCTCGACATCTATTACGCCGGCGCCAGCGTGCTGATGACGCGCCAGGATTTTTACGACATGGCCTGGGCTTACCTTGAACGTGCCCATGCCGACAACGTGCGCCATGTGGAAATGTTTTTCGATCCGCAGACCCATACCGCGCGTGGCGTACCCTTTGAGGCCGTGATCGACGGCCTGTTTTCAGCGATGCAGGATGCCGCGCGCAAATACCGGATCAGCGGCGGACTCATCATGTGCTTCCTGCGCCACTTGAGCGAGGACGACGCCTTCGCCACCCTGGACCAGGCACTGCCGCACCGCGACAAGATCATCGGGGTCGGCCTGGATTCCTCGGAACGCGGCCATCCGCCGGAGAAATTTGCGCGCGTATTTGCCCGTTGCGGCGAACTCGGCTTGCACCGGGTAGCGCATGCCGGCGAGGAAGGACCGCCGGCCTACATCCGCAGCGCTCTTGACGTGCTGCAGGTGGAGCGGATCGACCACGGCGTGCGTTGCCTGGAAGATGCGGAACTGGTGCAAAGGCTGGCCGCCAGCCGCATGCCGCTGACCGTGTGTCCGCTCTCCAATGTGAAATTGCGGGTCTTCGATCGCATCGGTGACCATAACCTGGCGCGCCTGTTGCGCGCCGGCCTTGCGGCCACGGTCAACTCCGACGACCCGGCCTATTTCGGCGGCTACATGAACGACAACCTGGTGGCCGCCTTCGAAGCCTTGCCGCTGACCCGCGAGGATGCCCGGACACTGGCGCGCAACAGCTTCGAGGCGGCTTTCCTGCCGGCCGCGGACAAGGTCCGCCTGCTGGACGAGGTGGAGCGCTTTTTCGCCCTGCCCTGAAGCGGAGCCGGCCTTGAGCGTCGGTCTTGCGCGCCGGTGCGCGCTACATGGCAGACCCGCGTCCCGACGCCGGGTGTGCCTTCTCCCATGCCTCCTGGTCGCGCGCGCAACGCTCGGCGGTGGGCTGCGCCATCAAGCGCCCCTCGGGTATCGGTTCGCCGCAATCGACGCAAATGCCATAGGTGTCGTTTTCCATGTGGGCACGGGCGCGCTGGATGGCGCGCAACTCGCCCACATCGCGGCCGATGGCGGCATTGTCGAGATCGGTGGTGAGGTCGGCAAAGGATTGGTCGCCCGGGTCGGCCTGCTCGGTTGCGATATCGCGAAATGTGTCTTTCTGCTCCTGCTCGCGGCTCACATCGGCGCGCAGTTCGCGCTCCCGCGTATCGAGCATGGACTTCAGTTTTTGCAGGCTTTGCGCGGACAAGTGTGACATGTAATCAAAAAGATAAGCTGTCCACCGAGCGGCAGTGGACAAGTTGATGAACGTTCAAAATTTGAGCTTTCTCAAACCGCACTAGTTGCCCAGCCTTTACATTCCCTTACCGTAAAGTTGCCGCTAAAACAGACCTAGCGAAAGCAATACGAGCCTACGGAGGACCATCATGAAGTCCAAGAAAGGAACTGACGCCGTGATAGCCGAAATGGTGAACGCCAGCTGCCGCAAGGACATGAGCGCGCGCGAGCGACACCTGTTCAGGGAGTCTCTACGCAACCTGGTACGCCTGGCGCAATCCGAGTTGCTGACCGAAATGCGCAGCAATGTCTGCCGCCTGACCGGATTGGTCCAGCCCGTGCGCCGTCCACGCGTGCTGGAACGTGAACCGCGGCCCCTGCAGCAAGGCTTCGAGTTCAACCAATAAACCGTCCGCCATGGCATGAGCCATCATGTCATGGCATGCCGTGAGCGCCTTGTGGGCGCTCAAGCACGGCCATGGGTCCTTCCTGACTCTCCTTCAATTCCAGCGCCCGCCGGCGCCCCCCAGGCTGTACCGGCCGGCACCCAGCAGCAGGATGGCAATCGCCACGAAGAAATAGAAGGCCTGCAGTTCCAGGGCCCAGCCACCAGTGGGCGAGAGCGTGAAGAATTGCTTGGTGTGCACCAGCCCCAACGCAAACACCATGTTGCCCACAACCAGCACGGCCCCCAGGCGCGTCCACCAGCCCAGGATCATCAGCACCGGCGCCAACACTTCTCCCAGGAATACGCCATAGGCCACGAAGGCCGGCATGCCGTGCTGGCTCAGCAAGCCGGGAATCGGCCCCAGGCCATGTGCCAGCTTGCTGATCCCATGAAACAACAGCAAGAGGCCCAGCAGCAGCCGCAATAAAAGTCGGGCAACTTGATCGCTCATTTGCATCGTCTCCATGTGATGCAGAGGATTTTGCGTACCGCGTGGGCACGGAAAAAATTCCCTGCTGTCTCAAACAGATAGCTCTTTGGCGCCGAACTTGTCCACAGCGTTTTCCACGGTTTCTGTGGATGAAAGCGATCCATGCAGAACTTTCGGCAGCACGCCTCCATCCTATTTCCTTTTTGGCAGGAGAGATAGCCATGAGCCCTGAACCCACCCACCGTTCCAACGAGCCCGACATCGGCAGCGGCGAAAAGACCAAGGGTCAGCACGAGACTGAAAAAATGATCAGCCAGGTGAACGACCAGAGCGCCCATCCACCGCCGAAAGGACCGGGCCTGGCGCATCCAACCGGCCCGGCACAACCGGGCGAGGACAAACATTGAGCGGCGCCCGCAACCGGCTTTCTCACATGCAGACTTATGCACACAAATAGTGGACAAGACTGTGGAAAAACCCTGTTGAACTTCAGCAAAGCTTTGATGGGATTGAGGAATTTCCGGTTGATCGGGCTCAAGGCAGATGCAGCCAGCAAAACCACCGGCGCATGCAGGAATCGAAAAGTCACCCCTGTTCGCCGCGAAGGGTGTCGAGGCTTGTCCTCGCCATTCCCACGGCAAGCAGTGGCGCCGCCCGGGACGCTACCAATGAACGGACCGTGCACTACCGGGCACGGGCACACGGTCTGCAAAGTTCCCTTCGCTGACACTTCACCCTTTTGGAGTAGAACATGAAGAACCTCGCTTCCGCACTTTTGATTTCCCTGCTCGCGGCTTCCGGCATTGCCGTGGCACAGACTTCCAGCAGCTCGAGTTCGCCGGGCTACGGGTCGAGCGCGGGCTCCGGTTCGATGGGCAGCAGCCCGTCGGCCACCA
>JAEVZY010000116.1 GCA_023392035.1 Pseudomonadota bacterium | reverse complement strand
ATGTCGTGGTTCTGGCTCATAGTGCTGTCCCTGGGGCGGTCGTGGCGCGGGGAGCTGGAGCGACCCGCACCGCGGGGCGGCAAGTCTCGCTCGGCCCCGCGCGCAAAGCCATTCCGGTTTCTCCCCCGTTGCTGCCGGCGCGGCCCTACTCCACCCGCACGATCTTGAGCGTGTTGGTGCCACCCGCCTGCCCCATCGGCTCGCCCACCGTCATCACGATCAGGTCGTCGCGCGCGACCACGCCTTTCTCGCGCAGGAGCGCTTCGGCGTCGACCAGGGCGACGTCACGGTCGCTCGACGGCTGGAAGTGCAGCGGCCTCACGTTGCGGTAGAGCGCCAGCCGCCGCTGGGTGGCGATGCTGGGGGTGAGTGCGTAGATCGGAATGTCGACGTCATGGCGACTCATCCACAGCGTGGTCGATCCCGACTCCGTCAGCGCCACGATCGCCTTGCAGCGCAGGTGAAAGGCGGTGAACAGCGCGCCATAGGCGATCGACTGGTCGATGCGGGTGAAGGTGACGTTGAGGAAATCGGCATCGAGCTGGAAATTCTCGGACTTCTCGGCTTCCAGGCAGATGGCGGCCATCGCTTCCACCGTCTCCGCCGGGTAGCGGCCGGATGCGGTTTCGGCCGAGGTCATGACGGCATCCGTACCATCCAGCACGGCGTTGGCCACGTCCGAGACTTCGGCGCGGGTCGGCACGGCATTGACGATCATGGATTCCATCATCTGGGTGGCGGTGATGGTCAGCTTGTTGGAGGCGCGCGCCATGCGGATCATGCGCTTTTGCAGCGCCGGCACGGCGGCATTGCCCACTTCCACCGCCAGGTCGCCACGCGCCACCATGATGCCGTCGGAATGGTCGAGGATGTCCTGCAGCGCGGGGATGGCTTCGGCGCGCTCGATCTTGGCGATCAAAAGCGGCCGATGGCCGTAGGGCTCGGCGGCGATGTTGGCCAACTGGCGCGCCATCACCATGTCGGTGCCGTTCTTGGGGAAGGACACCGCCACGTAGTCGGCCTGGAAAGACATCGCGGTCTTGATGTCTTCCATGTCCTTGGCGGTCAGGGCCGCCGCGGTCAGGCCGCCGCCCTGGCGATTGATGCCCTTGTTGTTGGACAGGTCACCGCCCGAGCGCACGGTGGTATGGATCTGGCTGCCCTTGACCTTGTCCACCACCAGCACCACCAGGCCGTCGTTGAGCAGCAGGACATCGCCCACTTTCAGGTCGCGCGGCAAATCCTTGTAGTCGAGGCCGACGATCTGCTCGTTGCCCAGCTCGCAATCGGCATCGAGGATGAACTTGGCGCCCTTCTCCAGATGGATCTTGCCGTTCTCGAATTTGCCGATGCGGATCTTGGGGCCTTGCAGATCGGCCATGATGGCGATCTCGCGGCCGCAAGCCGCCGCCACCTTGCGCACCAGCGCCGCGCGGTCGATATGGTCTTGCGCCTTGCCATGCGAGAAGTTGAGCCGCACCACATCGGCGCCGGCTGCAATCATCCGCGTCAGCGTTGCTTCATCGCTGGAGGCGGGTCCGATGGTGACGACTATTTTGGTTGCACGTTGCATGACGTCCTGTATTCCCTGTATGAGAGTCAATGAAAACGTGTGGAGCTAGGCGAAATATATTCTGACGGGCCTTCAGCGTGCCCTTTGTTCGAGGATTTCCACCGCCGGCAAGGTTTTGCCTTCCAGGAATTCGAGGAAGGCGCCGCCGCCGGTGGAAATGTAGCCGACCTTGTCGGCAATCTTGTACTTGGCAATCGCGGCCAGGGTATCGCCGCCGCCGGCAATCGAAAACGCGGACGACTTGGCGATGGCTTCGGCCAGCACCCGCGTGCCTTCGCCGAACTGGTCGAATTCAAACACGCCGACCGGGCCGTTCCAGACCACGGTGCCGGCCTTTTCCAGTTGCGCGGCAAGCAGGGCGGCGGTTTGCGGGCCGATGTCGAGAATCATGTCGTCGGCCTGCACTTCGGCCGCCTTTTTCACGGTAGCTGCCGCCTGGGCGGAAAATTCCTTGGCGCACACCACATCCGTCGGGATCGGCACCGAGGCGCCGCGCTTTTGCATCATCTCCATGATGGCGCGCGCTTCGTTCACCAGATCCGGCTCGGCCAGCGATTTGCCGATCGGCAGGCCAGCCGCCAGCATGAAAGTATTGGCGATGCCGCCGCCGACGATCAGGTTGTCGACCTTGTCGGCCAGTGACTTCAGGATGGTGAGCTTGGTCGACACCTTGGAGCCGGCGACGATCGCCACCAGCGGGCGTCGCGGTTGATGCAGGGCGCGGCCCAGGGCGTCCAGCTCGGCCGCCAGCAGCGGGCCGGCACAGGCGATGGGCGCGTACTTGGCCATGCCGTGGGTGGTGGCTTCGGCCCGGTGCGCGGTGCCGAAGGCGTCGTTCACGTAGACGTCGCACAGGGCCGCCATCTTTTGCGCCAGTTCGTCGCTGTTCATTTTCTCGCCCTTGTTGCAACGGCAATTTTCCAGCAGCAGCAGCTCGCCGGCGGCGACCTGGAAGCCGCCATCGACCCAGTTCTGCTTCAGGGGCACATCACGGCCCAGCAGTTCGGACAGGCGCTTGGCGATTGGCGCCAGGCTGTCTTCGGGCCTGCATTCGCCTTCGGTGGGACGTCCCAGGTGCGAGGTGACCAGCACCGCCGCCCCGGCTTCCAGCGCCTGGCGGATCGCCGGCACCGAGGCGCGGATGCGGGTGTCTTCGGTGATGCGGCCGGCATCGTCCATCGGCACATTGAGATCGGCACGGATGAATACGCGTTTGCCGCGCAGTTCACCCCGGGAGGCGAGATCGCTGAAGCGCTTGAATTGCATGGGAAGATGGCTGCCGGGTTGGAATGAAAACCCGCTATTCTACCCCAGTGCAAATGCAGCAAAACCGGAAATGCTTGCTGCAGCGCAGTGTTTGCGCTTCCTACAAGAACAGGCGCAGCAAGGTGAAGGCGATCATGCCGAACACGATCATCCCCAGCAAATGCCGGGTGACCAGGAAAAACACAATCGATCCCAGCGCCGCGATCAACTTGGGATTGGCCAGCGACAGGCTGATCTGCCCGCCCGAGAGCAGAAGATCGGGCACCACGATCGCCGCCAGGGCCGCCGGCGGCGCATAGCGCAAACCGTGCAAGAGCCTGGCCGGCAGGCGGATGTTGGACAGCACAAAGAAAGAGGAGCGGGTCAGCACCGTGGCCAGGCCGAGCGCAAAGATGGTGATCCAGGTTTCAGTCGCGCTCATGCCTGCACCGCCCGCTTGCCGCGTCCTTCCTGCCAGCTCTCCAGGCTCATGGCCACCACCACCCCCAGCACCACGCCCGACAGCATGCCGAGCTTGAACGGCCAGTCATTGAAGACCACCGCCACCACGCTGGCCACCAGCACCCCGGCCACACCCGGCATATTGGTGACGAGCGGAATCATCAGGCCCAGCAAGGCCAGGTTGCCGGCAAAGCCGATATTCCAGGACTCGGGAATCTGCCCCGCCGCCAGGATGCCGATCACCGCGCCGATCTGCCAGGTCCACCAGTTGATATAGCTGCAACCGGTGAAATAGCCGACCTTGCCGCGCCGGTCATGCACCGTGCTGTGCGGGAAGCGGCGCGGGAAATTCGCCATGGTCAGATCGCCATTGATATAGCCGAAAATCAGGCGACGCCACCAGGGCAGATGGGCGAAATGCGGGCCGGTGCCGGCGGCAAAGATCACGAAGCGCAGATTCACCACCAGCGCGGTGGCAAATACCACCATCACCGGCGCCCCGCTCGCAATCAGCGGCAAGGCCGCCAACTGGGCCGAGCCGGCAAACACGATGAAGGTCATGCCCAGCGCCTGGGTGGTGGTGAGGCCGGTCTTGACCATCGCCATGGCGGTCACGATGGACCAGGCGAAGATGCCGGGCAAGGCGCCGGCGATGTCTCTTTGGCCTTTGCGGAATTCGCGGCGCTCCAGCTCGGCCAGGGACAAAGCGGCGGCTGGAGTCAAAGTTTCAACTTGCTCGGACATGGGAGTGTGGGAAAACCAGCGAGGATGCGCTTCGTGCATGTCGCGATCATGACGTCGCGATCTTGATTGCCGCACGGAGATTCAAAAGCCGCTTATTGTAGCGACTCGAAGCCGAGTCGGCAGCGACCCTCGCCCCGCGCTCGGCCATCCGCTAAAATCGCTGCTTTCTGCAAAACACTTCGGGAGAATGCAAGATGTCCATGGCTGACCGCGACGGGAAGATCTGGAAAGATGGCGCACTGGTCGACTGGCGCGAGGCCAAGATCCATGTGCTGACCCACAGCCTGCACTACGGCATGGCGGTTTTCGAAGGCGTGCGCGCCTACAAGACGCCCGAGGGCACGGCAATCTTCCGCCTCAAGGAACACACCCAGCGCCTGTTCAACTCGGCCAAGATTTTCCAGTTGGCCGTGCCTTACGACCAGGAAGCCCTGATGGCGGCGCAGCGCGAAGTGGTGAAAGCCAACCAGCTTGAATCCTGCTACATCCGCCCGCTGATCTGGGTCGGCTCGGAAATGATGGGCGTGGCGGCCAAGGGCAATACCATCCACGTATCGGTGGCAGCCTGGCCCTGGGGCGCCTACCTGGGCGAGGAAGGCATCACCAAGGGCATCCGCGTGAAGACCTCTTCCTTCTCGCGCCATCATGTGAACGTGTCGCTGGTGCGCGCCAAGGCGAGCGGTTATTACATCAACTCCATCCTGGCCAACCAGGAAGCCACCTCCGACGGCTACGACGAAGCCCTGCTGCTCGATACCGACGGTTATGTGTCCGAAGGCTCGGGCGAGAACGTGTTCATCGTCAAGAACGGCAAGGTCTATACGCCCGACCTGGCTTCCTGCCTGGACGGCATCACCCGCGACGCGGTGCTGACCATGGCGCGCGACATGGGCATCGAGGTGATTGAAAAGCGCATCACGCGCGACGAAATGTACTGCGCCGACGAAGCTTTCTTCACCGGCACCGCGGCCGAGATCACGCCGATCCGCGAGCTGGACAACCGCGACATCGGCAACGGCAAGCGCGGCCCGATCACTGAAAAACTGCAGGCCAAATTCTTCGATGTGGTGGCTGGCCGCGCGCCGGAATACCGCCACTGGCTGACCCTGGTCTGATCCTGGGTTCGATCCGCATTTGAATCACGAAAGAGAAAGACAGCAATGAGCGAAGCAGCAAAGAAAGACCAAGTGGTGGAACTGGGCGCCAAGGACTTGCCGGCCTACTGCCCGAATCGGGCCATGCCGCTCTGGTCCTCGCACCCGCGGGTGTTCCTGGACTTCGATGTCAACCATGAAGCCAAATGCCCGTACTGCGGCACCGAGTATCGCCTGGCGCCAGGGGTCTCGGCCCACGGTCACTGAGCCGCGGCGGGTTTGCGGTGGACGCGCCAAGCAGCGTTGAACTGCGCTACCGGGCGCCGCGCTGGCTGCCTGGCGGCCACCTGCAAACCATCTATCCGGCCACTTGCCTGAAGAAGCCGCAACTGGCTTATCGGCGGGTGCGCTGGCAAACGCCGGATGAAGATTTCATCGACGTCGACCTGCTTGACGGTGATGCCGGCAAGCCCCTGCTGGTGCTGTTTCACGGCCTGGAAGGCTCTTCTTCCAGCCACTATGCGGCGGCGCTGATGGCGCAGATACGCGCAGCGGGCTGGTCGGGCGCGGTGCCGCATTTTCGCGGTTGCTCGGGCGAGCCCAATCATGCGCCGCGTTTCTATCATTCGGGCGACGCCGCCGAGATCGACTGGATACTGCGCCGCTTTCACCAACAGTATCCCGATCGGGAAATCTACGCCGTCGGCGTATCCCTGGGCGGCAATGCCCTGCTGCGCTGGCTGGGCGAATCGCAGCATGCGGCCGGCTTCGTCAAGGGCGCCTGCGCGGTTTCCGCGCCACTGGATCTGGCCGGTGGCGGCCAAGCGCTCTCGCGCGGCATGGGCATGGTGTACACCCGCATGTTCCTCAACACGCTCAAGCCCAAGTGCCTGCACAAGCTCTCGCAGTTTCCCGGCCTGTTCAATCGCGAGCACATGCTGGCCGCGCGCAACCTGCATGAATTCGACAATGTGGTGACCGCGCCCCTGCATGGCTACCGCGATGCCGACGACTACTGGGATCGCGCCAGCGCCAAGCATGTGCTGCACGACATCCGGGTGCCGACCCTGGTGCTGAACGCACGCAACGATCCTTTCCTTCCCGAGCGCTACCTTCCCAGGACCGCCGCGCCGGATGTGCTGCTCGACTATCCCGCCACTGGCGGCCACGTCGGCTTCGCCCAGGGCGCCCTGCCCGGCGCCATCGACTGGCTGCCGCGCCGCTTGCTGGCTTTTCTGCAGCACGGACACTGAAGCCCCGAACTGCGGCGCGGCTGCCGGTACGGCTTGCATGAATCGGAACCTGAAGGGCTAATGTCCCTTCCCTCGTCTGCGCTAAACTGTTCACGCAATTCGCCAACGAGACAAAACATGGATGAGATCGTCCTGCAAGCCATGGCCAAATGGCCCAATGTGCCGCATTGCCATGGCTGGCTGGCGCTGGACGCGCGCGGCAACTGGCGCATGCGCGACGAGCGTTGCCAGGCCCTGAACCTGCCTGGCGAACGCATCCGCAACGCCACGCTGTTGAACTTCATCCGCCGCAACTACTTGCCCGACGAACAGGGCCGCTGGTATTTCCAGAATGGTCCGCAGCGGGTGTATGTCGACCTGGAGATTGCGCCTTGGGTGTGTCGCACCGATCCGCAACAGGGCTTTGTACTGCATACCGGTGAACCCATGCCGACTCCGCACGAAGCGGTGCTGACACCAGAAGGCGATCTGCTCTTTGCGTTTGAAAAAACCTGCGCCGTGCTGGACGACCGGGATCTGGCGAGCTGCCTGCCGCAGCTCAAGCTGGCAGGAAAGCCTTTCGATGAAGATGCGCTGGCGGCATGGAGTGAAGGCAGCGCGCCGGACCTCGCCAGTTTCGCTGGCGCTGCGCGGAACAGGCCGCCGATCAAGCTGCTGCGATTGCAGCGCAACGCGCTGCCGCAGCGCTACGGCTTCCAGCTGCAGCCGCGCCCCGACTGAAACTCACTTCCCCTTCTTCTCGTTCACCTCTTCCAGGCGCTTGGCCTTGAGCTCGCGCTCACGGGCGTCGATCACGGACTGGTCGTAGAAGGAAGCGTCCGGCGCGCGGCGCGCCATGCCCAATTGGTCAAGCGCCGCCGGCAAGCCGCCTTTCAAGGCATAGGCTTCGGCCAGGGCCATGTGCTGCAGGGCGGCCTTGCCCTGGGCCGCATAGCCACGCGCCAGCAGCTCCTGCAGCTCGGCTTCCTGGCGGTACAACTGGGCCTGGTCGCGCAGGTAACGCACGGCGTCTTCATTGCGTCCGGCAGCCAACAGGGCCTGGCCGTATTGCAGTGCAATTCCGCGCGAGAGCGGGTACTCATTGCGGGCGGCTTCGGCCAGCTTGATGGCGTCGTCCTTGCGGTGCGCGGCATCGGCGATTTCTATGCCCAGGCTGGCCAGGGCCTGGCTATGCAGCTTCTTGTCCTGGACATGGATCTCGCCCAGCAGGGTTTGCGCGCGTGCGGGGTCGCCCTGGCGCAAGGCGATCACGGCCAGGCCATAGCGCGCCGCCTGCAGCTGCACCCGCGCCTTTTGCTGCATCTGGGTTTCAAAAAAGGCGGCGCTTTCGCGCAAGCCTTGCGGCGACGGGTCTTGCAGCACGCGGGCGCGCGCGCGCATCAGCTGGAAGTCCGGACTGTCCACGTGCTGCCGGTAGCGGTCGTTCAGGATGCGGCCCTGGATGTCGGCAATCCGCTCGGTGGTCAGGGGGTGGGTGCGCAGATAGGACGGCGCGGTGTCGCTGTAGCCGCGCGCGGAAGCCTGCAGACGGCCGAAGAAAGCCACCATGCCGGAGGTGTCATAGCCGCCCTCGCGCATGATCTGCAGGCCGACGCGGTCTGCTTCGCGTTCGGCTTCGCGGCTGAAGTTGAGTTGGCGCTGCGCTGCCAGGCCGCTGCCGCCCATCATGGCGGCGCTGGCGATATCGGGACTGCTGCGCGCGGCCAGCGCGGCCAGCACCATGGCCGCCAGCGGAATCAGGGAATCGCTGCGCTGGCTGCCCAGCATGCGCGCGATATGGCGCTGCGAGACGTGGCCGATTTCATGCGCCAGCACCGAGGCCAGCTCGGATTCGTTCTGCGCCGCCAGCAGCAAGCCTGTGTGCACGCCAATGAAACCGCCCGGCAAGGCAAAGGCGTTGAGCATGGGATCGCGCACCACGAAGAAACCGAAGTCATAGGCGCTTTCGCCGCGCGCTTCGGGCTTGGCATTGAGCAGCGAAACGCCCAGGCTTTCCAGGTATTCCTGCAGGGGGCGATCGTTGATGTAGTCGCGGTCACGGCGCAAGTCCTGCATGATCTGCTCGCCCAGCTTGCGCTCCATGGCGGGCGAGAGTTCGCTGCGTTCGGTGTCGCCCAGGTTCGGCAGGTTTTGCGCCGGCAGCGGTGCGGCCGCAAGCGAACCCGCCAGCAACACCGCCAGCAGTCGCGTGGGCGCGCCTTTGCGCAGGGAGAAGAGAGAAATCACGATGCTATGATAACCGTCCCCGGCGGCGCCAAGCGAGCGCCCTGCGCATGCCCCGGTAACAGCAAGTATCAAGTATCAGGTCGGCCCGACCTGGAAGGACAGTTGTGGACAATCAAGCAAACAGCGGCCTGACGCATTTCGACGCGGCCGGCCAGGCGCACATGGTGGATGTCGGCGCCAAGGCCGACACCAAGCGGGTGGCGCTGGCCACCGGTTGCATCCGCATGCAGCCATCAACCCTGGCCATCATTCTGTCCGGAAGTGCAAAGAAAGGCGACGTGCTGGGGATTGCCCGCATCGCCGCCATCATGGCGTCCAAGCGCACCAGCGATCTGATTCCGTTGTGCCATCCATTGGCGTTGACGCATGTGAGTGCCGATTTCGAAATCGATGCCAAGGCATCCAGCATCCGCTGCACCGTGCGCGCCGAAACCTCCGGCAAGACCGGCGTGGAAATGGAAGCGCTGACCGCAGTTCAGGTCGGCCTGCTCACCATCTACGACATGTGCAAGGCAGTCGATCGCGGCATGACCATCACCGATGTGAAACTGCTGGAGAAGATGGGGGGCAAGTCGGGGCATTGGATGAGCGGCGACAGCGTGCCGCTGGAAAGCCAGGATTTGCCGCCCTGACAGGCGTTGGGCCATCGGCATCAAGCTTCAGTATCAGGCCCTCAATTGGCACCGGCGGCCAGGTTCTTCGAAGAATTGCGTTCCTCCACCTGCAAGCGCGCCGCCGCCAGGCAAGCTGGCATCCACGAAGCCTTGCAACTCGCCTGCAAGCTTGCCGAGGCCAATTCCTGCTGGCCGGAGCGGCGCTGGGCGATGGCCAGTCCAAACAGCAGAGCGCCATCATCTGGACGCAGTTCAAGGGCGCGCTTGAAGTCCTGTTGCGCCAATTGCGGCTGCGAATTTGCCAAGTGGGCAGCCCCGAGCACCTGCCAAACCTGCCACAGTGCAGGACTGATGCGCGCCACCCGTTCCAGGTCAGCCACGGCGCGCGCGCTCTGGCCGGCATTCAAGGCGGCCCTGCCGCGGTTGTAAAGAATGCGATCGGCACCGGGCACAGCATCGTTCTTCAGCAAGCGGGCAGCATCGTCCCACAGGGTCCAGGGGTCGGCGGCGACCGCCAGCCGGTTGGTCGCGGCCGGAACCAGGAACAGCATGAGCAGCAAGGGCGCCAGCCACCGCGCGGCCGGCTGCAAGGTCGGCTTGACGGCATCCAGCAGGCGTAAGGCGAGCAGCGTTGGCAGCAGCATCAGCAACGGCATCCACAGATAGCTGCGGTAGAGAACGAAAGCTTCCTGCACGCGGATAGTCGCGAATTCGACCAGGAACCACAGTATGGGCGCCAGCAAGGCCAGTCCGAGCAGGCCGGCGCTGCCCTTCTTCATCAGGAGGCGCAGCCCCAGCAATCCACACGCAGCAAAGGCCAATAGTCCGGCAGCGACACGCCAGTCGAGCAGCGAAGTCAGGAAGTCGACCCGCATGTCGATCGACATCCACGCCGGTATTGGAATCAGCCACATTACGACGTAGCGGAAATAGAGCCCGGCTTGGGTGGCGATGCTGAGCAGATGCAAAAGCCAGCCGCTCGCCGACACGCCCGACTGATCGAAAACATGGGCCGACATCGGCTCATAGGCGCCGACCACGTCTGAGCGCCGCAGAATCAGGAAAATTGCGATACACAACGCCGCTGCACTGCAGGTCGCAATCGCGGCAGAGGACAGTTGACGCTGCCGGCCCAGCAGCACGGAGCTTGCCGCCAGGATCGCCGGCAAAAGGAAGGAGTGTTCCTTGCTGAAGCTGGCCAGGAAATACAGCAGTAGGGTGAGCAGCGCCAAGCTGGCGCGTCCGCTGGTCCAGGCGCGCAACCAGGCCACGTGCGCCAGCAGGCTGAAAAAAGTCGCCATCAATATGCTGCGCTGGATGACATAGCCGGCGGCATAGGTGGCCATCGGATTGAGTGCAAACAGCAGACTGCCCAGCAGGCAGGCCCAGGCCAATTGACTGGTCTTGCGCTCGGGGAGCTGCAAGCTTGTCAGGGCCAGCAATACATAAAACAGCGCAATCGCGTTGGCCGCATGCAGCAGCAGGTCAAACAAATGGTAGGCATGGCTCAGGGTGTTGCCGAACCAGTGCCAGGTGAATTGCAGGGTGTTATAGGGAAGTCCGCGCGGGCGCAACATCACGCTCAGCCATGGCTCCACCGTCGGCTGGCCGCCAAAGAAGGGAATGTCGTCAAAGAAGAATGGACTGCCGAGCCAGGGCAGATAAACGCCGACCACCGCCGCCAGCAACAGCAGTACATGACCGCGATGACGGTCGGCCAGCCAAGCCAGGAGCCTGCCTTTCACGCCCGTTCTTTCAAAACCGTTTGATGGCCTGTTCAAAAGCTTCCATCCGGACAAGAGCAACGCATACAAAAAAGCCCCTCCGCGGAGGGGCTTTGGCGAACTGCGAAACTGCTATCAGTTCCACTTGGCGACGATGTTCGGAACCGGCGCGCCGCAGGTGGTGGAGACGTTCCACGTGATTGCGGTGGCGCCAACAGTCGGTTTATAGACGATCGTGCAAGCCGTGCCAGTGACGGAAGCCGCAACGTTGGCGGTGATCCAGCCGGTGCTGGCCGCAACGCTGATGCTGGAGACTTCGGTGGTGGCGGTCGGGGCGGCGTTCAGGCCCAAGGAAGTCCAGTTGTCCTGGGTCAGGGCGGTCAGCACGCCGCCGTTTTCTTGAGCGTATTGAGCGATGGCGGTCTGAACAGCCGAAACAGCGGAGGCGACTTTGGCAACCTTGGCCTTGGTCACATAGTCTTGGTAAGCCGGAATAGCAACGGCGGCCAGGATACCGATGATCGCAACCACGATCATCAATTCGATCAGCGTAAAGCCGCGCTGGACGCGCTTGATCATTTTCACGGATTGCATGTGTTTCTCCCTTGTTGAATGGGACAGAAAAATCTGTCTGGGTGCCATTCAGCAATTAGCGTGCCTGGGAGAAATACTCGGTTTTGACGGGACTTTTAGCCGACTATCGGACGATTCGGCTTGATGAGTGACAAATTTTGTCAGTCGGTCAGTCAGTTTTTGTCAGTTCATGGCTTGGGCGACATGATGCGACCGAATTTGTCCATCCAGCCTTTCCATTGGCCCGAGCCGCCTCCGGCCGAGCCCGGCACCCGCGCCAGCAAGGCGGTGATATTGTCGCCGCCGCCCATGGCATTGGCGGCCGCCACCAGATCCTTGCAGCAGGCTTGAAGGTCGCCACCGCAGTGCAGCAAAAGCTCGTGGATCAGGTCGTCGCCCAGTTCGTCGGTCAGACCATCGCTACACAAGAGAAACAGATCGCCGGGATAAAGCGCGTGGGCCCGCAAGTCGGCCTGCACTTCGGTGTCGACACCCATGCCGCGCGTGAGCAGGTTTTTCTGGCGCGATTTGCGCGCCTGCTCGGCCGTCATCAAGCCGGCATCGACCTGCTGCTGCAGAAGTGAATGGTCGCGAGTGAGCGCATGCAGCCGGCCCTGGCGCAGGCAGTAGGCGCGCGAGTCGCCAACATGGGCCACGATCATGTCGCGCGCGCGCAGCAAGGCCAACACCAGGGTAGTGCCCATGCCTTGGCAATCCGGCTCCAGAGAAGCGGCGGCAAAGATGGAGGCGTTGGCGTGGCGGATGTCCTCATCCAGCAACTGCATCATGCGCGAAGCGGGCAAGCGCAGCAGGGACCGATCGCGGCGGAAACGCGCTTCCAGGGTTTCCATCAGGAGGGCGGTGGCGATGCCGCTGGCCACTTCGCCAGCCTGGTAGCCACCCATGCCGTCGGCCACGATGGCCAGGCCGAATTCCGCGCTGATGGCGTAGGCGTCTTCGTTATGCGTGCGCACCCGGCCGGCATCGGTGGCAGCGGCGAACTGGATGATGGACGAAGACTTGAGGGGCATGCGCTACGCTGCAAAGCCAGGTGGAATTTCGGGAAGCCGCGCTTCGCGCGCCGATGC
>JAEVZY010000071.1 GCA_023392035.1 Pseudomonadota bacterium | reverse complement strand
CCCGCGGCAAAAAAAAAAGCGACAGTCATTGCTGTCGCTTTTTTTATGTCATGCCCGTCTGGTGTCGTGCCGATTACCGCGGCTGGGTATCCTTGAACGAAGGCCGCTCGGCCAGCTTGTCGTACAGCTTGGCCAGATTGGCGTAGTCTTCGCGCCAGGTGATTTCCGGGAAGCGGAAAGCCAGCCAACCCAGGCAGCAACCGACGGCCACGTCGGCCAAGGTGAACTGGTTGCCGGCGCAATACGGGGTTTCATGCAGGCCGGCGGACATGGCTTTCAGGCCGTCATGCACCTTGCCCATTTGTCGCTCCATCCAGTCGGCGCTCTGCTGCTCCGGCGGACGGCGGGTTTTTTCCAGTCGCACCAGGATGGCGGCGTCGAGTATGCCGTCGGCCAGCGCTTCCCAGCACTTGACGCCGGCGCGTTCGCGCCCGCCCGTGGGGATCAGCTTGCCCACCGGAGTCAGGGTATCCAGGTATTCAACAATCACGCGCGAATCGAACATCGCGCCGCCGTCTTCCATGATCAGGCAAGGTACCTTGCCCAGAGGGTTGGAGAGATTGATGGTGGACGCCGGGCTCCAGACATCTTCCACCTCGTGCTGGTAGTCGAGTTTTTTCTCGGCCATGACGACGCGGACTTTGCGGACGTAGGGGCTGGCGTTGGATCCAATCAGTTTCATAGGGGGTCTCTGGAAGGCTGCGGGCGCGATTATAGCACCGGGGAATTGCTCCCAAGAGGCCTGGCGCTGACCTGAAAGGCCAGCTGTTGCGCAATGGTAGAATGGTGGTTTTTCCGGGCCGGCCGCCGCATGTTTCGCCGCTTTTGCCGCCCACCCTTCCCCCATTCGCCGTCTCGCAGGAACATCATGCCGCTTTCCACCCTCTCCGCCCTTTCGCCGCTGGACGGCCGCTATGCCGCCAAGACCGACGCCTTGCGTCCGATCCTGTCCGAAGCCGGCTTCATGCACCATCGCGTCAAGGTTGAGATCGCCTGGCTGCAGGGCTTGGCGGAGGCCGGCTTTGCCGAGATCAAACCGTTTTCGCCCGCGGCCCGCGCCGCGCTGGACAAACTGGCAAATGAATTCACCGAGGCCGACGCCGAGCGCATCAAGGCCATCGAAGCGGTCACCAATCACGACGTCAAGGCCGTTGAATACTGGCTCAAGGAAAAAGTCGCGGACCAGCCGGAACTGGTGGCCGCATCCGAATTCATCCACTTCGCCTGCACTTCGGAAGACATCAACAATACCTCGCACGGCATGATGCTCAAGGCGGCGCGCGACCGGGTGCTGCTGCCTTCGCTCAACAAGCTGCAGGATGCGCTCAAGGCGCTGGCGCACACCCACGCCGCCCTGCCCATGATGTCGCGCACCCACGGCCAGCCGGCCAGCCCGACCACCCTGGGCAAGGAAATGGCCAATGTGCTGGCCCGTTTGCGGCGCGCCGTGAAGCAAGTGGCCGGGGTTGAAATCCTGGGCAAGATGAATGGCGCGGTCGGCAATTACAACGCCCACTTGTCGGCCTATCCGGAATTTGACTGGCCGGCATTTTCGCGCAAGGTGATTGAAGAACGCCTGGGCCTGACTTTCAATCCCTACACCATCCAGATCGAGCCGCATGACTACATGGCGGAGCTGTTCGATGCCGTGGCGCGCGTCAACACCATCCTGCTCGACCTGAACCGCGACATCTGGGGCTATATCTCGCTGGGTTACTTCAAGCAGAAAACCAAGGCCGGCGAAATCGGTTCCTCCACCATGCCGCACAAGGTCAACCCGATCGACTTTGAAAACTCGGAAGGCAACCTGGGCATGGCCAATGCCGTGCTGCGCCACATGGCGGAAAAGTTGCCGGTCTCGCGCTGGCAGCGCGACCTGACCGACTCCACCGTGCTGCGCAACATCGGCGTCGGCCTGGGTTATGCCTTGCTGGCCTACGACTCCTGCCTGCGCGGCATCGCCAAGCTGGAAGTCAATCCGGAACGCATGGCCGCCGATCTGGACGAGAGCTGGGAAGTGCTGGCCGAGCCGGTGCAAACCGTGATGCGCCGCTACGGCATCGCCAATCCGTATGAACAACTGAAAGAGCTCACGCGCGGCAAGGGCATCACCCGCGAAGCCATGCAAAGCTTCATCCAGGGCCTGGCGATTCCGGAAGAGGCCAGGAAGAATCTGCTGGCGATGACGCCGGCCAGCTATGTCGGCCTGGCCGAAAAACTGGCGCGCGAGATCTGATCCGCAAGGCTGCGAACCAAACCTTCGCACCTATGAAAAACGCCCCGCAGGTTTGCGCCTGCGGGGCGTTTTTCATTGAGCGGTCAAACCTGGATGGTCAACCCTCAGACCACGGCGCCGCCGTGCTCGTCCTTGGGCTTGACCGGCTTGATCAGATCTTCGCGTTTCACGCCCAGCCACATTGCCACCGCGGCCGCCACGAACACCGAAGAGTAGATACCAAACAGAATGCCAATGGTCAGCGCCAGCGAAAAGTAATGCAGCGTCGGGCCGCCGAAAATCAACATCGACATCACCATGATCTGGGTCGAGCCGTGGGTGATGATGGTGCGCGAAATGGTGCTGGTGATGGCATGGTTCATCACGTCCGCCGTCGCCATGCGGCCATAGCGGCGATCGCGGAAAGTCTCGCGCACGCGATCGAACACCACCACCGATTCATTCACCGAGTAACCCAGGATCGCCAGCACCGCGGCCAGCACGGTCAGTGAAAACTCCCACTGGAAGAAGGCGAAGAAGCCGAGAATGATCACCACGTCATGCAGGTTGGCGATCACGGCCGAGACCGCGTATTTCCATTCGAAGCGGATGGCCAGATAGATGATGATGCCCAGCACCACCATGCCCAAGGCCGTCAAGCCATCCTGGGCCAGCTCTTCGCCCACCTGCGGGCCGACGAATTCCACCCGCTGCAGCTTCACTTCAGGGTCATGGCTCTTGAGCGAATTCATCACCCGCTCGCTGACCTGGGCGGTGGTCACGCCTTTTTGCGCGGGCAGGCGGATCAGCACGTCCTGGGCGGTGCCGAAGCTTTGCACCTGGCTGTCGGTAAAGCCCAGGCTGTCGACGTTCTTGCGCACCAGTTCGATATTGGCGGCCTTGGGATAGGCCACTTCCATCACCGTGCCGCCGGTGAATTCAATCGACAGATGCAGGCCGCGCGTGAGCAGGAAAAACACTGCCGCCACGAAGGTGAGCGCCGATATCACGTTGAAGACCAACGCGTGGCGCATGAAGGGGATGTCCTTCTTGATCCGGAATAACTCCATTGCCTTCCTTTAATGTCTCTCGGCTGATCAGGATTTGCTGGTGTCGGGCTCGGGCCGCCACACCTGGCCGATGGAGACCTTGCTCAGTTTCTTGCGACGGCCATACCAGAGGTTGGACAGGCCGCGCGACACGAATACGGATGAAAAGATCGAGGTCAGGATGCCCAGGCAGTGCACCACCGCGAAGCCGCGAATTGCACCCGAGCCGAAAATCAGCAGCGCCAGGCCGGCAATCATGGTGGTGACGTTGGAGTCCAGGATCGTGGCCCAGGCGCGATCGAAACCGGCGGCGATCGAGGCTTGCGGCGTATTGCCATGCCTCAGCTCTTCGCGGATGCGCTCGTTGATCAGCACGTTGGCGTCAATCGCCATGCCCAGCGTGAAGGCAATGGCGGCGATGCCGGGCAGCGTCAGCGTGGCCTGCAGCAGCGACAGGATGGCGATCAGCAGCAGCAGGTTGACCGACAGCGCAATCACGCTGAACACGCCGAACAGCATGTAGTAGATGATCATGAAGGAGGCCATCACCAGGAAGCCGTACATGGTGGCGTGGAAGCCCTTGGTGATATTGTCGGCGCCCAGTTGCGGGCCAATGGTGCGCTCTTCAATGATTTCCATCGGCGCCGCCAGCGAGCCGGCGCGCAGCAGCAGCGCAAGGTCGGCCGCAGCTTCGGGCGAGCCCATGCCGGTGATCTGGAAGCGCGAACCGAGTTCGTCGCGGATGGTGGCCACCGTCAGCACTTCGCCCTTGTTCTTTTCGAACAGCACGATGGCCATGCCCTTGCCGACCCGGCTGCGGGTGGCTTCGCGCATGCGCCGGCCGCCATCGCCATTCAGGTCGATCGAGACTGCCGGCTGGTGGTTCTGGTCAAAGCTGGCCGAGGCGCTGGAAATATAGTCGCCGGTGATCACCGGGTCTTTGTACAGCACCACCGGCGCGCCCTTGCCGACCTTGAACAGTTCGGAGCCGAAGGGAATCGCCGCGGTTTCTTCAGTGCCGCGCGCCACGGTCTCGTCCACCAGGCGCACTTCCAGGGTGGCGGTGCGGCCGATGATGTCCTTGGCGCGCGACACGTCCTGCACGCCGGGCAATTGCACCACGATGCGGTCCGCGCCCTGGCGCTGGATCACCGGCTCGGCCACGCCCAGTTCATTGACGCGCTTGGAGAGCGTGGAAATGTTTTGCTGGACCGCTTCTTCCACGGTCTGCTTGAGCGACTCCGGCCGCATGCTGGCGGTCAGCACCAGGTCGGCGCCCTCGCCGCTGTCCTGCAGCAGCAGGTCGGAAAACTGGCCGGCGATGATGTCCCTGGCCTGGGCCCGGGTCGGCGCATCGCGAAAGCGCAATTCAACGGTGTTGCCGACGCGGTTGATGCCGGCGTAACGGATTTTCTTGTCGACCAGGGCGCTGCGCATGCCCGACTGCAGGCCCTGCAGCCGCTTGTTGAGCACGGCGCGGGTATCGACCTGCATCAGGAAGTGCACGCCGCCGCGCAGATCCAGGCCCAGGTACATGGGCGCGGCGCGCAAGGTGGAGAGCCAGGTCGGCGTATTGGGCAGCAGATTGAAAGCGACCAGGTAGGTCGGATCGGTGGGATCGCGATTGAGCTCGCGCTCGATCACGGCCTTGGCCTTGAACTGGGTATCGGTATCGGCAAAACGCGCGCGCACCGTGGCATGGTTGCCGGTGTTGTCAAACAGGATCGCGTCCGGCTTGAAGCCATTCTTCTGCAGGATCTGCTCGACCTCTCCGGTCAGGCTGCTGTCGACCTTGATGGTGGCCTTGGCGCTGGAAATTTGCACCGCCGGCGATTCGCCGAAGAAGTTCGGCAGCGTGTACAGCACGCCAAACAGGATCGCCACGACGATCAGAATGTACTTCCAGAGGGGATAACGGTTCATTGTTCTTCAGCCGGGTGAAGACGGGCAGCGCTGTGGCTGCCCCGGGATGCTGCAAAGACGGAGTGCGCCGGATGGTGGGATCGCACCCTCGGCACGGTCAGATCGACTTGATCGTGCCCTTGGGCAGCAGGGTCGCCACCGCGCCTTTTTGCACAACGATTTCGGTATTGTCCGCCACTTCCACGGTGATGTAGGCCTCGCCCACCTTGGTGATACGGCCCAGCACGCCGCCGGCAGTGATGACTTCATCGCCCTTGGACAGGGCATCGATCATGGATTTCTGCTCTTTCTGCTTCTTCATCTGCGGACGAATCATCAGGAAGTAGAGCACCACGAACATCAGGATGATGGGCAGGAAGCCGGTCAGGCTTTCCATCGCGCCGCCCCCTGCGGCCTGGGCATAGGCATTGGATATGAACACGGTTGGACTCCGGTATGTTGTTATCGGGAATAGCCCGGCATTTTAGCATTGCAAACCCGCCGTCCCTACTGCTGACAGCGCCTGACAAAATGTCCAGGGCCAGGCGCGGCGCCGCCGCAACGACGCCATGGGCATTTTGTCAGGCGCTGTCCACTCCGCGTGCGCGGTCGGCTGCGAAACGGGCGCGGAAATTATCGAATTGTCCAGCCTCGATAGCTTCCCGGATTTCCTGCATCAACTGCAGGTAATAGTGGAGATTGTGGATGGTATTGAGGGTGGCGCCCAAAATCTCGCCGGCACGGTGCAGGTGGTGCAGGTAGGCGCGCGAGAAATTCTGGCAGGCATGGCAACTGCAGCTGGCGTCCAGCGGCGCCGGGTCATCCTTGTAGCGCGCGTTCTTGATCTTGAGATCGCCAAAGCGCGTGAACAGCCAGCCATTGCGCGCATTGCGAGTCGGCATGACGCAATCGAACATGTCGATGCCATTGGCTACCCCGGCCACCAGGTCTTCCGGCGTGCCGACCCCCATCAGGTAATGCGGCTTGCCGGCCGGCAGGCGCGGGCCGACGTGGGCCAGCACCCGCATCATGTCTTCCTTGGGCTCGCCCACCGACAGTCCGCCGATGGCAATGCCGTGGAAGTTCATTTCGTTCAGGCCGGCCAGCGATTCGTCGCGCAGGCTTTCGAACATGCCGCCCTGGACGATGCCGAACAAGGCATTCGGATTGCCGCCGCGTTCGAACTCGTCCTGCGAGCGGCGCGCCCAGCGCAGGGACATGCGCATCGAGGCCCCCGCCTCGTCCACGGTCGCCGGCCGACCGTCGATTTCATAGGGCGTGCATTCGTCGAACTGCATCACGATGTCGGAATTGAGCGCGCGCTGGATCTGCATCGACACCTCCGGCGACAGGAACAGCTTGTCGCCATTGATGGGCGAGGCGAACTTCACGCCCTCCTCGCTGATCTTGCGCATCGCCCCCAGCGAATACACCTGGAAGCCGCCGGAATCGGTGAGGATGGGCTTGTCCCAGCCCATGAAACGATGCAGGCCGCCGAATTTTTCCAGCACCGCCGTCCCCGGTCGCAGCCACAGGTGGAAGGTATTGCCGAGGATGATCTGGGCATTGACCTCATCGAGCTGGCGCGGCGTGACCGCCTTCACCGAGCCATAGGTGCCGACCGGCATGAAGATCGGCGTTTCGATCACGCCATGGTTCAGCCGCAGGCGGCCGCGGCGCGCGTGACCATCGGTTTTGAGCAGTGTGAATTCAAGCATGGTCAGGTTCGGCCCGGGTCAGCAGCATGGCGTCGCCATAGCTGAAAAATCGGTAACGCGCGGCGATCGCATGGCGGTATGCGGCGCGCATGGTTTCATAGCCGGCAAAGGCCGACACCAGCATCAAGAGCGTCGACTTGGGCAAATGGAAATTGGTGATCAGCCGGTCCACGGTCTGGAAGCGGTAGCCGGGCGTAATGAAGAGCCGGGTGTCGGCGCTGCCGGCCTTGAGCGGGCCGCCGGCCGAGGCCGATTCCAGCGCGCGCATGCTGGTGGTGCCCACCGCGATCACGCGGCGACCGGCCGCCTTGGTGGCCTGGATCTTGTCCACGGTCTCTTGCGAAATCGTGTACCACTCGCTGTGCATCACGTGTTGTGCCAGGTTTTCCGAGCGCACCGGCTGGAAGGTGCCGGCGCCCACATGCAGAGTGACGAAGGCGCGCCCCACGCCCATGGCCTCCAGGCGATCGAACAAGGCCTGGTCGAAATGCAAACCGGCGGTAGGCGCGGCCACCGCGCCCGGTTCGCGCGCATAGACGGTCTGGTAACGCTCTTCGTCCTGGCTGTCGGCGGCGTGCTCGATATAGGGCGGCAGCGGCAGGCGGCCGTGCGCTTCTATCAACTCGAACACGTCGCCCGGGAAGCTGAGCGTGAAGAATTCCCCGGCACGCTCGCCGACCGTGACATCGAAGGCATCCGCCAGGCGGATGTGGCTGCCGGCGCGCGGCGTCTTGGAGGCGCGCACCTGGGCCAGCACGGTGCGCGAGTCCAGCACGCGCTCGACCAATACCTCGACCCGGCCGCCGCTTTCCTTGCTGCCGAAGAAGCGCGCCTTGAGGACGCGGGTATCGTTGAACACCAGCAGGTCGCCCGCCTGCAGCAGCGCGGGGAGGTCGGTGAAGGCGCGATCGGCCAGCCCGCCTTGCGCGCCCTCGCCCACCACCAGCAGGCGCGAGGCGCTGCGCTCGGGCAGCGGCAACTGCGCGATCAATTCGGGCGGCAGTTCGAAATCGAAGTCGGAAAGTGAATACATGAAAGGGAATTTGCCCCGGTCAGGAACATGGTAAAAGCGCCTGAAAAAATGCCCAGGGCTAGGCGTGGCGCCGTAGACAGTACGGACGTACGGCAAGGCGTCACAACGACGCCATGGGCATTTTTTCAGGCGCGGTCGGGGCGGAAAACCCGTTATTCTACGCGGGTTGATCTCCCACCCGCAGACCTTGCCACCGTCCATGCCCGCAGCCACCCGATCGAAAGCCCCACGCGCCCCCGCGCGCGGCGGCACCACGGCCGAACGCCTGGCGCGCCTGGGACTGAAATCCGATGTCGACCTGGTCTTGCACCTGCCCATGCGTTATGAAGACGAAACGCAGGTGCTGCCCATCGCCGATGCGCATCGCCTGTTCGGCGCGCCGGCGCAGGTGGAAGGCGTGGTGCAGAAATCCGAAGTGGCATTCCGGCCGCGCCGGCAACTGGTGGTGACGCTGGCGGACGACTCCGGCAGCCTGGTGCTGCGCTTCCTGAATTTCTACGGCAGCCAGGTCAAGCAGATGGCCGAAGGCGTGCGCCTGCGCGTGCGCGGCGAAGTGCGGCATGGCTTTCTGGGCGACGAGATGGTGCATCCCACTGTCAAGGTGGTGGAAGCCGGCGCGCCCTTGCCGCAGGCGCTGACCCCGGTCTATCCGGCCGGCGAAGGTGTGTCGCAAACCGTCTTGCGCAAGGCGATCGCGTTGGCCATGCAGCGCGTGGACTGGAGCGACACCCTGCCGGAAAAGCTGCGCCAGCAACTGGAGTTGTGGCCATTTCGCGCCGCGGTGGAATTGCTGCACAACCCGCCGCCCGACGTCGATGAGCACGCGCTGATCGAGCGCGAACATCCGGCCTGGCTGCGCATGAAATTCGACGAACTGCTGGCCCAGCAGCTTTCGCTCAAGCGCGCACAAAACGCGCGCCGCACGCGTGGCGCCTTTGCCTTGGCCAACACCGGCGCGCTGTCCAGGGCGCTCTTGGCCAGCCTGCCCTTCGCCCTGACCGGCGCCCAAGCGCGTGTGCTGGAAGAAATTCGCCACGATCTGCGTCAGGAATATCCCATGCAACGCCTGCTGCAGGGCGATGTCGGCAGTGGCAAGACCGTGGTGGCGGCGCTGGCCGCGGCACAAGCCATGGACAGCGGCATGCAAGCCGTGCTGATGGCGCCGACTGAGATATTGGCCGAGCAGCATTTCCGCAAGATCGCCGCCTGGATGGCGCCGCTGGGCGTGGAAGTAGCCTGGCTCACCGGCAGCCTGAAGAAAAAGGAAAAAGACCAGGCACGCGAGCGCATTGAAAGCGGACAGGCGCGCCTGATCATCGGCACCCACGCGCTGATCCAGGATGCGGTGCAATTCGCCAACGTCGGACTGGTGATCGTGGACGAGCAACACCGCTTCGGCGTGGCGCAACGCCTGGCCTTGCGCAACAAGGGACTGGAAGCGGAAAAGCAGCCGCATCAACTGATGATGTCGGCCACGCCCATCCCGCGCACGCTGGCCATGACCTATTACGCGGACCTGGAGGTTTCCGTGATCGATGAATTGCCGCTGGGCCGCTCGCCGGTGCTGACCCGCATCGTCGACCAGGGCCGGCGCGAAGAAGTGGTCGAGCGCATCCGCGCCGCCGCGCTGGAAGGCCGCCAGGCGTATTGGGTCTGCCCCCTGATCGAGGAATCGGAAGCCCTGCAGCTGCAGACCGCCACCGACACCCATGCCCTGCTGGCGGCAGCGCTGCCGGAACTGCAAGTGGCGCTGGTGCATGGACGCATGAAGCCGGCCGACAAGCAGCAGGTCATGGATGGCTTCGCCTGCGGCCGCATCCATTTACTGGTGGCCACCACCGTGATCGAAGTCGGCGTCGATGTGCCGAATGCCTCGCTGATGGTGATCGAGCATGCGGAACGCTTCGGCCTTTCCCAGCTGCACCAGTTGCGCGGGCGTGTGGGGCGCGGCTCGGCGGCCAGCGTCTGCCTGCTGCTGTATCAAGCGCCGCTGGGCGCGGTGGCGCGCGAGCGCCTGTCCACCATGCGCGAAACCAGCGATGGCTTTGAAATCGCGCGGCGCGACCTGCAGCTGCGCGGCCCCGGCGAATTCCTGGGGGCGCGCCAATCCGGGCAAGCCATGCTGCGATTTGCCGACCTCGAAAGCGACCAGTGGCTGGTGGAAAAGGCGCGCGATGTGGCCGCGCGGCTGCTGGCCGAAGATGAGGCCACGGTGCAGCGCCATCTGGAGCGCTGGATGGGGCAGCGCGAAGAATTCCTCAAGGCCTGAATTCAAGGTGGCCAAGCCTGCGCTAAGATAAGTCGCATGACGCTCACTGAACTCAAATACATCGTCGCCGTTGCGCGGCAAAAACACTTCGGCCATGCGGCCGAAGCCTGTTTCGTGGCCCAACCCACGCTCTCGGTCGCGATCAAGAAGCTGGAAGAAGAGTTGGGCGTCACCATCTTCGAGCGCGGCGGCAGCGAAGTCACCATGACGCCGTTGGGCGCGCAAATCGTGGCCCAGGCCGAGCGGGTACTGGAACAAACCGCGGCCATCAAGGAAATCGCCAAGCAGAACAAGGACCCGCTCGCCGGCCC
>JAEVZY010000059.1 GCA_023392035.1 Pseudomonadota bacterium | reverse complement strand
ACGTAATGGCATTCCGCGCAGTGGCTGCAGCCATCCACCTTGCGCAGCGCGTAGGCTCCGCATTCCGGGCATTTCTTTCCGCCGGGGCCGTTGAAAGCGGCCGCCGGCGCCGGCGTAAACAGCCGATCCGGCGTCTGCAGGCGCAGCCGCTGCCCATGCAGTTCCGCCAGGCGGGCAACCGACACCTGGGCGCCGTTCTCATCCAGGAAGCCGCGCTGGGTCAAGAGGCTTTGCAGCATGAAGCCGATGGCGGCCACTTCCGAATCATGATTGAGCGGCACCTTGACGCCATCGGCGCGTATCAGGTGGCCGCAGCGCACGGGGCCCTTGTCCCACACCACTTCGCGCATATCGGCCAGCGCGCGCGCGACCGATCCGCCTGAGCGCGCCACCATCGACAACAGCCGCATGGAGGCGGTGATCCATTGCTGGCCTTCGCTCTTCTGCCCGGCCGGCATGAAGAATTCGAAGGGACGTTCCACCCGCAGCAGCTGACCCTCCACCATGCCATCCACTTCAATGAAGCTGACGGTCAGATAGACCGTCTTCTTGCCTTCCTGGGTGAAGTACTCCACTTTGGATGTGATCGATTCCAGCGGGCCCAGCGGCCGGCTGTCGAAGCGCTTGCGCAGCGGATCGTCCTGCGCGCTGGCGCTGCTGGGGACAGCGGGCGCGGCTTCCTGCGGCACCGCCGGCAGCGACAAGACGCTGCCCAATACCGTATTGGGCCGGTAGGTCGCCAGGCCTTTCAAACGGGCGGCCCAGGCGTCGCGGTACAGGTCCTGGAATTCCGCGTAGGGGTAATCCTCCGGCACATTGACGGTCTTGGAAATTGAGGTGTCAACGTAGGGCTGCACCGCCTCCATCATCAGCATGTGGTCGGTGGCGGACATTTCCAGCGCGGTGACGAAAGCCGGCGGCAGCTTGCCTTCGCTGACATCATGGCCCAGATGCCGGTACAACCGCCATGCATGATCGGCCACTTCATAGCTGCGCGTGCCGCCATCGGGCATGCGCTTCTTGCGCTGGTAGACCCAGGAAAAGGCCGGCTCGATGCCATTGGAAGCATTGTCGGCAAAGGCCAGGGTGATGGTGCCGGTGGGCGCAATCGACAGCAGGTGCGAATTGCGGATGCCGTGTTTGGCGATGGCGTCGCGTAAATGCTGCGGCAGGCGGGCAATGAATTTCCCCTGCAGATATTTGTCGCGATCGAACAAGGGGAAGGCGCCTTTTTCCTGCGCCAGCGCGACCGAGGCGGCGTAGGCGGCATCGCGCAAGGCGCTGGCAATCCGGCTCGCCATCTGCCGCGCTTCTTCGCTGTCATAGCGCAAGCCCAGCATGACCAGGGCGCTGCCCAGGCCGAGGAAGCCGAGGCCGACGCGGCGTTTGTTGCGTCCTTCGGCTTCCTGCTGCGGCAGCGGCCATTGGGTGGCGTCGATCGCCAGATCCAGCATGCGCACGCCCAGGTTGGCCACTTGCGCCATGCGCTCGAAATCGAAGCTGGCCTGGGCCGTGAAGGGATGCTGCACGAAACAGGTCAGGTTGAGCGAACCGAGATCGCAGCAGCCATAGGCCGGCAAGGGTTGCTCGCCGCAGGGATTGGTGGCGCGCAGCTGTTCCGCATACCAGAGATTGTTCTCGTCATTGATGCGGTCGATGAACAGGATGCCCGGCTCGGCGTGGTCATAGGTGGAGCGCATGATGTCGTCCCACAGCGCGCGGGCGCGGATGCTGCGGTAGACCCAGCGCCCGTCTGCTCCCTTGTGTGCGCCAGCCGCTTGCTGCTCATCGCCCGGTTCAGCCAGATGCGCCAGCGGGAAATCGCGGTCCTCGGCCACTGCCTGCATGAAGGCATCGGTGACGCCGACCGAAAGATTGAAGTTCCTGAAGTCGCCGCTGTCCTTGGCATGGACGAAGCGCTCGATGTCGGGATGGTCGATGCGCAGCACGCCCATCTGCGCGCCACGCCGCGCGCCGGCCGATTCCACCGTCTTGCAGGAAGCGTCGAACACTTCCATGTAGCTCACCGGTCCGGAGGCGCGCGAATGCGTGCCCTTGACCTTGGCGCCCATGGGCCGGATGGCGCTGAAGTCGTAGCCGACGCCGCCCCCCCGCCGCATGGTTTCAGCGGCTTCCGCGACGGCGGTATAAATGCCGGGCAAACCCTGTTCGTCCAGGCCCGTGATGGAGTCTCCCACCGGCTGGACGAAGCAGTTCATCAGGGTGGCCTTGAGTTCCATGCCGGCGGCGGAATTGATGCGGCCGGCCGGAATGAAACCATGCTCTTGCGCCCAGATGAAGTTGAGCTCCATTTCCTCGCGCAGTTCGGGCGCTTCGCAGGCCGCCAGGCCGCGCGCAACCCGGGCCCGCACTTCAGCCACCGTCTTTTCGTCGCCCTTGGCGTATTTTTCCTGCAGCACATCCAGTGAGACTTCCTGGGCGCTCATGCCTGAGTCATTGCCGCGCTCGCCTGGCGCGGCGCTGCCGAGGATCTTGTCGTTCGCATTCATGGCCGTTCTGCTCCTTGCGCACCGGCCCCCAAATGAACCGGCGCGCTCACATTGCCATTGCGCATGCCCGAAATCCATAACATGGATCAAGGAAGGCGCGGCCCGCGCTGTCCGAGCGCGGCTTGCCCGCTATTTGCTCAGCGTGCGCATGGCCCGCTCCAGCCCTTCCAGCGTGACCGGGAACATGCGGTTGTTCATCAGTTGCCGGATGACGGCGATCGACTGCCGGTATTGCCACAAGCCTTCCGGCTCCGGATTGAGCCATACAAACTTGGGGAAGGTGGCGGTGAAGCGCTGCAGCCATTCGGCCCCGGCTTCCTCGTTGTTGTATTCCACCGAGCCGCCCGCCTGCAGGATTTCGTAGGGGCTCATGGTGGCGTCGCCGACAAAGATCAGCTTGGTGTCCGGCTTGTACTTGCGCAGCACATCCCAGGTGGAAAAGCGTTCGGCATGTCGCCGGCGGTTGTTCTTCCACAGGTAGTCGTACACGCAGTTGTGAAAGTAGAAGAACTCCATGTTCTTGAACTCGGTCTTGGCGGCCGAGAACAGTTCTTCCGTGCGCGCGATGTGGTCATCCATGGTGCCGCCCACATCCAGCAGCATCAGCACCTTGATGTTGTTCTTGCGTTCGGGCTGCATCTTGATGTCGAGATAGCCGGCATTGCTGGCGGTGGCGCGGATGGTGTCGTCCAGCGCCAGCTCTTCTTCCGCGCCTTCGCGCGCGAAGCGGCGCAGGCGGCGCAAGGCGACCTTGATGTTGCGCGTGCCCAGTTCGCGCTGGTCGTCATAGTCGCGATAGGCGCGCGCTTCCCACACCTTGACCGCCGAGCGATTGCCGCCTTCCCCGCCGATGCGGATGCCTTCCGGGTTGTAGCCGCCATGACCGAAGGGCGAGGTGCCGCCGGTGCCTATCCAGCGGTTGCCGCCTTCATGCCTTTCCTTCTGTTCCTGCAGCAATTCCTTCAGGCGATCCATCAATTTGTCGTAGCCCATCTTTTCGATGGCGGCCTTCTGCTCAGGCGTCAGTTCGCGTTCCAGGCGCTTCAACAGCCATTCCAGCGGAATCTCGGGCGTCTTTTCGAAGATGGAATCGATGCCGCGGAAGTACAGGCCGAAGGCGCGGTCGAACTTGTCATAGTGCGACTCGTCTTTCACCAGCGCCGCGCGCGACAGATAGTAGAACTGGTCGAGCGAGGGCTCGATCACGTTCTTCTGCATCGCTTCCAGCAGGATCAGGAATTCCTTGATCGAAACTGGAATGCGCGCATCTTTGAGCGTGAAGAAGAAATCAATCAGCATCGCGCGCCTCATGCGATTCGAGCTTGTGCAGTTCAAGCCGATACTGCAGATGCCGCGCCACGGTCGGCCATTCGGACTGGATGATGGAAAACACCACCGTGTCGCGCAATGTGCCATCGGCCATGCGCTGATGATTGCGCAGCACGCCATCCTGTTTGGCGCCCAGGCGCGCAATCGCGGTGCGCGACTGGTGGTTCATCCAGTGGGTGCGAAACTCGACCGCGATGCATTCCAGGCTTTCGAACGCATGCTGCAGCAACATGCGCTTGCATTCGGTGTTGATGGCGCTTCGCTGCGCGCTTTTCGCCAGCCAGGTGTGGCCAATCTCCAGGCGCTTGTTGAGTGCATCGACATTGAAATAGCGCGTCGAGCCGACGATCTTTCCGTTGCGCTGGTCGCGGATGATGAAGGGCAGGGCGCCGTTCTGTTCACGCATGGCCAGGGCGGCGGCGATGTATTGCTCCATTGCCTGCGGCGCAGGCACCGAGGTGTACCACAGCTTCCAGAGTTGGCCGTCGGCCGCCGCTGCATTCAAATCATGCAGATGCGATGCGGCCAGGGGCTCCAGGCTGGCATGCTGGCCGCGCAGGGTGATGGGCTCGATGAAAGCCATGCTCGTTATGCTCTTTCAGCGATTAGCTAGCAATTAGCGATTGGCGCGCGACATGAACACCAGGCGTTCAAACAGATGCACGTCCTGCTCGTTCTTCAGCAAGGCGCCATGCAGCGGAGGCACCACCGCCTTGGCGTCCTGGCTGCGCAGGGCTTCCGGCGGAATGTCTTCGGCCATCAGCAACTTCAACCAGTCGAGCAGCTCGGAAGTGGTCGGCTTTTTCTTCAGGCCGGCCACTTCACGCACTTCGTAAAAGGTTTGTAACGCTTGCGACAGCAAGTCGCGCTTCAGGTTAGGATAATGCACGTCCACGATTTGCTGCATCGTGTCCTTGTCGGGAAACTTGATGTAGTGGAAGAAGCAGCGGCGCAAGAAGGCGTCCGGCAATTCCTTCTCGTTGTTGGAGGTGATGATGACCAGCGGCCTGTGTTTTGCCCGTACCAGTTCGCGCGTTTCATAGACGTAGAATTCCATGCGGTCCAGTTCGCGCAGCAGGTCGTTCGGGAATTCAATGTCGGCCTTGTCGATTTCATCGATCAGCAGCACGACCTGCTGCTCCGAATTGAAGGCCTTCCACAGCACGCCCTGGACAATGTAGTTATGAATGTCCTTGACGCGTTCGTCTCCCAACTGCGAATCGCGCAGGCGCGAGACGGCATCGTACTCATACAAGCCTTGCTGGGCCTTGGTGGTGGACTTGATGTGCCACTGCAGCAAAGGCATGCCGAGCGCGGCCGAAACTTCTTCGGCCAGCATGGTCTTGCCGGTTCCCGGTTCCCCCTTGATCAGCAGCGGACGTTGCAGGGTGAGCGCGGCATTCACCGCCAGTTTGAGATCGTCGGTGGCCACATAATTTTGGGAACCTTCGAACCGGGTTTCTTGTCGCATGGTGTTGTCAAAGGAAAAGAGATCGGGAGAAAACCCAGTATAAGCGAGATCGATCAAGGAGACAGGCAAGCCGCCCGACGGACGCTCATCAAGGCGTACCGACCAAAAAACCTCGGCGTCATGCCAGTAGCAATGGGAGGACCATGAAGTTTTATCTCTTGAAAGCCTGGGTGCGTTGCCGCAGGCTGTTTGGCCGTGCCCGCCTGCGCGATGGCGCGGACAACGAAACCCGTGAAGTGGCGCAACTCTTGCGCCGCGCCAATCCATTTGCATCCTGGACCGAACGCGCACACTGGATGGCTTCAGTGGCCGCCTGGCTGCGCGCCGAAGCGCCGGTCTGGTCCGACGACCAGCGCGGCCTGGCATGCAGGCACCGCCGCACGCAGCTGATGCTGGACTGGCTGCAAGCCAATCGCGAGACCCGCCGCCTGGTGCAGGCCGCAAGCCAGAAAACCCTGCGTGAAGCCATCGGCCCCGAGATTTTTTGCGGCGCCAACCTGCCGCCGCGCAGCGGTGTGGTGGGCACGCTGTTGCGCGCCATGGGGCGGGCCCTGATTCCGCGCGCGCTGGTGCCGGGCGATCTGTCGGCCCTCCTGCTGGCGCTGTTTCCCGCTGAAGTCGATGGCCGCTGGCTGCGCGATCTGGATGAGGGCACGCGCACGCGGCTGTGGAAGCTGATCGCCGACGATGACATCGCGCACAAATTGCAGCAGCAAGTGGACGAGGCCCTGCACTTCCTGGTCAACGCCGTGCTGGCCACCGGTATCAGTCCGGAGGTACGCATGCGACTCGGGCCGCGTTTGCCCTTGCGCTCCACGCCTTTCATGTCTTTGCGTCGCGAGATCGAAAAATTCCTCAGCGTGCCGGGCGCCGATGAAGGCGCCATGCGCAGCGTGCGCATGTTGCTGGCGGTTTGCCAGGCCCAGACCGACAAGGTGTATGAGCACCTGGACGAGCACGGCGTCTCGGTCAGCCTGGTGCTGGAGCTGGAAGAAATGCGCTTGCGCCTGACCCGCATTGCGCGCCTGATCGACTTGCGCATGGCGCTGGTGGACGACGGCGCCGGCCATGCCCTGCAAATCTTCCTGGCCGAAAGCGTGCGCGAGCATCATCACGAGGCCGCGCGCGCCATGGTCGGGCGCAGTTTTTCCCTGCTGGCGCGCAAGGCGGTGGAACGCCACAGCGACCAGCATGAATATCACCAGGCCCCCACTCGTACCGCCTACCGCAACACCTTGCGCGCCGGCGCCGTGGGCGGCGTGGTGGCGGCGCTGACCGTGTTTGGCGCCCTGGGCATAGAAACTGTCAACATGGCCGGCTTCGGCGAGATGCTGGCCTATACCCTGTTGTACGGCGCCATGTTCCTCGCCATCGCCGTGCTTGGCGGCAGCTTCGCTGCGCGCCAGTCGCCGGCGGTGGCGCCGCTGATGGCCAGGCGGGTGGCGCACGTTGACAGCCTGGACGGCATGCGCACCTTCCTGCGCGAGGCCAGCTCGCTGATGCGGGCCCAGGTGGCCACGGCACTGGGCAATACGGTGATGGTGGTGCTGGTCACGCTGGTGGTCGGCGTGCTGGTGCAGCGCTTCAGCGGCCACGACCTGTTGCCGACCGCGCCGGGCGAGTTGGAAGGCGAGCTTTCCATCCTCGGTCGTACGCCCTTGCTGGCCGTGCTGACCGGCCTGATGTGCTGGGTGGCCAGCCTGGCCGCCGGGCTGGCGGGCAACTGGTTCCTGTTGCATCGCCTGCGCGATGCGATTGCCCACCATCGCGGTTTGCGCCGCTGGCTGGGCGGACCGGCCTGCAGCCGCTTCGCCGCCTGGTGCGCGCGCGGATTCACCTATGCGGCCGGGGCGCTGGCCTTGGCTTTCCTGTTCGGCCTGCTGCCGGCAGTGGGCGACTTCTTCGGTGTTTCGCTGGATATCCGCCACGGCACCCTGGCGGCCGGCATGCTGACTTTGGCTTTGCTGAAATCGGGCCCGCAAGCGCTGGTCCAGGCTTCCAGCTGGCTGGCGTTGGCGGGTGTGTTGCTGACCTTTGTGCTCAATCTGGCCACGCCTTTCCTGTGTTCGCTGCTGCTGGCCATGCGTGCCCGGCAGATGTCGGTGCGCAGCCGGCGCGCCGTCTGGCGCTCGCTGGGCCGGCGCCTGTTGCGCGCGCCTTTGAGTTTCGTGCTGCCGGAGCCCGACCGCGTGCGGCGTTTGCCGGCGCGCGCCGCCAAGCCACCGCGACAATCTGACGCGGATGAGCC
>JAEVZY010000025.1 GCA_023392035.1 Pseudomonadota bacterium | reverse complement strand
CCGGCCTTCCTGGCCGGAATCAATTTGTCGCGCAAGGCCTTGATCGTTTCGATATTGGGCAGCGCGGCGTCGATTTCACTGGTCAGCGCATGCACCTGGTCCGGCTTGCCGAACATGGCGGCGATGGTCTGCGACTGGCCGGTGGTCAGGATCAGCAATTCGATGCGGCGGTTCACGTCCGCCTTCGGATGCTGGCCGTCGATCGGTGCGCGGTCGGCCATGCCCACCACCTGCAAGATGCCATCCTTGGCCATGCCGCCTTCCAGCAGTTGCGCGCGCGCCGCCATGGCGCGGTTGCTCGAAAGTGTCCAGTTCGACAGGCCGTGCTGCGCCCGCTCGGCCACGAACTGCACCGAATCGGTGTGGCCCACGATCAGCATCTGGTTTTCCATCTCCGAAAACACCGCGCCCATCTTGCGCAAAAGGCGCTGGAAACGGTCGGTGGGAATCGCGCTGCCGCGCACATACATGCCCTGGCGCTCGGTGTCGTGCAGCATGATGCGCAAGCCATAGGGCGTGACGATGGTCTGCAGATTGCTGGCCAGGCCCGATTCGGCCGACAAGGCCATCAACATGCGCGACAAGCTCTGCAACTCGTCTTTCGATTCATAGCGCGCCTTGGCCGGGCGCTGGTTCGGCTCGCCGCGCCCCGGCATGGGGAAGCGCTCCAGCATGCTGCCCGGCGGGTTGCCCAATTCGGCCATGGACAAGGCGCTGCCGTTGTCGAGCAGGCTGACGGCGCCGCTGGCCTTGAGTTCGGCCTCGGCCGCTTCCTTGTCGCGCGCGGCCATCACCCACATCACCAGGAACAGGCACATCAGCGCCAGGCAAAAATCGGCGAACGCCACTTTCCAGGCGCCGCCGTGCGCTTCCTCGTCGTGCTTGCGCGCACCGCGCTTGACGACGGCTTCGTGCGAACGCCCCGCGTTAAGCTGCTTGTCGGGCACGCGCGCCTCCCCTGCGTTGCGGCGTCTCGTCTTCCGAATCGATGCCTTCCAGGGCATTGATCCAGCCTTCCAGCTTGGCAAAGCTGGGCTTGGTGTTGAGTTGCACCAGGCGCCGTCCGGCGTCGATTGCCAGCAAGGCCGGCTTGCCGGCCACGTGGGTCACCAGCACCACCTTCACGCATTCAAGCGTCGAGACTTCCTCGTTGACCAGCTGCTTCAACATGTTGGACAGCGGGTCCAGCACGCCATAGCAAAAGAAGATGCCGATGAAGGTGCCGACCATCGCCGCCGCCACCCGCTCGGCGATCTCGGCGGCGGAGGCGCCCTCGCCCACCGTGTTCATCGCCATCACCACCCCCAGCACCGCGGCCAGGATGCCGAAGCCGGGCATCGCCTCGGCAATCTTGTGCATCGACTTCGAGGGCTGCGACAGTTCGTCGTGGATCGCTTCCAGCTCCTGTTCCAGCACGCCTTCCAGCTCATGGGCGCTGATCTTGCCCATCGCCATCAGGCGGAAGTTGTCGACGATGAAGGCCAGCAGCTTGGGCTCGTCCAGGATCAGGGGATAGCGCTGGAACATGGGGCTTTCGCGCGGCGCTTCGACGTGGGCGTCGAGCGCCTTCAGGCCGCCGGCCGCGGTTTGTAGCAGTTCATACATCAGCAACAGCAGCTGCCGCTGGAATTCCGAATCGCGCTTGCGCATCAGCACGATGCGCTTCAACTGCACGCCCATTTCGCGCAGCACGTGGAAGGGATTGCCCAGCACCAGCGCGCCGATCGCGGCGCCGGCGATGATCAACAGCTCGATCGGCTCCCAGATCGCATGCAGCACGCCGCCGCCCAGCGCGTAGCCGCCGAAGATGCAGATGACGACGATGGCAATGCCCAGTAGTTGCTGCATGGTTCAATCCTTTCCGTTCAGGCTTTGCGTGAGGAAGTCCCTCATCTTGCGCAAGGCGCTCTTGTTCAATTGGCAGACGCGGGCATCGGTCAGGTCCAGCACCGCCGCGATTTCCCTGTAGCTCAGTTCGAATTCGTAGTACATCTGGATCACGCGCTGCTCCCTCTCGTCCAGCGCCATCAGCGCCTGCTCCAGGCTGCGCCGCGTCATCAGCTGTTCCTCGGGGTTGCTGGCATCGACGAAGCGCTCGCCCAGCTCCTGCACCAGCTCGTCGAAGCTGGCCATCAGCTCGGCGTTGTCGTCGAGCTGCCAGGCCTGGTAGGTTTCCAGGCTGATGCCCAGCGCCTGCGTGATCTCGGTGACGGCCGGCTCGCGGCCCAGGCGGCGCGTCAGCTCGCGCACGCCGTCGCGCACGCGATGGCTCTGCTGCCGCACTTCGCGCGGGCGCCAGTCCTGGCGGCGCAGTTCGTCCAGGATCGCGCCGCGGATGCGCAGCGCGGCGAAGCTGCCGAAGCCCTCGTCCGGCGTGCCATAGCGGCGCAGCGCTTCCAGCAAACCCATCATGCCGATCTGCGCCATGTCGTCGCGGTCGATGGCGCCGCCCACTTGCGAATTGAGCTGGTACACGATGCGCTTGACGAGCGGCGCATAGCTTTGCAGATGCGCTTGCTCATCCGCGGCCGACAGGGCAGCCCGGGGAGCAAGGTCTTCCGCATACGCTATGGCGCCGTCGACGTACATATCCATCGCTTCACTCGATGATCAGCTTGCCGACCATGACTTCGGAAAACGGTTTGGCCTGGCGGTCGCGCGTGTAGCGTGCCGTCAGCGCGCGGTCGATCTCGGCCGCCACCTGGCTGATGGTCATGGCCTCGGCCACATCCTTGGTATAGCCGGACAGGAATTTCACGGCTTCGCTGCGCAACAGCGGCAGATGCGCCTTCAGCAGCTTTTCCTTGTCTTCGCTGGTCTTGAAAACGAAATCCGCGCCCAGGTAGTGCTGGGCCGTGTCGTCGCTGTTCCGGCGCAGCATGACAATCACTTTTTCCAGGCTGACGTAGCGCTGGGCACTGCCGTCGGCCAGCTTTTCCGCCGGCACTTCCTTTTTTTCGTCCTTGGCGCTCATGCCCCACCAGGTCACGCCGGCGCCGGCCGCGGCGGCCACGCCGACGATCACGAGAAAGGCCAGGATGAGCTTGATCGCTTGTTTTTTTCGCATGTCGGATTACCCGCGGTCGTTCAATAGGGCAAAGGTGGCGCCGGAAAGCTCCGCTTCCTGCAGGGCACGGCCCGGTGCCTGCTCTTCGCGTTCGAATTGGCCAGGCCGCTGGCGGCCGGCGCTGTCGCTGTCACCGTGGCGGGCGTGGGGGGACTGGGATACCGCAACAGTCACCTCCCCGTACTGGCGCTGCCCCAGGTCCTGGCGCAAGCCGTCGCCTATGGTCTGCAACTGGCGCAGCACTTCAGCGTTGGAAGCGCTCATGTGCACCTGCAAGGCGCCGGCCTGGTGGCGGATCGAAATTTCGATGCTGCCCAGCATGGGCGGGTCGAGCCGGATCACGGCGCGCTCGCTGTTGTTGCCGAGCTGGACTTGCAGGCGCTCGCCCAGCGCCTCGCGCAGGGGCTGCTGCCAGTGCGCGGGAGCGCCGTTCAGCTTGAGTGCCGTGGTGGAGCTGGCGGGCGCGGCATCGGCCGTGGCCAGCGCACCGACTGCCAGCGGCACGAAGGCGGCGCCGGAGACGAAGCGCTGCACGATGCCGGGTGCCGATTCGCCCTCCGGCAGTTGGCCGACTTCAGTGCCGCGCGCGGCGGTGGCCGGCGTGGCTGCAGTGGTTTCCGTGATGCTGGCGGCTCGCTGGGCGGGCAGGCTGGCGGCGGCCGCAGTCCTGGAAGCGGGCGCGGCGGCGGCAAGCGAAACAGGCA
>JAEVZY010000016.1 GCA_023392035.1 Pseudomonadota bacterium | reverse complement strand
CGCATGGCGGCCGCGCGCAGGAAAGTCATTTCATGCAGGCGCATCAGGCGCTGGATATTGCCGACGAAGTCGGCCATCTCACGGCCGAAATGCTGTTCGATGGTGTCCAGCGCCTTGGGATCGAAGACGTGCAGCTCGAACAGCAAGGCCGCGATGCGGGTGTCGGCGTCCGATGCCAGTTGGCCAAGCGCCTGCGCCACCTGCTCGGAAAACTGCAAGGCATCCTGGCCGGTGCGCAATTGCCGGCCGCTGTAGATCGGACGCACGAATTCGAGCACGTCCAGCACCCGCTGTGCATCCGCCTCCGACAAGCCTGCCGTGATTTGCGATTGTTCTGTTGCGATCGATACCATCTTCTATTGCCGTTCCCTGCTACCGCCCTTCCCTCAGAAATCCCGCCACCACATCGATCTGGTCCTGCTGCAGCAAAGTCGGAGCATGGCCCACGCCTGCAAACTCCACCAGCCGCGCCCGCGGTCCGCTTTGCGTCATGCGCTGCGCGGTGTCGGGTGAGAGCAAGTCCGACTCTTGCCCGCGCAGCAGCAGCACCGGGCAACGGATCGCATTCCAGGCCGCCCACATCGCGGCTTCGGCGCGCGCCGCGCTTTCCGGCGTCATGGCCTTGACCGGCTCGGCGATACGCAAATCATAGTTGCGTTCCCACTTGCCCTCTTGGTTCTGGCGCAAGGCATCGCGTCCCAGCTTGCGCCATTGCTCTTCGGTGTGCGGACCGAAGCTGGCCGAAAGCTGGCGCACGTAGGCGATGCCCTCGTCTTCGGTGGCGAAGCTTACTGCCTGCCCCAGGTAAGCAGCGATGCGCTGCAGTGCAACAGGCTCGACCGCCGGGCCGACATCGTTCACCACCATGCGCGATATGGGGGTGTCCGGCAAGGATGCAAGCAGCATGCCCACCAGGCCGCCCATGGAGGTGCCCACCAGCTGCAGGCTGGCCACATCGAGGCGCGCGATCAGGGTCACCATGTCGGCCAGGTATTGGCTCGGCGTGTAGTGCTGGGCCTGGGCCAGGCGAGCGGACCGGCCGCGCCCGACCACGTCCGGGCAGATCACGCGGAAATCGCGCGCCAGCTCTTGCGCCAGGCTGTCGAAGTCGTCCGAGACGCGGGTGATGCCGTGGATGCACAGCACTACCGCGGGGTTGTCGCGCGCGCCCCATTCCTTGTAGACCATGCGGTGCAATCCGCCAGGGGACAGGCACTGCACGCTGCTCAGCTTGGCTTCGTTCATGGCGGGCACAGTAGAACTACGGTTGATCTGGCCCGCCATTTTACCGGGCGTTGCATTTAAAATCCCCGCAGCCACTTCACACACAGAGACAGGGAAATTCCATGGACGCAAGCTTGAAGGGCAAGACTGCCCTGGTTACCGGCTCCACTTCCGGCATTGGCCTGGGCATCGCCCGCAAACTGGCGGCGCAGGGCGCCAACATCATCTTCAATGGTTTTGGCGATGCGGCAGAGATCAAGTCGCTGCAAGAAGAGGTGGCCAAGCAGCACGGCGTGCGCACCTTCTATCACGGCGCCGACATGTCGCGCCCGCAGGAGATCGAAGACATGATGCGCGCGGCGGCGGCCGAATTCGGCCGGGTCGATATCCTGGTCAACAACGCCGGCATCCAGCATGTGGCCAACATCGAGGATTTTCCGGTGGAGCGCTGGGACGCCATCATCGCCATCAACCTGTCTTCGGCATTCCACACCACCCGCCTGGCCCTGCCGGCCATGAAGGCGGCCAACTGGGGGCGCATCATCAATATCGCCTCGGCCCACGGCCTGGTGGCTTCGGCGCAGAAGTCGGCCTACGTTGCGGCCAAGCATGGCATCGTCGGCCTGACCAAGGCCTGCGCACTGGAAACGGCGCAAACCGGCATTACCTGCAATGCCATCTGCCCGGGATGGGTGCTGACGCCGCTGGTGCAGAAGCAGGTCGATGCCCGCGCCGCCGCCGGCAAGATTTCCAACGAGGAAGCCAAGAAGAACCTGCTGATGGAAAAGCAGCCCTCGGGTGAATTCGTGACGCCGGAACAATTGGGTGAGCTGGCAGTCTTCCTCTGCGGCGAGGCCGCCAGCCAGGTGCGCGGCGTAGCCTGGAACATGGATGGCGGCTGGGTGGCGCAGTAAGCCGCGGGCTGCCGCGCACAGGAGCCGCCGGCACATGCCCTTCCCTTCACCTGCACCACTCTCTTCACTGCTGCTGGCCGCCGTCTGTGCGGCCGCAGCGCCGCTGGCTTGCGCCGCCGGTCTTGCCACCCATTCCGTTCAGTTGGAATTGCCGGAGGGCGTCGCCCACAAGGCGCCGTTCGACCAGCCGCGAAAATTGACGGTGCCCGATGGCTACCACGCCGAACTGCTTGCCCGCGTACCCAACGCGCGCTTCCTGGCTCTCGCGCCCAACGGCGATCTGCTGGTATCGCAGCCGGAACAAGGCCGTATCACCATCGTCGCCAGCAATGCCCAGGGCCGCACTCAACAAGCGCAATTCGCGAGCGGACTGAGCAAGCCGCATGACATGGTGTTCCACCGGCTCGGCGATACGCTCTGGCTGTACGTGGCCGAAGCCAATCGCGTGGTGCGCAGCGCTTGGCGCAATGGGCAAAAGGAAATGGGCAAGCCCGAAGTGGTGGTCGACCACCTGCCCAGCGCTTCCAGCCCCGAACTGAAGGGACGCTATGGGCATGAATTGAAGAACATTGCGCTCGATGGCGACAAGCTTTACGTATCGATTGCATCCACCTGCAACGCCTGCGAGTCGGACGTCAAGGCCGATCCCGTGCGCGGCGCCATCTACGAATACGACGCCAATGGCGGCAAGGGGCGCTTGTTCGCGCGCGGCATACGCAATGCGGAGGGACTGGCCTTCCGGCCCGGCACCCGCGAGCTGTGGGCTGTGGTCAACAACCGCGACAACATCGCCTACCCCTTCCACAAGGACTTCGACGGCGACGGCAGCGACGATTACGGCAAAGTGATGCAGGCCTATGTCGACCGCAATCCACCCGAGCTCTTGATCAAGGTGCGTGACGGCGACAACTACGGTTGGCCCTACTGCAATTCGGATGGCGCAAGCGGCATGGACAACATGCCTTATGTGCGCGACGCGCAGCACAATGCCGACGGCAGCAAACTCGATTGCAGCAAGCTGCCGCGGCCGGCCAAGGGCCTGCCGCCGCATTCAGCGCCGCTGGGCATGTCGTTCCTGCCGCCGCAAGGCATGCCGAAGGCACTGGCTGGCGGACTGGCCGTAGCCCTGCACGGCTGCTGGAATTGCAGCAGCCTGAACGGTCACAAGGTGGTGCTCCACCGGATCGATGCGCAAGGCAAGGTGGCAGACGAAGCGGATCTGGTCAGCGGCTGGTTGACGGATGCGAAGAAGCGCCAGCGCTGGGGACGGCCGGTGGATGTGATCCCCGATGGGAAAGGCGGCCTGTATATCTCGGACGATGAGGCGGGAGCGGTGTATCGCATCAGGCCCGCCACATCGGACAACAACAATCGATAAAAGAGAAACGGCTGGCGTTCTTGCGAACCCAGCCGTTTTCGATTTCTGCGTGCTGTCGCTTAAGCCACAGCAGAAGTATCCAACGGCGCCTCGGTCTTGGAGACGATTTCTTCCTTGGTGACACCGGGCGCCAGCTCCACCAGCTTCAGGCCCTTCGGGGTGATGTCCATCACGCCCAGGTCGGTGATGATGCGGTTGACGACCTTCACCCCCGTCAGCGGCAGATTGCATTGCTTGAGGATCTTGGGCGAGGTGGTGCCGTCCTTGTTGCGGGCCACATGCTCCATCAGAACCACCACGTTCTTCACGCCGGCCACCAGGTCCATGGCGCCGCCCATGCCCTTGACCATCTTGCCGG
>JAEVZY010000327.1 GCA_023392035.1 Pseudomonadota bacterium | reverse complement strand
CGTGTGTGGCGCGCGAGGGGATTGGACTTTGGTCGTATTGTCGTCAGCGCGGCGCCTGCCCAAGATGGGGTTTTATCGAGGGACATGCCATGGACGCAGGGCCACAACTTGCGCGCAGCCGCGAGATCGCCATGATGCGGGCCCTGATCCTGCGCAAGCGCATGCAAAGCGCGCTGCGCACTTTCAGGCAACGCGCGAGCGCCGCCATGGGCCAGGGCCCCGAGGCCATGGCGCGCGCCCTGCCCGTGACCGATCCGTGGAGCGCCTGGCAGTATGCGATGGACAGCATGCAGCGCAGCGTGCTGTTCTGGAACACCCTGCGCGAGCGCGGCAACGCTACCATCGAGCACGCCCTCGGAGGATTCAAGCCGGTCCTGCATTTCGATTACCAAACCATCGTCGATGGCCGTACCCTGGACAAGCCGGTCAATTACGCCTTGCTGCGCATTACGCCGCCGGCGGGAGTCGAAATCGATCCGCGCAAACGCCCCTATATCATCATCGACCCGCGCGCCGGGCACGGTCCCGGCATCGGCGGCTTCAAGGATGATTCCCAGGTCGGCGTGGCGCTGCGCGCCGGACATCCGGTGTATTTCGTGATCTTCTTTCGCAATCCCGAGCCGGGCCAGAACCTGCTCGACGTGTGCAGCGCGGAACAGCAGTTCGTGCAGGAGGTGCGCAAGCGCCATCCCGCAAGCGCCAAGCCGGCCATCGTCGGCAATTGCCAGGGCGGCTGGGCGGCCATGATGCTGGCCGCCAGCGAGCCCGGGCAAACCGGGCCGATCATCATCAATGGCGCGCCGATGTCCTACTGGGGCGGCGCCTGGAGCGAGGGCGAAGGCGACAACCCGATGCGCTATGCCGGCGGCCTCTTGGGCGGCACCTGGCTTTCCTCACTGCTGGCCGATCTGGGCAATGGCAATTTCGACGGCGCCTGGCTGGTGCAGAACTTCGAAAGGCTGAACCCGGCCAATACCTGGTGGGACAAGTATTACCACCTGTACAGCAACATCGACACCGAGCCGCCGCGCTTCCTCGATTTCGAGCGCTGGTGGGGCGGCTATTTCCTGATGAACCGCGAAGAGATCGAATGGATCACCCGCAATCTGTTCATCGGCAACAAGCTTTGGAAGGGCGAGGTGCGGGACGCGGCCGGCGCCACCTTCGACCTGCGCGACATCAAGTCGCCGATCGTCCTGTTCGCTTCGATGGGCGACAACATCACCCCGCCGCAACAGGCTTTCAACTGGGTCAGCGACGTCTATGGCAGCACCGAGGAAATCAAGGCGCGCGGCCAGGTGATCGTCGGCTTGCTGCACAAGGACGTCGGCCACCTGGGCATTTTCGTGTCCGGCAAGGTCGCCAGGAAGGAGCATGCGCAGATCGTGTCGGTGCTGGATGAGATCGAGCTGTTGCCGCCGGGCCTGTACGGCATGCAGATCGGCGAGCGCAAGGAAGCCCATGGCAAAAGCGCGTATGAGGTCAGCTTCCAGGAAGTCCGGCTGGAAGACGTCGCGGCGCGTTTGAACCGCTTCGAGCGGCGCGACGAGCTGCCCTTCGAGGCGGTCGAAGCGGTCTCGGAATTCAACCAGCGCGCCTATGAATTGTTCGCGCAGCCCACGGTGCAATCCATGGCCAGCGAGCAAAGCGCGGCCCTCATGCGCGCATTTCATCCGCTGCGCGTGCAGCATTGGTCGTGCTCCTGGCTCAACCCCTGCATGGCCTGGCTGGCGCCGGCGGCCGAGCTGGTCAAGCGCCAGCGCGCGCCATTGGCGAGCGACCATCCGCTGGTCGCGGCCGAGAAAGCCCATGCCGAAGTGATCAGCGCCGGACTGGATCTGTATCGGGCCGTGCGCGACGCGCTCACCGAATCGGCCTTCTTTGCCTGCTACGCCAACCTGTTCTCGCTGAATCTGGCGCAAAGGCATCATGCCGGGGCCGGCCGCGCAGCGGCGCTGGAGGCGCGCGAGCTGCCCTATGTGAAAGCGGCGCTGGCTGCGATCGCCGAGGGCGGCTATTACGAAGCGCTGGCGCGCGTGTTTTACCTGCTGTCGCGCAAGGGAGAGCCGATCTCGGTTGCGCAGCTCGAACAGCGCGCGGCCATGCTTGGAGAGCGGCCGGGCCTGCCGCTCGAGCAGTGGCGGCGCATTCGCGGCGAACAGGAAATCATCGCCCACTTCGAGCCGGAGCAGGCCTTGAACACCTTGCCGGTATTGCTCTCCGATCCAGGCGAGCGCAAGAAGCTGCTGGGCTTGTTCGACAAGTTGACCACGGATGAAGCGCTGCAGGCCATCCATCCCACGCCGGAGCAGTTGGCCATGCTGGCGCGCATACGGGGCGTGCTGCTGGAGCATCCGCCGCGCACGCGGCGTCTGGCCGCGGTGCGCCGCGCCTGACGGCGGCGCGGCAGGCGAGGACCACGAGGACCATCATGGGCGAGCAAAGAAGACACGAGAGATACGAAAGGCTGATCGAGTTCTGCAAGGGCTTGCCGCCGACACCGACCGCCGTGGCCCATCCCTGCGATGAAAGCGCGCTGCGCGGCGCGGTCGATGCCGCCCACGCCGGCTTGATCGCGCCGATCCTGGTCGGGCCGCGTGGCCGCATCGAAAGCGTGGCGAAAGAAGCCAGGCTCGCAATCTCCGACTTTCCCATCGTCGATGCGCCCTGGAGCGAGGCGGCGGCGGCCGCTGCGGTGCAACTGGTGCGCGAAGGGAAAGCCGAAGCACTGATGAAAGGCAGCCTGCATACCGATGAGTTGATGGCGGCCGTGGTCAAGCGCGAAACCGGCCTGCGCACCAGCCGCCGCGTGAGCCATTGCTTCGTGATGGATGTGCCGGGGCATGACAGCGTGCTCATCATTACCGATGCCGCGGTCAACATTGCGCCGACGCTGGAAGACAAGAAGGACATCCTGCAAAACGCCATCGAGCTTGGCCATGCCTTGCGCCTGCCGGAGGTCAGGGTGGCGATCCTGTCGGCGATGGAAACCGTCAACCCCAAGCTGCCCTCCACCATCGAGGCGGCGGCGCTGTGCAAGATGGTGGACCGGCACCAGATTACCGGCGCCGTGGTGGACGGCCCGCTGGCGCTGGACAATGCCATCGACCTGCAGGCGGCGCGCATCAAGAAGATCGATTCGCCGGTGGCCGGGCGCGCCAATGTGCTGATGGTGCCCGACCTGGAAGCCGGCAACATGCTGGCCAAGAGCCTGTCTTTTCTGGCCGACGCCGATGCGGCCGGCATCGTGCTGGGCGCACGGGTGCCGGTGATCCTGACCAGCCGCGCCGACTCGGTGCAGACCCGGCTGGCGTCCTGCGCGGTGGCGGTGTTGCTGGCCCAGGCGCGGCGCGCGAGCGCGCAGAGCATGGGTTGAGGCCATGGCTGAAGTCATCCTGGTGCTCAATGCCGGTTCGTCCAGTATCAAGTTCCGCGCCTTCGTCGCTGGTCCGGGGGAACTGGAGCTGCTGCTGGTGGGCCAGGTGCAAGGCCTGAACCTGGCACCGCGTTTCCAATGCCGCGACCATGCCGGCAAGACGCTGGTCGATGAGGCTTGGCCGGCCGGCCGCGAGCGCGGGCATCACGGCGCGATCCAGCACATCGGCGAATTACTGTTGGGATATGGCGGCGGATACCGGCTGTGCGCGGCCGGCCATCGGGTCGTGCACGGCGGCATGCAATTCACGGCGCCGATGCGGGTCAGCCCGGAACTGCTGCTGGAGCTGGAGCAGCTGTCGCCGCTGGCGCCGCTGCACCAGCCGCACAACCTGGCCGCAATCAAGGCGCTGTGCGCGCTGCGTCCGGATTTGCCGCAGGTGGCCTGCTTCGATACCGCCTTCCATCGCAGCCAGCCGGAGCTGGCCCAGGCCTTCGCGCTGCCCGCTTCCATCACTTCAAAGGGCGTGCGCCGCTATGGCTTCCATGGCCTGTCCTACGAATACATTGCGGGCATGCTGCCCTCTGTCCTGCCGGCCGGCGGCGCCGGCAAGACCGTGGTGGCGCATCTCGGCAATGGCGCCTCGATGTGCGCGATGCAGGACGGCAAAAGCGTGGCCAGCACCATGGGATTCACCGCGGTCGACGGTTTGCCGATGGGCACGCGCTGCGGCAGCCTCGACCCCGGCGTGGTGCTGTACATGATGGATACGCTGAAGATGGACAGCCATGCCATCCAGGACATGCTCTACAAGGCGTCCGGCCTGCTCGGCGTATCGGGCATCTCCAGCGACATGCGCGCCCTGCTCGCTTCGGACGACGCGCATGCGCGCTTTGCCGTCGCGCTTTTCACCTACCGCATCGGGCGCGAACTGGGTTCGCTGGCGGCGGCCATGCAGGGCATCGATGCCCTGGTGTTCACGGCGGGCGTGGGCGAGCACTCTGCGCCAGTTCGCGAGCGCGTCTGTCGCGATGCTGCCTGGCTGGGGCTGGAGTTCGATGCCAAAGCCAACCAGCGTGGCGGACCCTGCATCAGCGCGCCCGGCAGCAAGGTCTCGGCCTGGGTGATACCGACGGATGAAGAGTTGATCATCGCTCGCCATACCCGCCGCCTGGTTTGAATCGAGAGGAGCCGCATCATGACTATGGAAAATCTGCGCCCGGTGCTGGAGGGCAGGAAGGCGCTGGTGGCCGGCATCGCCAACGAGCATTCGATTGCCTGGGGCTGTGCAAAAGCTTTCCGCGCGCTCGGCGCCGAGGTCGCGATCACCTACGCCAACGACAAGACCCGCGGCTTCACCGAGCCCTTGGCCCAAAGCGTGGCCGCGCCGATCTTCATGCCGCTGGATGTGACGCGCGAAGAAGACCTCGACGGCGTCTTCGCGCAAATCGAAAAGCAATGGGGAAAGCTCGACATCCTGGTGCATTCCATTGCGTGGGCGCCCAAGGACGATTTGCAGGGCGGGCTGCTCGACTGTTCGGCGGAAGGCTTTTCAAAGGCGATGGACATCTCCTGCCACTCCTTCATCCGGCTGGCCAGGCGCGCCGCCCCTTTGATGAAGGATGGCGGCGCCATGTTCACCATGAGCTATTACGGCGCCAACCGGGTGGTGCCCAACTACAACCTGATGGGCCCGGTGAAGGCGGCGCTGGAAGCCTCGGTGCGCTATCTCGCCTGGGAGCTGGGTGAAAAGCAGATCCGGGTGCATGCCATTTCGCCCGGGCCCTTGCAGACGCGGGCCGCCTCCGGCCTCAAGGATTTCGACTTGATGCTCAACGACGCGGCGCAGCGCGCGCCCCTGGGCCAGCTGGTCGACATCGACGATGTCGGCTACACCTGCGCCTTTCTCGCCACCCCGCTGGCGCGCCGGCTGTCGGGCGAAACGCTATATGTGGATGGCGGGGTGCATATCATGGCTTAGGGGAAGTTCGGCAGGAAGCCGGCCGGCGCGGCATCATGCCCCGCCGCTGAGATACATGCGCAAGCCGGCCAGGATCATTTCCACGGCGAAGGCCGACAGCAGCAGACCCATCAGTTTTTCAAAGGCGCTCAACACTGCCTCGCCCAGCCAGCGCAAGAGCTGGGGTGCCCCCAGCAACACCAGCGTGGTGACCAGCATCGCGCACAGCAGGGCCATCGACCATTGCAACAATTGCCCCGGCTGGCGCGAGCCCAGCAGCATGACGGTTGCCATCGCCGATGGTCCGGCAATCAAGGGAATGGCCAGCGGAAAGATCAAGGGCCGCTTGCCCTTGAGGTCGCCGAACAGGCCGGCCGGCGTGGGGAACACCATGCGCATGGCAATCACGAACAGGATCACACCGCCGGCCACTTCAAGCGACTGCTCGCTCAGATGGATCAGGCCGAGAAACGCGCGGCCGGTGAACATGAACACCAGCAGCACCAGGAAGGCAATCGCGCACTCCACCAGGATCAGGTTCCGATGCTGCTCTTGCGGCACCGCGCGCAACAAGGCCAATACGCCGGGAACGTTGCCCAGCGGATCGAGCACCAGCAGCAGGACGATGAAGGCGGAGAAGAAATCGTGTTGCACGTTGGATGCAGGTCGAATCGGGTAAGGGATTGACCGCGCCGCCACACGATCATTCCGGAAAGAGGCCGGCATCCTGGCTCGGCGTACCGGCAGCCCCTTACCTGCGGCGCGCCGTGCCGTAGCGGCGGGCGCAGCTCACGAAGCGCTCCAGCGCCACCGACTGCCAGGCCGGGTTCCACACCAGCAGCGCCGGCGATGCGATTTTCGGTCCGCCCAGGCGCACGAATTTGACCCCGGCCATCCCGGTTCGGGCCAGCGAACTGGGCACCAGCGCCACGCCCATGCCGTGCGCCACCATGGCGATCAGGGTCAGCCACTGGCGGCCGGCGTGGACCGTCTTCGGATAGATGCCGGCGCGGTTGAAGATGGCGATGACGTTGTCATGGTTGGCCGGCGCCACGTCCCGCGCAAACATCACGAACTGCTCGTCGGCCAGCTGCGCCAGCTTGATCGATCTGGCCTTGGCCAGCGCATGGTCGAGCGGCAGGCACAGCACGAATTCGTCTTCCGGCAGCGGCAGCGAAGCGAGCTGCGGCGGCACGGTGCGGGCATTCAGGAAGCCGGCGTGGATCTGGCCATGCAGGAGATCCTGCACC
>JAEVZY010000305.1 GCA_023392035.1 Pseudomonadota bacterium | reverse complement strand
GGTCGACCTGTCGCAGGTGAAGGAATTGCGCGGCATCCGGAGCGAGGGCAAGACCCTGGTCATCGGCGCGCTCACTTGCCATGCGGACGTGGCCGCCTCGCCCGAGGTGCAGCAGGCAATTCCGGCCCTGGCCTGGCTGGCCGGCGAAATCGGCGACGCCCAGGTGCGCAACATGGGCACCATCGGCGGCTCGCTGGCCAACAACGATCCGGCCGCCTGCTATCCGGCGGCGATCCTGGCGCTGGGGGCGACGGTGGAAACCGATCGTCGCAAGATCGCCGCCGATGACTTCATCGTCGGTCCATTCGAAACCGCGCTGGCCGACGGCGAATTGATCACCGCAGTGCATTTTCCGGTTCCGGACCAGGCGGCGTACATCAAGTTTGCCAACAGCGCCTCGCGCTTTGCGCTGGTGGGGGTGTTTGTCGCCAGGACTGGCGGCGAGCTGCGGGTGGCGGTGACCGGCGCCGGCGCCAATGCCTTTCGCGTGGGCGAGCTGGAAGACGCGCTGAAGAAGGATTTTTCAGCGAGCGCGGCGCGCGCCACGCGGGTGGCGGCCGACGAGTTGAATTCGGACATCCACGCCAGCTCCGCCTATCGGGCCCACCTGATTCCCGTGCTTGCCGCACGCGCGGTGGAGCAGGCGCTGCGAGGTTGATGGATGCCCGATTCGGTTGATGCCACGCTGGCCCTGCTGGCGAGCCAGGACTATGTCGCGGATCGCCAGCTCGCCACCACGGTCTTTTTGGCGCTCAAGATGGGCCGGCCGCTGTTTCTGGAAGGCGAGGCCGGCACCGGCAAGACCGAGCTCGCCAAGGCCCTGGCCAGCGGGCTCAAGCGGCGCCTGTTGCGCCTGCAGTGCTATGAAGGCCTGGACATCGCCAATGCCGTCTACGAATGGAATTACCCGCGGCAGATGATGGAAATCCGGCTGGCGGAAGCGGCCGGCGAGGGTTCGCGCGAATCGCTTTCGCATGACATCTTCGATCCGCGCTTCCTGATCAAGCGTCCCATCCTGCAGGCGCTGGAGCCGCATGCCGAGGGGCCGCCGGTGCTCTTGATCGACGAGCTCGATCGCAGCGACGAACCGTTTGAAGCCTATCTGCTGGAAGTGCTGGCCGAGTACCAGGTCAGCATTCCCGAACTGGGCACCCTGGCCGCTGCCGAGCCGCCGCTGGTGCTGATCACATCCAACCGCACGCGCGAAGTGCACGATGCGGTCAAGCGCCGCTGCTTTTACCAGTGGGTGGATTATCCGGACCGCGCGCGCGAGCTGGAAATCGTGCGCCGCAAGGCGCCGCAGGCCGCCGCCAGCCTGAACCAGGAAGTGGTCGACTTCATCGCCCGCCTGCGGCAGATGGATTTGTACAAGCTGCCCGGCGTGGCCGAGACCATCGACTGGGCCGCCTCGCTCACCGCGCTCAACAAGACCCGGCTCGATCCGGAAGCGGTGCATGCCACCCTGGGCGTGATCCTCAAATACCAGGACGACCTGGCCCAGTTCGACGCCGAGCGCATCGGCCAGATGCTGGACGGCATGCGCCATGACGCTGCCGCCAAGCCATGAATGCGGCGGCCGGGTCCGGCCTGCTGGCGGAGAACGTGATCGGCTTCGTGCGCCTGTTGCGCGCCGCCGGCCTGCGCCTGGGCCCGGAAAAATCCATCGATGCCCTGCAAGCCTTGCGGGTAGTGGGTCTGGACCGGCGGGACGACTTTCACCATGCCCTGAAAGCGGTGCTGCTGTCGCGCCATGAGCAAAGTGAATTGTTCGAACAGGCATGGCGCCTGTACTGGCGCGATCCGCAGCGCGCTGGCATGCAACTGGATTCGCTGCTGCAGCAACTGGGCGGCGCCCTGAAGCGTCCGGCCAGTGCCGCGAAACCGGTGCCGCAGCGCCTGGCGCAAGCCATGTGGCCGCAAGCCAGGCGGCCGCAGACGGAAGAGCTGCCACCCGAACTGCAGATCGATGCCACGCATACCGTTTCCGGGCGCGAGCTTCTGCAAACCCGCGATTTCGCCAGCATGACGCCGGACGAATTGCAGCAGGCGCGCAAGTTGATGACGCGCCTGCGCCTGCAATGGCCCAAGCTGCGCACCCGGCGCTACCAGCCGCAGGCGCAGGGCGGGCGGGTGGATGCGCGCGCCAGCATGCGGCAATTGCTGCGTTCCGATCCCGCCCTGTCGCCCTTGCGCTGGCGCGCGCCGCGCACGCGCCAGCCGACACTGGTGATCCTGTGCGACATCTCCGGTTCGATGGAAAGCTACACCCGCATGCTGCTGCACTTCATCCATGCCGTGACCAATGACCGCAGCCGGGTGCACAGCTTCCTGTTCGGCACGCGCCTGACCAACATCACCCGCGCCCTGCGTGACCGTGATGTGGATGTGGCGCTGGCGCGGGTGGCGGCCCAGGTGCGCGACTGGTCCGGCGGCACCCGCATCGCCGCCTGCCTGCATCAATTCAACCAGCGTTGGGGAAGAAGGCTGCTGGGGCAAGGCGCCCTGGTGCTGCTGATTACCGATGGCCTGGACAGCGACGACGCCGAGCAACTGGAGTTGGAAATGCAGCGTCTGTCACGTTCCTGCCAGACCCTGTTGTGGCTGAACCCGCTGCTGCGTTATTCCGCCTACGAAGCACGCACCGCCGGCGCCCGCGCCATGCTGGCGCATGTGGACGGCATGCTGCCGGTGCACAATCTGGCCAGCCTGGCAGCGCTGGGCTCCATCAAAGACCGCCAAGACTTCAGGCATCCAACGACAAGGGCGAACGCTTGAGCAGGATGGGGCTCAGCCTTGCTCGGGGTCTGGTGCGCCAGAACCCTGCGAACCGCGGGCACCGCCGCCGCCGTCCAACCAATTCAGCAGAGTCTTCTTTCCGGGTTTGGTCGGCCATTCGGCAAAGAGTTCACGCAGGCGGCCGCGCAATTCCACGCTGGGCCGGCACAGCGGGTCGGCTTGCATCAGGTGGAGCAGGTTGCGCAGCACACTGCACAGGCG
>JAEVZY010000272.1 GCA_023392035.1 Pseudomonadota bacterium | reverse complement strand
TCCATCGGTACCAACGACCTGATCCAGTACACCCTGGCCATCGACCGTGTAGACCACGAAGTGGCGCACCTGTATGACCCGCTGCATCCGGCGGTGCTGCAACTGGTGGCCAATACCATTGCCGTCGGCACCAAGGCCGGCAAGCCAGTGGCAGTGTGCGGCGAAATGGCAGGCGACGTGCGCCTGACGCGCCTGCTGCTGGGCATGGGCTTGCGCGAGTTCTCCATGCATCCGGCGCAGATTTTGGCGGTCAAGCAGGAAGTGCTCAACACCGACTTGAATGCGATTGCCAACCAGACCCGCAAGATCCTGCGCGCCTGGGACCCGCAGACCATCGCCGAACTGGTGGAAGAATTGCGTCTGCTGTGAGCCTGCTTGCCCCGGCTGTGCGGTTTCGTATATCCTTGCTGGACTGCGCCGATTTGACTAGTCAGCTTGCGGGCGCATGGGGACAGCCCCGCACAAATACGGCTAAAGCGAGCGCGCAGGTCCATGCCAGCCCGACAAGCTTTCAGCTGTCGGGCTTTTTGTTTTTCCGGACACAGATTTCTTCATGAGTTCACTCGGTATCGTCGCGCCGCAGTCGATGCACTTCAGCGAGCCGCTGGCTTTGCAGGGCGGCGCATCGATCGCCGACTACACACTGGTCTACGAGACCTACGGTACGCTCAATGCCGACCGTTCCAATGCCGTGCTGGTGCTGCACGCGCTGAACGCCTCGCATCACGTGGCGGGCCATTACGAAGGCGCCAAGGGCGACATCTCCGGCTGGTGGGACAACATGGTGGGACCGGGCAAGGCGGTCGATACCGATCGCTTCTTTGTCATCGGCGTCAACAACCTCGGTTCCTGTTTCGGCTCCACCGGTCCCATGCATGTCAACCCGGCGACCGGCAAGCCCTACGGCGCGGCCTTTCCCGTAGTGACGGTGGAAGACTGGGTGCATGCCCAGGCGCGCCTGGCGGATCGGCTGGGCATCACGCAATTCGCCGCGGTCATGGGCGGCTCGCTGGGCGGCATGCAGGCTTTGGCCTGGAGCATGCTGTATCCCACCCGCCTGCGCCATTGCGTGGTGATTGCGTCCACGCCCAAGCTGACTGCGCAAAACATTGCCTTCAACGACGTCGCCCGCCAGGCGATCCTGACCGATCCCGATTTCCATGGCGGCGACTTCTACGCTCACGGTGTGGTGCCCCGCAACGGTTTGCGGGTGGCGCGCATGATCGGCCATATCACCTACCTGTCCGATGACGACATGGCCGAGAAATTCGGCCGCGAACTGCGCGCCGGCAAATACCAGTTCGGCTTCGGCGTCGATTTCGAGATCGAGTCCTACCTGCGCTACCAGGGCGACAAGTTCTCCGAATATTTCGACGCCAATACCTATCTGCTGATCACCAAGGCGCTGGATTATTTCGATCCCGCCCGCGACCACGGCGGCGACCTCGACCGCGCGCTGTCCAATACCAAGGCGCAATTCCTGGTGGTGTCCTTCACCACGGATTGGCGCTTTGCGCCCGAGCGCAGCCGCGAAATCGTGCAAGCCCTGGTGAACAACCGCCGCCGCGTGACCTACGCGGAGATCAATGCGCCGCACGGGCACGATGCCTTCCTGCTGGACGATGCGCGCTACCACGCCACGGTGCGCGCTTACTACGAACGCATGTGGCAGGAACTAGACTACGGCGACCAGGCCGGCGCGGTACGGAGGACGGCATGAAGTTCCATGAATTGCAGGCAATCCGCCCTGACCTGGCATTCATCGCCCATTGGGTGCAACCCGGCTCGCGCGTGCTTGACCTGGGCTGCGGCGACGGCGTCATGCTCGACTATCTGCAAAGCGACAAGGCCTGCACCGGCCACGGCGTGGAGATCGAGGACGCCAAGATTCCCTTGTGCGTGCGGCGCGGCGTGAACGTGATCCAGCAGGACCTGGAGGCGGGCCTGGCCATCTTTGCCAACGAGGCTTTCGACACCGTGCTCTGCCTGTCCGCCCTGCAGATGATCAAGGATGTGAAGGACGTGCTGACCGACATCGCGCGCGTGGGCCGCGAAGCGATCGTCTCCTTTCCCAATTTCTCTTATTGGCCGCATCGGCTGTCGCTGCTGGGCGGCCGCATGCCGGTATCGAAATCGCTGCCTTACCAGTGGTACGACACGCCCAACCTGCGCTGCGCCACCATTCCCGATTTCGAAGAGCTGGCCAATGAAGTCGGACTCGAGGTGCTGGAATGCCTGGCCCTGGATGAAGCCGGCAAACCGGTGACTTTCCTGCCCAAGTGGCGTGGTAGTCTTGCCGTCTTCCGACTGAAGAAAAAGCATGCCTGAATGAGCGAAACCGCAAGCGCAGCCGCGCGCAACACCGGCTGGAGACATTACTTCAGCCGCGAGATGCTGATCTGCATCTCGCTCGGCTTTTCTTCCGGTTTGCCGCTTTTCATTCTCTACAACCTGTTGTCGGCCTGGCTGAAGTCGGAGTCGGTCGATCTCAAGGCCATCGGCCTGTTTGCCCTGGTCGGCTTTCCCTACACCTGGAAATTCGTCTGGTCGCCGCTGATGGACCGCTATCCGGTGCCCACGCTCGGCCGGCGCCGCGGCTGGATGCTGATCACCCAAGTGCTGCTGATGGCGCTGATTGCCGCCATGGGCCTGTTCTCGCCGCGTACCGAACTGGGCGTGATCGTCATGCTGTCGGGCGCCCTTGCCTTCGTCTCCGCCAGCCAGGACATCGTCATCGATGCCTACCGGCGCGAACTGCTGACCGATGCGCAGCAAGGTTCGGGCACGGCCTTGTTCGTCAATGCCTACAAGCTGTCCACGCTGGTGCCGGGTTCGCTGTCGCTGATTTTGTCCGATTTCGTCAGTTGGCAGACGGTGTTCGGCATCACGGCGCTATTCATGTTGCCGGGCATCGCGACCAGTTTTGTGGTGGGCGAGCCGCGCATCTATGGCCAGCCGCCGCGCAATCTGCGCGAAGCGGTGGTGCTGCCGTTTCGTGAATTCGTCACCCGCCAGGGCTGGCATTACGCGCTCCTGATACTGGCCTTCATCTTCCTCTACAAGCTGGGCGATTCCATGGCCACCGCCCTGGCCACGCCGTTCTACCTCGACCTGGGCTTTACCCGCACCCAGATCGGCCTGGTGGCCAAGAACGCCGGCCTGTGGGCCAGCCTGGCCGGCGGCATCCTGGGCGCGGTGTGGCTGGAGAAGACCGGGGTCAATCGCGGGCTGTGGGTGTTCGGCGCCTTGCAGGCGCTGGCCATACTGGGCTTTGCGGTGCTGGCGCAAACGCCGGCCGCCTCTTCGCCCAATGCCACGCTGGTGCTGGGCGCGGTGATCGGCGTGGAAGCCTTTGCCGTCGGCCTGGGCACGGCCGCCTTCACCGCCTTCATCGCCACCACCACCGACCCGCGCTACACCGCCACCCAGTTCGCCCTCTTCACCAGCCTGGCCGCCGTGCCGCGCACCTTCTTCAACGCCGCCACCGGCTATATCGTGGCCAACACCGGCTGGTTCTGGTTCTTCATCATCTGCTTCGTGCTGGCGCTGCCGGGGATGATGTTGTTGCCGAAGATTGCGCCTTGGCGTGATTCGCAGCGGTAAGGACGGTTATCAAATCCCCCTCGGTCTGGTCGAGGGAATTCCGTCGTCGCTCTAAACAATGCTGGTGTCGACTTCGGACCTTGGCAAGATTGCCGTCCCGACTTATCGAAGGGACGCCCTCATGAGCACCGAACCCGCCTTGGCTTGCATCACTGTCCGAGCCGATTTGCTGCAGGCCGCGGAACGAGTTCTCAGACCAACTGAAGACCTAACCGGCTTCATCGAACGGTCAATCCGGCGAAGCACTCGAAGGCGGCTGGCGCAAAAAGCATTTATCGCGCGCGGCTTGCGGGCAGAAGCCCACGCCATAGAGACTGGTAAGTGGTACAGCAGCGAGGAGGTCTTGGCCGAATTGGACAAAATACTCGAGGCAGGACGAAAGCGACGTGGGCAGTGAGCTATCTCCAGGTCCCCGCCTCAAAGCTCCCAGTCATAATCAATCGACAGCGGCGCATGATCCGAAAAGCGCTCATCCTTGTAGACCGCCGCGCTCTTTGCCTTGGCGCTGATGCCGGGCGTGGCCACTTGATAGTCGATGCGCCATCCCACGTTCTTGGCCCAGGCCTGGCCGCGATTGCTCCACCAGGTGTAGGACTCGCCGGTGGTTTCCGGATGCAGGCCGCGGTACACGTCCACCCAGCCGGTTTCGCCAAACACCTGGCTCATCCAGGCCCGCTCTTCCGGCAGGAAGCCTGAATTCTTCTGGTTGCTCTTCCAGTTCTTGAGGTCGATTTCCTTGTGGGCGATGTTCCAATCGCCGCAGATCACCACCTCGCGTCCGCATTTGGCCAACTGTTCAAGATGCGGCAGAAAGCACTTCATGAAGCGGAACTTGGCCTGCTGCCGCTCTTCGCTGGATGAACCGGAAGGGCAGTACACCGACACCACCGAAAGCTTGCCGAAGTCGCATTGCACATAGCGCCCTTCGGCATCGAATTCCTCATGGCCAAAGCCGATGTGGATATGGTCCGGATGCTGGCGGCAGTACACGCCGGCGCCGGAATAGCCTTTCTTGGCCGCAAAATGGAAGAAGCCCTGGTAGCCCGTTGGCGCCAGAAAGTCGGTGGTCATGTCGCCATGCTGGGCTTTCAACTCCTGCACGCAGACAAAATCGGCATTCTGCTTTTGCATCCAGTCGAAAAAGCCCTTCTTGGCGGCCGAGCGTATGCCGTTGAGGTTGGCGGAGATGATGCGCATGGGGACGAGTGGTCTGTTCGAAAGCCGACAGGATAAGGGATCGGGATAAAATGTGCGTCTTCCCGCAAATCCACTCCCGCGCATTTCATGGACAGCCTGCGTCAGCAATTCATCGAATTTTCCATCCAGACCGGCGTGCTGCGCTTTGGCAGTTTTGTCACCAAGGCCGGTCGCACCTCGCCTTATTTTTTCAACGCCGGCTTGTTTTGCGATGGCGCCAGCCTGGGACGCCTGGCCGAGTTCTACGCCCAGACCCTGCTCGATTCCGGCATCGAGTTCGACATGCTGTACGGCCCGGCCTACAAAGGCATCACCCTGGCCTCGGCGATGGCGGTGGCGCTGGCCAACAAGGGCCGCAATGTCCCCTTCGCCTTCAACCGCAAGGAAGCCAAGGACCATGGCGAAGGCGGCAGCATCATCGGCGCGCCGCTCAAGGGCCGGGTGGTGATTGTCGATGACGTGATTTCGGCCGGCACCTCGGTGCGTGAATCGGTGGAACTGATCCGCGCCGCCGGCGCCACCCCGGCCGCCGTGCAAATCGCCCTGGACCGCATGGAACGCGGCGGCAAGGACGGCGTGCTGTCGGAACTGTCGGCGGTGCAGGAAGTGCGCATGCTGTACAACATGCCGGTGGTCTCGATCGCCAACCTGGACGATCTGTTCGCCTACCTGGCCGGCCAGCCGGGCGCCGATATGGCGCAGCACCGCGACGCAGTGGCGGCGTATCGGGCCAAGTACGGAATCGTCAGCTGATTCGGAAAGTCTGAGCTGTTTTTTGGCATGAGCCAATTTTTGGCTCGGTCGCGCCAAAAATTGGCTCATGTGAGCTAAAATTTGGCGCATGAGCCAAATAGCCGACGCTTTGTTTTCCCGCCCCACCCGGGTCATCCTGGAAGCGGTGTTTCTTCATCCCGCCGGTTTGCATCTGCGCGCCCTGACTGCAATGACCGGCTTGGGATCTGCATCCGCGCAGCGCGAACTGGGGAAACTCACTCAAGCCGGAATCCTGAAGCGGGAGGAACTTGGCCGACTGCTGGTCTACACGCCTGATGAAGGCTCTCCCGTCTTTATTGAATTGCGCGACATCCTGGCAAAGACCACAGGCATTGCGCCGCAGCTGACCGAGCTGCTTTCACCCCTGGCAGAAAAAATGGACCGAGCCTTCATCTACGGTTCGGTGGCGCGCGGCGAGGAGACGGCCCACAGCGATATTGACCTTATAGTTATCGCACCAAGCATCGGAAGTGCAGAGCTCTATCCCATACTGCTCGAAGCGGAAAAAACATTTGAGCGGAAAATTTCCTTGAAGGTCTATCGTCCCCAGGAATTTCGAAAGAAACTCCAACAGGCCAATCATTTCCTCACCTCGGTCATGAGCGGACCCGTTATCGACTTGATCGACAAGGGAAATGCGCGGCAAGGAACTTTGCAATCTGCTGAAGGTGGGCCAACTCAAGGCTGAGCCATATTCCCAGTCGGAGTATGACGGCCACCTCAGAAATGGGCGAGCGCGTTTGAGCGACGCAGGTGCGCCCGCGCTCTCCACCTCGGGTCGATTTCTCCTGGCTTACGGTGCAGCTTACCAATTTGCCCTCGCCGCCCTGCGCCGGCAAGGCTATCGACCGGTCAATCGCTACGTGGTGTTCCAGTGCCTGCCGCACACGCTTGACGCAGGACCGGAAATCTGGAGAGTCCTGGCCGCCGCACACGACGTGCGCAACGGCTTCGAGTATGAAGCTGTGGAAGAAGTCACGGATGACCTGTGCGAGCAGGTCATCCGCTGTGCTGGTCAGCTCGCCGCAATGCTCGATCAACCGGTCTGATCAAGCCAGCTTCTTCTTCAACAACTCCGTCAACTGCGCCGGATTGGCCTTGCCCTTGGTGGCTTTCATGGCTTGGCCGATCAGGGCGTTGAAGGCTTTTTCCTTGCCGGACTTGAATTCCTCGACCGATTTGGCGTTGGCTGCCAGCACCTCGTCGACGATCTTCTCCAGCGCGTCGGAATCCGAGATCTGCTTCAAGCCCTTGGACTCGATGATGTCATCGGCCAGCGTGGCGGAATCCGACTTCGCTTCCCACATGGCGTGGAACACTTCCTTGGCGATCTTGTTCGAGATGGTGCCGTCGCCGATGCGCTTGAGCAGCAGGGCCAGTTGCGCCGCCGACACCGGCGATTGCTCGATCTCCACCCCTTCGCGGTTGAGGGTGGACGAGACATCGCCCATCAGCCAGTTGGCGGCCGGCTTGGCTTGTTCGCGGCCGGCGGCCGACACCAGCGCTTCGAAGTAAGTCGCCATGGCCTTGGACTGGGTCAGCACGGCCGCATCGTATTCTGACAAACCGTAGTCGTTCACCAGGCGATGGCGCATGGCGCCGGGCAGCTCGGGCATGCCGGCCGCCACCCGCGCAATCCATTCCTCGGCGATCACCAAGGGCGGCAGGTCGGGGTCGGGGAAGTAGCGGTAATCCTGCGCCTCTTCCTTGCTGCGCATGGCACGGGTTTCCTTCTTGTCCGGATCGTAGAGGCGGGTTTCCTGCGTCACCGTGCCGCCGTCTTCGATCAGCTCGATCTGGCGCCGCACTTCATAGTTGATCGCCTCTTCCAGGAAGCGGAACGAGTTCAGGTTCTTGATCTCGCAGCGGGTGCCATATTCCTTTTGACCCACGGGCCGCACCGAGACGTTGGCATCGCAGCGGAACGAGCCTTCCTGCATGTTGCCGTCGCAAACGCCCAGCCAGGTCACCAGGGTGTGCAAGGTCTTGGCATAGGCCACGGCTTCGGCGGCGCTGCGCATGTCGGGTTCGGTGACGATTTCCAGCAGGGGCGTGCCGGCGCGATTCAGGTCGATGCCGCTCATGCCGTGGTAATCCTCGTGCAGCGATTTGCCGGCGTCTTCTTCCAGATGGGCGCGCGTCAGGTGCACCGTCTTCAGGCGCGACTGGCCGCCTTCCTCCACCACGCAGGAGAGCGTGCCGCCTTGCACCACCGGCAGCTCGTACTGGCTGATCTGGTAACCCTTGGGCAGGTCGGGATAGAAGTAATTCTTGCGGGCGAAGATGGACATCGGCGCGATCGTGGCGCCGATCGCCAGGCCGAACTGGATGGCGCGTTCCACCGCGCCCTTGTTCATCACCGGCAGCACGCCCGGCAAGGCCAAATCCACCGGGCAGGCCTGGGTATTGGGCTCGGCGCCAAAGGCGGTCGACGCCCCGCTGAAAATTTTGCTCCGGGTGGTCAACTGCGCATGCGTTTCCATCCCGATCACGACTTCCCACTGCATATGTATTCCTCGCTGTATCCGATTTGTTCGCTATGGCCTTATACGCCGTCCGGCTTGCGCGCATGGTGCAGCCGCGGTTTCGGGTGGCATGCCGCCCGGCGGCGTAACGGCATCCGCTTGCAAGCGGATGCTCCCATTGCATCACTAAAC
>JAEVZY010000286.1 GCA_023392035.1 Pseudomonadota bacterium | reverse complement strand
GCGAACGGGCAGCGACAAGCGCTGGATGAGCCGGCTTGCTGACGGCACCCTGTTGAGCCTGAACCCGCATGGATAAGAACTACGCTGATACTGTTCGCCTGTTGTTGGCCATTGCCCCGGAGGTGTTTGCCAACGAAATATTCGCCATGAAGGGCGGTACGGCAATCAACCTATTCGTGCAAGACATGCCTCGCTTGTCGGTGGACATCGACGTGGTGTATCGACCATGGCAGACTCCACGCGATGAAGCGCTCGATGCGATCAACCAGGAACTGGCCGCAATCGCAAAGCGCGTCGTGCCGCTGGGTGTGCAGGCGAGATTAATCCGCAGCAAGGAGCTTGCCGATACCAAGTTGATTATTGAGAACGAGACGACTCAGGTAAAAATCGAAGTGAATGTGGTGTTTCGTGGCACCGTGCTTCCAGTTGAGCAGCGGCCCTTGAGTCCCAGGACCAGCGATATGTTTGGCGTTGAGTTCGCGGCGCCGGTTCTGGCGCGCGACGAACTGTATGCAGGCAAGCTGGTCGCGGCATTGGATCGCCAGCATCCGCGCGATCTGTTCGACGTATGGCGGCTGTACGAATCGGGGGGTATCACCGGCGGCATGATTGAATGCTTTGTGGTCTATCTTGCCGGACACAACCGACCGCCGCATGAAGTCCTGTTTGGCAATGACAAGAACATTGGCGCCGAATTCGAGCGGGCTTTCGTAGGCATGACTGAAGTCGGCTGCTCACTGCAAACGTTGCTCGATGCCCGCGCCAAACTGCGAAACGAGCTGCCGCAACGGCTGACTGCGGCGCACAGACAGTTTTTGGGCGGCTTGGTCCGCGCTGAACCGGATTGGTCATTGGTGCAGTGTCAGCACATTGCCGAACTTCCCGCGTTGCGCTGGAAACTCGCCAATCTGGAAGCATTCCGCAGCAGGCGCCCAGATGATTTTGCCGCACAAGCCGAAGCGCTTGATTCCGGCTTTGGCCAGCTCTGACGCCGCCCATTCAGGCAAACAGCCTCTCCCCCGCCATATGCTGGCATCGCGCTCCTGGGCCTTCTCAGTAGCGCTGCTTTTTGCCCAGGCTCGCCCACAGATGCGCCGCCGCCATGGTCCGGTGGGGGCTATACGATTTGAGAAAGGCTTGCGCGGCCGCAGGATCGGGACGCGTGTCGCCTCCGGTCAGATTCTGGATTGCGGTGCGAACGGCGACGTCGCCGTGCAGCGAGCAGTCAGCATGGGCGTATCCGCGCAGCAGCGCGTAATTGACCGTCCAGAGGCCGATGCCTTTGACATTGAGGAACGCTTCGCCGATGGCTTCGATGGAATTGCTCAGGCTGACGTCTATATCCAGCTCGCCGGTGGCGATCAAATTGGCCAGGCGCAGGAGCGTCTCGGCCTTCGCTTTGGAGAACTGGCGCGAAGTCAATTGCTCGATGTCGACCCGCGCTGCGGCTTGCGCATCCGGATAACACCACAGGCCGCTGCTGTGCGCGCGTCCCGCCTGCTGTATAAAGGTCCGCCGCAGTGACACGGCGAAGGGCACATTGATCTGCTGCCCCATGATTGCCCAGGTCAGCGCTTCGAAGACAGTGGCCGACTGCACGACCCGCAAACTTGCTTGCCGCTTGAGCAGCGGTCCGAATACGGGGTCCCCGACGGCAAAGCGCTGAAAGTCTTTCGGATCGAGGCGCAGGCCGAGGATATTGCGACAGGCTTGCTCGGCCTGTTCCCGCAGCGCGGGCGTCAGCTTGCCGTCCGCCAGGATGCAGCATCGCGCCGTGTCGGGCGTTTCGAGGTCGATATGAAGCAACACCGGCACGCCCGCCAGCACGATGCCTTTTTTGATGCCGGACCGACTCACCTGCTCGGCCAAGCTGGTTGAATCGCGCGCGTTGAAGTTGAGCGCATCCCTGGGGTCATAGTCCGCGGGCAGCGTCAATTCGAAGGCGTATTCAGCGGCTTGCTTCCCGGATCGGGATTGCTGGTCGGGGCGCATTGGTCTTTTGCGGCCAGGAGAAATGGAGCGGGTGAAGGGAATCGAACCCTCGTATGAAGCTTGGGAAGCTGCCGTTCTACCATTGAACTACACCCGCGTCTGAAGTGCGTGAAGCTCTGCTCGACGCGCCATTGTAGCGCCAACGCGCCCAGCTTCAGCTGCCAAAATTGCGGCATCACAAGGTTTCAAGCGAAAGCGGCCCACTAATGCTCTGGACTGCGCATGCTCCGGATTGATTGCGGCTTTCAGGAAGGCGCCATGTCTTTTCGTCTGCAATATGAAGGCCAGGTCTGGCAATTCCCCGATCTGAAAACCCTGCTCGCCAAGGCCAGCCCTCTGCGCTCGGGCGATCAGTTGGCCGGTATTGCCGCCGCCAGCGCCAGCGAACGCGTGGCGGCGCAAATGTGCCTGGCCGAAGTTCCGCTGTCGCGCTTCCTGCAGGAAGTCCTGGTTCCGTATGAGGACGATGAGGTCACGCGGCTGATTTTGGACAGCCATGACCGTGCCGCTTTCGCCAATATCAGTCATTTGTGCGTGGGAGATTTCAGGGATTGGCTCTTGAGCAGCGCCGCCGACAGCGCGGTGCTGGCCGCCATTGCGCCGGCCATCACGCCGGAAATGGCGGCGGCGGTTTGCAAGCTGATGCGCAACCAGGATTTGATTGCGGTGGCGCGCAAGTGCCGGGTCATTACCGGATTTCGCAGCACCATGGGCTTGCGGGGCCGGCTGGGTGTACGCCTGCAACCCAACCATCCCACCGACGATGCGCGTGGCATCGCGGTCTCTCTGCTGGATGGTCTGCTGCTGGGCGCGGGCGACGCCATGATAGGCATCAACCCCGCCAGCGACAGTCCCGGCGCGCTGCGCCAGTTGTGGCAGATGGTGGACGAATTGCGCCAGCGTTACGCGATTCCCACCCAGTCCTGCGTGCTGACGCACGTGACCAGCCAGATCAAGGCCATGGAGCAGGGTGCGCCGGTGGACCTGGTGTTCCAGTCGATTGCCGGCACCGAACAGGCCAATCGCGGCTTTGGCATCAGCCTGGCCCTGCTGGCCGAGGCGCGCCAGGCCGCGCTGGAATTGAAGCGCGGCACGGTGGGCGAGAATGTCATGTATTTCGAAACCGGCCAGGGCAGCGCGCTGTCCGCCCATGCCCATCATGGCGTGGACCAGCAGACCTGTGAAGCGCGCGCCTATGC
>JAEVZY010000270.1 GCA_023392035.1 Pseudomonadota bacterium | reverse complement strand
TAGATGTACTGGATGACTTCTTCGCGCCGCTGATGCTCGAAATCGACGTCGATGTCGGGCGGTTCATTGCGATCTTTCGAGATGAAACGCTCAAACAGCATGGTGCCGCGCGCCGGATCGACTTCGGTAATGCCCAGGCAATAGCAGACCGCGGAATTGGCGGCCGAGCCGCGTCCCTGGCACAGGATCTGGCGCCCGCGCGCAAAGCGCACGATGTCGTACACGGTGAGGAAGTAAGGCTCGTAGGCCATCTCGGCGATCAGTTGCAGCTCATGTTCCAGTTGCGCCTGCACATGGGCTGGAATCCCGCCCGGAAAACGGCGATGGGCGCCGACATAAGTCTCCTGGCGCAGATAGGCGGCCGGCGTGAAGCCGGGCGGCACCAGTTCATCGGGATATTCATAGCGCAGCTCATCCAGCGAGAAGCTGCAGCGCTCGACCACCTGCATGGTTTGCGCAAGCGTCGCCGCCGGATAGAGATTGGCCAGCCGCAAGCGCGAGCGCAAATGCTGTTCCGCATTGGGCGCCAGTTCATGGCCGCATTCGGGAATCGATTTGCCCAGGCGAATGGCCGTCATGGTGTCCTGCATGGTCTTGCGCGAACGCACATGCATGCAGACGTCGCCGATGGCTACCAGCGGCAAGTCCTGCGCCGCGGCTGCGCTTTCCACCCGGCGCCGATGCACGTCATCCCAGACCCGATGCAGGATGTTCAAACCCACATAGGCGCGCCCGGGAAAATGCCGCTTCAGCCAGGCGGCCTGGCGCCGCAGTTCATCCTCTTCCATGGCATAGGCCGGCGCCAGGATCAGCAGGCAATCCGGCAAGCCGCGCAAATGGGCCAGCGCCGCCGAGGGCGTGGCCAGGTCGCTGGCATGCAGCAGGTAACTGCCCTTCTCCGCACGGGTGCGGCCCAGCGTGATCAGCTCGGCCAGGTTGCCGTAGCCTTCGCGGTTTTGCGCCAGCGCGATCAGATTGAAGGCCGGTCCCTCCTGCTGCTGCAAAAAGAACTGGCTGCCGACGATGAAACGCAGTCCCAACTGCTTGGCCATCATGTGCGCGCGCACCACGCCGGCCAGCGAGCATTCATCGGTCAGCGCCAGCGCGCCATAGCCCAGTTGATGGGCGCGCTCAGCCAGCTCTTCCGGATGCGAAGCGCCGCGCAAAAAACTGAAATTGGAAACGCATTGCAATTCGGCATAGGCCGGCAAGGCGCCGTGCAGGCTGTCGGGCATGTGGTCTCCTCATGCAAACAAGCCGTGCAGGAACCAGCGCACTTCATCGCCTGCCCGCTCGCGGTACACCCAGTAGCAGGCGGATTCGGCGCCGATGGCGATGAAGTAATCGCGCGCCACGAAATTGCCGTCCCACCAGCCGCTTTCTATGCGTTCCGGCGCACTGGCCAGGCGCAGCGGCGAACCATAGAAAGGCCGATGGTTCTTCAGCATCAGCGGCAAGGGTTTTTCCAGCAGCCAGAAGGGGCGCGCCAGGCGCGGCATGGCGGGTGCGCTGGGCTGGGCTTGCACCGCGCTTTGCCAGTGATTGCAGACCTCGGGCCTGTGGTCGGCCACCAGGGCCGGCGCCAGCACCGCATCCTCGCCCAGGCGCGCCACCAGTAATTCCAACAGGCGATGCACATCGGCCGCGGAGCCGCCCGCTTCCTTGAACAGGGAACCCGAAGGCGGCTTCAGGGTTTGCAGCTCCAGCACTTGCAAACGCAGGCCGATCACGCTGGCCTGCAATTGCACCCGTCCCAGTTTTTCGCGCAACAGGCGCAGCAGATGCGGCGCTTGCCAGGCCGGCTCGGCCAGGGCGACATCCACCAGCGTGGGAGGAAGCGGCACCCGCCCGCGCTCGTGCTGCAAGGCCACTTGCAGGCGGCTCACCGCCAGTTGCCGCGCCACCAGCCAACCGACCATCTGCAACAGCATGCCGTCCAGCACATGCAGGATGGTTTCCACATCCTCGGTGCGCCAGGCCAGTTCGATATTCACCGAAAACTCGGGTGGCGCCTGCAGCCATTCATGCAGTTCCGGCGCCTGGCCATAGGCGCGGTCCAGCGCGTGGATCAGCGCCTTGCTGCTGCGTCTTTGCAAGCCGGCGCGCGGCAGCCGGCGCAAGTCGCCCAGGCTCTGGCAGCCTATGCCTTCCAGCCAGTCGGCATGCGGCCAGCTCTCTTCCAGCAAGTCGAAAGGCAGCTCATCGAGCGTGCTTGCCAGGCGTTCGATGCGCAACACGCGGCGGCGCCGGCCGCCAGCACGCGGCGCGCGCGCCAGCAGGTGCGCGCCCATGGCGGTGGGCGCCAGTCCCAGCCGCGCGTCATGGCCCAGGGTTTTCAGCGTGGCGCGGATGCGGCGGCACAGGGCCAGCCGTCCGCCGAAGGCGCGCAGGCTGGCGCTGACATCCAGCAGCAGGCCGGCTTCGCCATCCAAAGCCACTTCCGGCGTGTACTGCAAGAGCGCCAGCGCCACGCCGCGCAAGGCCTGCTGCTCGCGGAGCGTATCGCGTTCATGCAGCACGGCCTGAGGCGCCAGCGCCTGCACTCCGCCGCGCCGCAAACCGGGACGCACGCCGGCTTCACGCGCGGCGCGGTTGCACAGCATCACGCGCTCCTGCTCCAGCACGGCCACCGGCTCTTCACGGAAACAGGACTGGAACACGTCCAACGGCAGGCTGGGCAGGAATAAAGCTATCCACGTGCGCATGCTGATACACCGTGTCGGGATAGGCTGCCGGATTGGGCAGCGCAATGAAAATCTTCTGATCGACCTGCGGCCCGCGCCGCTTGAGCACTTCCAGCTCCAGCCCGCCGGGCGCGGGACGCAAGGCCAGGCGCAGCGGCGCCGGCGAGGGATCCTGGGCGGCAGCCAATGGCCGCAGCATCCAGAACAAGGTGTCGGTGCCTTGCGCGGCCAGATGCAGACGGCGCAAGGCTTCCGGCCGCACCTGCTGCTGCCACAGCAGCAAGGCGCCGCAACTGCCGTTCTTGAGCACCTGCTCGGCGCTCCACAAGGCGTCGGCCGTCTGCTGGGTGCGTATCCACAGCAACTGCTCGGGCGACAAGCCCCAGCCTTGCCAGGCGGCGGCTTGCGGCAGGCAAGGCGGCTGCACCAGCACCACCGGCCGCTGGCCCAGGCTTTCCAGGGCGTGCTGCAAGAGGCGCAATTCGCCTATGCCCGGCTGCTGCAACAAGAGTTCGATCAGAAGCGATGCTGGCCAACCGCCTTGCGGCAGCAGCGCATCCAGCACCGGATAGCCGGAGGGCGCGGCCGGCATCTGGTACACGCCCAACTGACTGGCCCGCCACACGGCATGGCTCAGCTCGAGGGGAAGAGAGAGGGAAAGGGCTGACATGGCTTTCCGTTGTCATCATGGAAAGGGAGAAACGACAAGTGCGAATACTGTACAAGCATACAGTATTCGCACTGTGTTCGGTCAGCGAAAAGACGCGAAAAATGTCGGGAGGGGGCTTGCTTCTTTACATCAAAGCAAGCCCGCTGCACTTAGCCTGCTTCAGGGAAAAAGTCGGCGGCATTCTTGGCCAAATGGTAAGCGAACATCGGCAACTTCTTGCACATCACCCGGTGCTCTTGCTCACCCAAGCCAATGGAAATTCCAGCCCACTGTTCTCCGGAAAAGCCGAAGAGTCGCAAGTAAGGCTCATAACAATTTTTCGCAAAAGCCTTGAGCGAAGGCGTTTGGAGCTGTGCAGCAAGCAATTCGCAAAAGGATGCATGCAAACGGAAGATGGAGCCGACAAACTGGTATGCCTCGCCCAGCACTTCCCTCAACTTCTCGCGGATCGCTTCCTTGTCTTCGACTGAAGCAGCATCCCCCTTGTCAGCGGCGGCCAGATTCTGGGGAAAAAGCCGCACCAGTTCCACGATCTGCTCCACTGAAACGTGGCCTGCCATCATCTCGAAGCAGTCCTTGGAGGACTCCACCAGCAAGGCCGCAATATGTTCGCCCTTGTCGGCATCATTCATGCCTTTGAAGTAGTGATTCAAGTCAGCGCTTTCATAGGCTTTTCTGAATTTGGCCCGGTCCGCAATTTCGTATTTCATATTCTGCAGATCCTCGCGCAAGTAGGCATTCGGGGCGGGAGGCTTGGCGTACTGAAGCAGGCCGCACGCGTGCTCCCAGGCTTGGACCAGGCGCTGAAGACGCAAAGCCGGCTTCGCTGGAGCACCGTTTACCGTGCTGGCGGCATCATATTTCTGCAGCGTTGCTGAAAAATTTGCCCATTTTTTATTGAGCTTGGCGCGGTCCCACTCACCCGGAAAACGATTTGGCCGATCACGAAATTGCGGCTGATTACCGGCCCAGGCGATATCAATCCACTTCCGCCCGCCTAAAAGTCCGGCTCTTTTAACTTTGATCCGGGCCAGCCGGCCCTCGGCATCAACTTGAACATCCAGGACGGGAAGGTGGTCGCCAAACTCAAAATTCAGCGCTTGCAGCATGCGTACTTTGCGCAGCGAGGCGTGATGCTTGGCGATGCCTTCGATATCAATCGTGGGCGCCTGAAGCTGCGCGAGGCGGACAGCCTGCGTCTGGATTTCTTTCACAAGCGCCTTCGTGGCGGCCTTCACCGGGGACTGCTGGGCGCTGGCCTTGGCGACGGACGCCTTTGCCTTGGCCTCACCCGATTTCGCCGG
>JAEVZY010000244.1 GCA_023392035.1 Pseudomonadota bacterium | reverse complement strand
GCTGGACACCAGCATCGCCTTCAACCGCTTCCTGCTGGAACAACTCAACGCGCGGCTGGGCTTGTTCATCTCGCTGGTCGAGTACGACCGCATGCTTGATACCGATGCGCGCGTGGCGCGCACCCTGGCGGCACTGTTCGACCCTTATCTCAATCCGGTGCAAAGCCGCGTGCTGCAGATTTCGCAGGAAGAGATCGGGTATCTGTGCAGCCTGTCGCGCCAGCGGGCGAACCAGGCTTTGCAGTTGCTGGAGCGCAGCGGCCTGTTGAAGGTGGAATATGGCGCGATCACCATCCTCGATCTGGAAGGCCTGCGCCGCTTCGAAGCTTGAGGCGTGAAGGGCTCGCTTGCCCTTCGGCAAAGACTTGACCGCCGTCACTTTGCTTGCCACTTGTTTTGTCAATCGGGAACGTGTTGTGCCGCAGCGGGCTCCAACCGGAACGACCAAGTCCGGCTCCAGCCAAGCATGCAATCTTTCCGACTGTCTCTTCGCTTCATTCTTCCTTTGGCCCTGGTGGTGGGGCTGTTCGCCTATGCCGTCATGCCGGTCGTCAACGACATGACGCTGCGCTGGTTCGTGCGCGACCTCGATGCGCGCTCGGAAATGATGGCCAGCGCGCTGCAACAACCCCTGCTGCAATACATTCCCGAGCACAATACGCGCCGCATCAACCAGTTACTCCAGCGTTCGGTGGAGGAAGGCAAGCTGTACGCCGCCGGATTTTGCGATCCGGCCGGGAAGCTGCTCTATAAAACCACGACTTATCCCAGCTCGATCGGCTGCCGCACCGATCAGGACGCGGCCGTCACCCACCAATCCCTGGTGATGCTCCCGCAAGGCAAGATGCACGTCACCGAAAGCCCGCTGATCGAAGACAACCGCATGATCGGCAAGCTGGTGCTGGTGCACGACATGACCTATATCGAGCGCCGCACCGAAGAGACCCGCACCTACGTGCTGACCCTGTTCGCGCTGCTGGCGGTGGTGATTTCGCTGATCACGGTTTTCATTGCCCATCTGTCCTGGCGCGGCTGGATCAATTCCATGAAAAGCCTGTTGAGCCGGGAAGGCAATCCGGGCAAGACCCAGGCCGAGTCGCCTGAAGTGCAGCCGCTGGTGGGCGATCTGCGCGCCTTGTTGAACGAGATGCGCATGGAAAGGCAGGGCGAAGGCGCCAATTCGATCACCTGGAATCCGGAAAAACTGCGTTCGCTGTTGCACGATGAACTGGCCGGCGACCAGGTGCTGGTGGTGTCGAACCGGGAACCGTACATCCACAGTCGCGGTCCGGATGGAGTCAAGGTCACGCGCCCGGCCAGTGGCCTGGTGACGGCGGTGGAGCCGGTGATGCGCGCCTGCTCCGGCACCTGGATCGCCCACGGCGCCGGCTCGGCCGACCGCGAAACCGTGGACGCCAACGACCATGTCGGCGTGCCGCCGAAGCGGCCGGCCTACACCTTGCGCCGGGTCTGGTTGTCCAAGGAGGAAGAGCAGGGTTACTACTACGGCTTCGCCAACGAAGGCCTGTGGCCGCTGTGCCACATCGCCCACGTGCGCCCGGTGTTTCGCACCAGCGATTGGGAGCAATATGTGAAGGTCAACCAGCGCTTCGCCGATGCCGTGGTGCAGGAAGCGCAGACCGAAGATCCGGTGGTGCTGTTGCAGGACTACCACTTCGCGCTGCTGCCGCGCATGGTGCGGGAAAAATTGCCACGCGCTACCATCATCATGTTTTGGCATATTCCCTGGCCCAACCCGGAGTCCTTCGGCATCTGCCCCTGGCGCGAAGAAATCCTGGAAGGCATGCTCGGCAATACGCTGCTTGGCTTTCACACGCCATTTCATTGCAAGAATTTCCTGGAAACCGTGGACCGCTATCTGGAAGCCCGCATTGAATACGAAGCATCGACCATCTCCTACGGTGGCGAGCTGACCGAGGTCGAGCCCTATCCGATCTCCATCGCCTGGCCGGAGGAATACCCGCTTTCGATCGAGCAATGCCGGGAACAGGTGCGGCGCGAGCTTGGCCTGCCGCAGGACCACCTGCTGGGTTTGGGCGTGGACCGGCTCGATTACACCAAGGGCATCATCGAGCGCTGCCAATCGGTGGAGCGGCTGCTGGAGCTGCATCCCAACCTGATCGGCCGCTTTTCCCTGGTGCAGATTGCCGCCCCCAGCCGCTCTTCGCTGGATGAATACCAGAACCTGGAAGCGCGGGTGCGGGCCCTGGCCACGCGCATCAACAAGCGCTTTTCCAGCGGCAGCTATCAACCTATCCTGCTCAAGATCGAGCACTACAACTCTGAGGATGTCAACCGCATGTACCGTGCCTGCGATGTCTGCCTGGTGACCAGCCTGCACGACGGCATGAACCTGGTGGCCAAGGAATTTGTCGCCGCCCGCGATGACGAGCGCGGCGTGCTGGTGTTGTCGCAATTCACCGGCGCCGCGCGCGAGCTGCATGAAGCCCTGATCATCAATCCGTATCACATCGAGCAGGGCGCCGAAGCCTTGTATCGCTCGCTCACCATGCCCGAGGCCGAGCAGCGCGAACGCATGCGCAGCATGCGCGCCATGGTGCGCGATTTCAACGTCTTCCGCTGGGCCGGCCGCATGCTGATCGATGCCGCCCGCCTGCGTCGGCGCGAACGGGTGATGGCGCGCATCCATTCGCATGCGCGCAAGAACCTGCGCAGGGTGGTCTGATGCAGCCGCTTTTCTCGCGACCCGGTTGGCGCAGACTGGATCAGGTGCTGCAACCCGGCGTGCTGTGCGTATTCGATTTCGACGGCACGCTGGCGCCCATCGTCGCCCAGCCCGAGCAGGCCCGCCTGCCGGAAGAGGTCTTGAAGCGCCTGTTGTCCCTGACGCAACTGGCGCCGGTGGGCGTGCTGACCGGGCGCGCGCTGGAAGACATTCGCGAGCGCCTCGGATTCGAGCCGCAATACCTGGTTGGCAATCACGGCCTGCAGGGCTTGCCCGGCTGGGAAGCGGCAAGCCAGACCTATGCCGCCATGTGCCAGCAATGGATGCGGCAGTTGCAGGGCCGGCTGCCCGACGACCCCGGGGTGTTCATCGAAGACAAGCGCTTTTCGCTGTCGCTGCATTTCCGCCAGGCGCGCGATCCGAAAGCGGTGGAAGCGCGCTTGCGCGAACTGGCGGCCGAACTCGAACCCTTGCCGCGCATCATGGATGGCAAGTATCTGGTCAACCTGCTGCCCCAGGCCGCGCGCGACAAGGGCGATGCCCTGCAAAAACTGATTGAACTTTCGGCTTGCAGCACGGCCATTTATGTCGGCGACGATGTCACCGATGAGGATGCATTCCGGATTCACCATCCCGGCTTGTTGACGGTGCGCATCGAACCCGACGAACAAAGCGCCGCCCAGTTCTACCTGCCCCGGCATCGTGACATCCTGCACCTGCTTGACCACATGCTGGAGCGGCTGTGCGAAGACACCCTGGGCGGCGGCGACATGTTGCAGCGTTCCGGATGCTGAGGAGACCACTTGAGCAAACCTGCCAATCTTGACCTGGGAATGATCGGCAATTCGCGCACCAGCGCGCTGATCAACAAGGAAGGCGCCGTGGTCTGGTGGTGCTACCCGTATTTCGACAGCGACCCCATCTGCTGTTCGCTGCTGCGCGGCGAGCAGCAGGAAGAATGCGGAATGATCGATGTGGTGTTTCCGCAATCGCGCATGGTCGAGCAGCATTACGAGCGCAACACCGCCATCCTGGAAACCTGTTTCGAGGACGATGCCGGCAACAAGATCGAAGTGATCGACTTCGCGCCGCGCTTCTACCTGCACGGCCGCATGTATTCGCCGTCCATGCTGGTGCGCATCATCCGGCGCGTGAGCGGCCGGCCGCGCATCGCCATCCGCATCCGGCCGATGGTCAACTACGGACGCGAGCGGGCCCAGACCCGCACCGGCGCCCACCATGTGACCTATGTCGGCTCCTCGCAGGCCATGCGCCTGACCACCGACGCCTCGATCTCGGCGGTGGTGGATGAACGGCCCTTCTTCCTGCAGGAAAGCGTGACCCTGTTGCTGGGACCGGACGAAACAGTGGATGGCGCGCCGCGCGACCTGGGCCGCACTTTCCAGGAGATGACCCGGCTCTACTGGCATCGCTGGGTGCGCAACCTGGCCATCCCCTACGAATGGCAGGACGTGGTGATCCGCTCGGCCATCACGCTCAAGATGAATGCCTTCGACGATACCGGCGCCGTGATCGCCGCCGTCACCACTTCCATTCCCGAAGCGCCCAACAGCGGACGCAACTGGGACTACCGCTTCTGCTGGTTGCGCGACGCCTATTTCGTGGTCAACGCCCTGAACCGCCTGGGCGCAACAGGCACCATGGAGCGCTACCTGGAATACATCCTCAACATCATTGCCGATACCCGCGACGCGCCGCTGCAGCCGATGTACGGCTTGCGGCGCGAACCTTTCCTGGACGAGCGGGTGGAGCCGTCCCTGCCGGGCTATCGCGGCATGGGGCCGGTGCGTGCCGGCAATTCGGCTTACTTCCAGATCCAGAACGACGTGTTCGGCGAAGCCATCCTCGCCAGCACCCATGCCTTCTTCGACCGCCGGCTGGAAAGGCCGGGCGGCCGGCAGTTGTTCCATGACCTGGAGCGCATGGGCGAGCAGGCCGTGCTCAACTACAACGTGCCGGACGCCGGCATCTGGGAATTGCGCGGCACCACCCGCGTGCATACCTTTTCCAGCCTGATGTGCTGGGCCGCCTGCCATCGCCTGGCCAAGATCGCCCAGCAGTTGCGCCTGCCGGACCGCGCCGAATACTGGAACCGCCATGCGCAGACCATCCATGCCGAAATCTGCGACAAGGCCTGGAACCCGGAACTGAATTCCTTCGTGTCCACCTTCGGCGGCGACCGGCTCGATGCCAGCCTCTTGCTGATGACCGAGATCCAGTTCCTGCCGCCGCGCGACGAGCGCATGGTGGGCACGGTGCGCGCGGTGGAACGTCATCTGCAGCGCGGCGATTTTCTTTTGCGCTATGACGAAGAAGATGATTTCGGCCTGCCGGAAACGGCTTTCCTGGTCTGCACCTTATGGTGGATACTGGCGCTGTCCCACATGGGCGAAAAAGCGAAAGCGCGCGAGCTGTTCGAGAACGTGCTCAGCAAGCGCAATCATCTCGGCCTGCTGTCGGAAGACCTGATGCACGATACGGGCGAGCTTTGGGGCAATTTCCCGCAGACCTACAGCATGGTCGGACTGATCCAGTGCGCCGCCCGCCTCTCGCTCTCCTGGGACGAGGCCTATTGAAGCAGCGGCGCGCCGGCTCCTGCGGCGCCTGGTAGAGGAGGAGCAGGTGGAAGCAGTCGTGATCGGCGGTATCGATATCGGCGGAACCAAGGTGGCGGTCTCGGTGGCCGACCACAGCGGCATCCTGTGCCGCCTGTCGCAGCCGACCCTGAAAACCGGCGAGGACGATGCCGTGCCCATGCA
>JAEVZY010000202.1 GCA_023392035.1 Pseudomonadota bacterium | reverse complement strand
GTTGGCGTGCATCTGCAGGATACGGCCGAGGCGTTCTTTCTTGCCCTTGACCGGGTTGTAGATGGTGTCGCCCGAATTCACCACGCCCGAATACACGCGGAAGAAGATCAGCTGGCCGACGAACGGGTCGGTAATGATCTTGAATGCCAGCGCGGAGAATTTCTCTTCGTCGTCGGCCTTGCGGACGGCGGCTTCTTCGTTCTCGTCCGTGCCCGAAACCGGCGGAATGTCGGTCGGCGCCGGCAGGTATTCGATCACGGCGTCGAGCATGGCTTGCACGCCCTTGTTCTTGAAGGCGGTGCCGCACATCATCGGCACGATTTCGCCGGCAATGGTACGGGTGCGCAGGGCCAGCTTGATGTCTTCCTCGGAGAGGTCGCCCTCTTCCAGGTATTTGTTCATCAGCTCTTCGTTGGCTTCGGCGGCGGCCTCAACCATCTTTTCGCGCCACTCCTGGGCAACATCAGCCAGCTCGGCCGGAATGTCGCGGTAGTCGAACTTCATGCCTTGCGAGGCGTCGTCCCAGATGATGGCTTTCATCTTCACCAGGTCGATCACGCCGGCGAAGTTTTCTTCGGCGCCGATGGGCACCTGGATGGGGACCGGATTGGCCTTCAGGCGGGCGCGCATCTGCTCGTACACCTTGAAGAAGTTGGCGCCGGTACGGTCCATCTTGTTGACGAAGGCCAGGCGCGGCACGCCGTACTTGTTGGCCTGACGCCAGACGGTTTCGGATTGCGGCTGCACGCCACCCACGGCGCAGTACACCATGCAGGCGCCGTCCAGCACGCGCATGGAGCGCTCGACTTCAATGGTGAAGTCGACGTGGCCCGGGGTATCGATGATGTTGATACGGTGTTCCGGGAAGTTGTTGGCCATGCCGCGCCAGAAGCAGGTGGTAGCAGCGGAGGTGATGGTGATGCCACGCTCCTGCTCTTGCTCCATCCAGTCCATGGTGGCCGCGCCGTCATGCACTTCACCGAGCTTGTGGTTCACACCGGTGTAGAACAGGATACGCTCGGTGGTCGTGGTTTTGCCGGCGTCGATGTGAGCGGAAATACCGATGTTGCGGTAGCGCTCGATGGGGGTCTTGCGAGCCATAATCAATCCTAAGTCTTTAATGAACGAAACCGGGCGCTGAATCTTGGGTAAAGAAGCGCCCGGTTTGTACAGGTTTTAGCACCGTCGGGTTGCCGCCTGATGACAGCGGCGTCCGATCGGGAGATCAGAAGCGGAAGTGCGAGAACGCCTTGTTCGCTTCTGCCATGCGGTGGACTTCATCGCGCTTCTTCATGGCGCCGCCACGGCCTTCGGCGGCGTCCATCAGCTCGCCGGCCAGGCGCAAGTCCATCGACTTCTCGCTGCGCTTCTTGGCGGCTTCACGCAACCAGCGCATGGACAGCGCCATGCGGCGGATGGGACGCACTTCAACCGGCACCTGGTAGTTCGCGCCGCCCACACGACGCGATTTCACTTCCACCATGGGCTTGCAGTTGTTGAGCGCAGTGGTGAAAACTTCGAGCGGATCCTTGCCCGATTTCTTCTGGACCTGCTCCAGCGCCTTGTACACGATGGCTTCGGCGACCGATTTCTTACCGTCTTCCATCAGGGTATTGACGAACTTGGACAGATCAACATTGCCGAATTTCGGATCCGGCAGGATTTCACGCTTGGGTACTTCGCGACGACGTGGCATTGGTGTACTTCCTTTCTCTCTTCAGTTGAGCGCCGGGACCTTTTCCCGCCCGCTCGCGCACCGGCATCAACCGGCACACTTACTCGACCCATTGGGGGCCGACTCCATATCCTGCCGCGGCAGGACAAGCTTGCATTACTTCTTGCCGGCAGCGCCAGCTTTGGCGCGCTTGGCGCCGTACTTCGAACGGGCCTGCTTGCGGTCCTTGACGCCCTGGGTGTCGAGGGAGCCGCGCACGGTGTGGTAACGCACACCAGGCAAGTCCTTCACGCGGCCGCCGCGGATCAGCACGACGCTGTGTTCCTGCAGGTTGTGGCCTTCGCCGCCGATGTAGGAGATGACCTCGAAACCGTTGGTCAGGCGCACCTTGGCGACCTTACGCAGTGCCGAGTTCGGCTTCTTCGGGGTGGTGGTGTAGACGCGGGTGCAAACGCCGCGTTTCTGCGGGCTGCGCTCCAGAGCGGGCGACTTGCTTTTCGCCACTTCGGACTCGCGTCCCTTGCGAATCAGTTGGTTAATGGTTGGCATCGGTCTTTAAACGTCCAAATGGTTTGGGTACTGCAAAACCCGGAGCTTGTGGGAGATCCGGGAACGAAACGGTCATGCTTGAAGCTGAAAAATCCTGGAAGGAAGACAGGCCAGGGAAAAAAGCGTTGCGCGAGGCAAAAAGACCAAAGAACGCTAAGCCCAAGGCGAGCTTACAATCGAGAACCCGCGAGTATAGACGCGCTCCAACAAGGCGTCAATTCTGGCATTGGGACGGCCAAGCCGGCCGGGTTGCGCCGCGCATCTCGGGGTTAACGAACAGGCAAGATGTTGCCGGCATGCTGCGCCGAGCTTGCCGATTCGCCATGGCCAGCGCCAAAAAGCAAGGCAGAACGGTCGAATCCGGGATAATACGCTTCCCTTACGCAATCCCCGTCCCTGGCTTTTTTCCATGCCCGCTCTGCTGAACCCGGCGAACCTGTTCCTGCTGGGCACTTATCTTTTGCTGTCCTGCGTGCCCTTCTTTTCGCTCGGTCTGGGCAAACCCGTGGTGAATGCCTGGCAATTGGGCGGTGCGGAAATCATGGCCTGGACCACCGTCTGGGCCTTGTTCAAGCGGCCCGCCTGGTTTCATTGGCTGCTGCTGCCGGCCTTTGCGGCGCTGCCGGTGCAGCTATACCTGGTGAGCTATTTCGGCCAGGACATTTCAGCCCATCACCTTGGCATCATGCTGGAGACCAGCCCCAAGGAAGCGGCCGAATTCCTGGGCAATAAAGTCTACCTGCTGGGCCTGGTGGCGATTGCCGTGCTGGCCTGGTTCGCCCTGTCATGGCGCCTCGCATGGCGCAGCCGCGCCTTCGACTGGAACGACCGCTCGCGCTGGATCATCCTGGCCGCGCTGGTTCTCGGCTACGGCGTCTGGTTTTATGGCCATACAGTCGGTCTGGGCAAGCAAAAGTCGCTCTTTACCAGCTCCGCCAGCCTGAATGCTTCCGCCAGCGCCTCCGAAGAGGATGAAGAGGACGAGGATGAAGACGAAAGCAGCCCTCCTCCCGCCTCCACCGCGGTCACGGCCACCTGGCCCAAGCTGCCGAAATGGGCGGCTCCTCCGCTGGACGCCACTCTGTTCGGCAAAAGCTGGCCCTTCGGCTTGGCGATTCCAGCCTGGGATTTCTGGAAAGAGCGCAAATACCTGGCCGAACTGGCCGAGCGCAGCAAGGCTTTCCGCTTCCATGCGCGCCAGGAAGGCATGGCCACTGCGCCGCAGATCGTGGTGATGGTGCTGGGCGAATCCTCGCGCTATGACCGCTGGAGCCTGAATGGCTACCGGCGCGAAACCAATCCCTTGCTGAAGCAGGAAAGCAATCTGGTCAGTCTGTCTGATGTGGTGACGGCGGTTTCCGCCACCCGGCTTTCGGTGCCGGTGATCCTGTCGCGCAAACCGGCCACGCAAAGCCTGAAGGCCGGCTTTACGGAAAAGTCTTTCCTGTCGGCCTACCGGGAAGCAGGATTCAAGACCTTCTGGCTGTCCAACCAGATGTCCTTCGGGCAGTTCGACACCCCGGTGTCGGTCTTTGCCAAAGAAGCCGATGTGGTGCAATTCCTCAACCCGGGCGGCTATACCGACCAGTCCAGCCTGGACGAGGTCTTGCTCAATCCGCTCAAGATTGCAATGAACGATCCGGCCCCGCGCAAGCTGATCGTGCTGCACAGCCTGGGCAACCACTGGAACTACAGCCACCGCTATCCGCAGCAATTCGACAAGTGGCAACCCTCGCTGTTCGGCGTGAAGAATCCGGCCTATACCGATACCGCGCAAAAGGCCAAGCTGAACAACAGCTATGACAATTCAATCCTGTACACCGACTGGTTCCTGTCGCAGGTGATCGGCGCGCTCAAGGGCCGCGGCGAGATGACGTCCATGATGTACGTGGCCGACCATGGCCAGACCCTGTATGACGGCACCTGCGACCTGGCCTTCCACGGCCACAACACGCAGTATGAATTCCATGTGCCGGCACTGGTCTGGTATTCCGACCTGTACAAGCAGAATTTCCCCGACAAGGTCGAACAGTTGCGCGCCCACAAGAAAGCGCGCCTGGCGACCGAGAACGTGTTCCACTCCCTGCTCGACATGTCGGACATCCGCTATCCCGACGAGCACCTGGACCGCAGCCTCTTCAGCAAGCAGCTCAAGCGCCACAAGCGCTATGTGGACAGCTATGGCTGGACCGACTACGACCGCGCCCGCTTTAAGGGCGATTGCAGGGAAGTGATCGCCCGCGGCAAACCCCTGCCCCAGGATTGAAGGATTGCCGCGAGCCGGTTTCAGTCAGGGCCGGTATCGCGGCGGTAAGCCGAGAGCCAGACATTGCCGCCAGGCGGCGCCTGCCCTGCGTCTGGCGCCGGCAAGGCATCCAGCAACTTGCCCATGTCGGTGTTCAGGGCGGGATTCTCCACATTCAATGCGATCCCTTGTTCCAGCGCGGCCCGGCATTCGGCAAAACGGTCCTGCATCAAGTACTGCAAGCCAAGGCCGAAGTGATGCAAGGCGTGGTCCGGAGCCAGCTCCTGCAGGGCTTGCAAGGCCCGGCGCGCGTCGTCCACCCGCTGCGCTCCCAGATACAGCAATGCCAATTGCAGGCGGGCGGTGTGCAGCTCGGGAGACAGCGCGAGTGCACGTTCCATTTCCTCCATGGCCCGCTCGAGCATGCCCAGTTGAGCATGTTCGGCCGCCATCAGGTAATGCAAATCGCCGCGCTCGGGCGCGCGCTGGATGGCACGCTTCAGGTAGAGCAAGGCTTGATCGCCCAGATTCTGGCGGCTGGCTTGCATGGCCAGGAATTTCAATTCCTCGGCATCGAGATCGGGCTGGGTGTTCATGGCTGGGGGCTCATGTCAGGTCCTTGATTCAGGCGCATCGGTCGCGGCGGGCGTTTGTTTGGCGCCCTGCCCGTGGCGCGCCAGGTGGCGGCGTGCGACGTCGAGCAGATTACCGCCGGCCGGCGCCTTGAAATTGCGCATCACTTGCAGCAGCCATTGCTGCGCTTGCTCCGGACGGCCGCGCTGTTCCAGCAGCAGCGATTGCGCAAAGCGCCCGGCAAAGGAATTGGGCTGCAGGCGCAGGGCGACCTCGGTTTCGCGCCTGGCCGCATCCCAATCCTGGCGCAAGGCCTTGAGCACGGCCAGCGCACCATGGCTTTCGCCGAAATTGTGGTCGATGGCCAATGCCGACTCGATGGTGCGCTCTGCAGCGTCAAGATCATTCTGCAGCAACTGCAGCCAGGCCAAGGCGTTCCAGGAACCGAGATGGGAAGGCATCAGGCGCACGGTTTTTTCCAGTGCCTCGCGCGCGCCGGGAAAGTCATGAGCGGACAGCTTGGCCAAGCCCACGCCCAACCAGGCGCGGCCGTTTTCGGCTTGTCTTGCCAGTGCGCGCTCGAAACTGGACAGGGCCGCCCGGGAGTCTTCCAGCGCCAGGCTGGCGGTGCCCTCGGCCAGCAAGGCATCGAGATTGTCAGGCTGGCGCGCCAGAACCCGACGCGCCAGCGCCTGGCCTTCGTCCAGGTGTTCGGCATCGATATGGATCAGGCTCAGCATGCCCAGTGCCACATCGTCTTCGCCGGCGGCCTTGGCCACGGCAATGGCTTCATCCAGCTTGCCGGCGGCATGCAGGGCGCGAATGTGAAAGTAGGGAAAGCCCGGATAGTGGCCGGCGCGCGGCTGCAGATCGCGCAGCAGGGGTTCGGCCTCGACCTGGCGGCCGGCCAGCACCAGATTGCAGGCATGCTGGAACAGCACTGCATCGTGGCGCAGATCGGCATCCAGCAAGGCCTGGGTCAAGGCCAGGCTTTCCTGCGCCTGGCCGGAGCGGGCCAGCAGGACCGCCTTGCGATACAGGCTGGACTTGTCCGCCGGATCCAGCACCAGGGCGCGCTCGACCAGTTGCTGCGCCGCTTGCCATTGCCCCGACTGCAGCGCGCAGTCGGCGGCCTCGCGCAACAGCTGCGGGTTGTCGGGGTCCTGCTCCAGATAGCTTTGCAGGCGTTGCAGCCGCTCGGTCAGGTTGGGCGCTTGCATGGGATGGATGGGCTGATTTTCAAGGGATGCGCAGCAGCGCAACGATGGCGACGTTCATTATTGCCCACATCGCCCCGCGCCGTTTCATGAACTGGCGAGCGGGACCGCGCTCACCGGCTGCACTCTTTCCTGCAGCAGGCGCTTGAGCTCGCGAGCGCGGCCGGCGTAAAGATTATCTTGCGGCACAGTCTGCAGCAGCACGTCCAGGTGGCGATGAGCCTCGGCCAATTGCTCGCGTTCCGCCCGTAGCCAGGCGGCATTAAACAGGGCCGGCGGCATCAGCGGGTATTGGTGCAGCAGCGCTTCCCACATGGTCAGCGCGGTATCGGCGTCGCCGCTGTCCTGATGCACCATGGCCAGCTCAATGCGGCGCTCGGTCGAGCCCGGCTCTTGCGCCAGGCATTGCTGCAACAAGCCTATGGCGCGTGGATACAGGCGCAGGCGCGAATAGATGCGGGCGGCCAACTCGCGTACCCCGGGCAGCGGCTCGGGCTCGGCCAACAGGGTCTTGATCCGCCCCAGTGCCTCGTCCATGCGATTGTTTTCAAAACTGTCGCGTGCCAGGGCGAATGTTTCATCGAGATCCAGAATCATGGACTGTCCTCATTCAGGAAAAATTCAGCGTGTTCCATTGCACCCGCAGGCCGCGGGCCAAAGCTGCCGCGAAGCGAAGCCGGCGTCATAGCGTCACCGTGGAAAAGGAGCGCAGGCTGACTTGGGCCGGCACTTCCGCCATGGAGATGATGGCAAGCTGTGGCAGCACGCGCTCGGTCAGGGCCTTCAAATGCCGTCGCAACTGCGGCGCGCAGATCAGCACCGGCATCTGGTTGCTGCGCACCATCTTTTCCACCTGCGCGGCCAGCCGCAACAGCATCTGCTCGGCATAGCGCGGCTCCAGCACCAGGGTCTGGCCGCTTTCCATGCTGCGCAAGCTGCGGGCGACAGTGTCTTCGACCGCGCTGTCCAGCGTCAGCACCGGCAATTCCTGGTCGCGGTTGAGCAGGCTTTGGCAGATGGCCGGCCCCAGGCGCTGGCGCACCTGCTCGGTCAGCAGCGACGTATCTTTTTGCTGACGGGCGGCATCGGCCAGCGTTTCCAGAATCAGGGCCAGATTGCGGATCGGTACCCGCTCGCTCAACAGGTTCTGCAAAACCTTTTGCACTTCCGACAGGCCGAGCGTGGCGGGAATCAGTTCTTCCACCAGGCCAGGATCGGCCTTGCGCACGGTTGCGACCAAACGCTCCACTTCGGCGCGCGACAACAGCAAGGCGGCATGCTTCTTGAGCACTTCAGACAGATGCGTGAGAAAAACCGTGGCCGGCTCGACCACCGTATAGCCGGCCTGGCGCGCCTGCGCACGCTGGCTTTCGGCGATCCAGAGCGCCGGCAAGCCATAACTGGGATCGCGCGTTTCAATGCCGCGCAGGGGCGGCGCATCGGCGCCGGGCTTCAGCGCCAGCAGGAGGTCGGGCATCAGTTCGCCATCGGCCACGCGATTGCCGTGCAGGAGAATCTCGTACTTGCTGCCGGGCAGCCGGTGCTCATCATGGATGCGCACCGCGGGCAATACGAACCCGGACTCCAACGCGGTACTTTTGCGCAGCGCGGCGATACGCTCCATGAGGGCCGCATTGCTGCTGGAGAGTAGCGGAACCAGCGCTTCGCCTATGCGCAATTCGATGGCATCCACGGCCAGCAAGCCGTACAGGTCTTCCTGCTCCGCGCCGTCCTTGACCGCGCTTTGCGCATCCGGCGTCTGGGCGACGCCCGCTGCGCGGCGCGCGTACCACCAGGCCAGGCCCACCACCATCAGCAGAAGCAGCACGGGCCACGCCGGCAGGCCGGGCAACAGCAGCATCAGGGCCAGCGCGCCCACTACCATGCCCAGCGTTTTCGGGAACAGGGACAGCTGGCGCAACAGTTCGGCGGAAAGATGATCGTCGGAAGTGGAGCGGGTGACGATGATGCCGGTCCCCAGCGCTATCACCAGCGCCGGCACCTGGGTGACGATGCCGTCGCCTATGGTCAGCAGGGTGTAGGTTCGCAAGGCTTCGTTCCATTTCATGCCGCCTTGCAGCACGCCTATGGCCCAGCCGCCAAGCATGTCGATCAACAGGATGATGATGCCGGCAATGGCGTCGCCCTTGACGAACTTGCTGGCGCCATCCATCGCGCCGTAGAAGTTGGCTTCCTTCTCGATATTGCGGCGCCGCCGCTGCGCCTCGGCCTGGTCGATGAAGCCCATGTTGAGATCGGCGTCGATGCTCATCTGCTGGCCCGGCATGCTGTCCAGGGTAAAGCGCGCCGCCACCTCGGCCACCCGCTGGGCGCCATTGGTGATGACCACGTACTGCACCACCACCAGGATCAGGAACACGATCAGGCCAATCACATAATTGCCGCCCACTACATAGGTGCCGATGGTGCCGATCACCTGGCCGCCGTCGGCATCGCGCAGGATCAGGCGGGTGGCGGCGATATTGAGCGAGAGCCGGAACAGGGTTGCAATCAGCAACAGCGAGGGGAAGGTGGAAAACTGCACCGGGGTCTCGGTGTAGAAGGTCAGAAGCAGGATAAGGAGCGCCAAACAGAAATTGGTGATCAACAAAAAGTCGAGCAGGCGCGCCGGCACCGGCGCGAACAGCACAAACAGGATGCCCAGCGTCAGCGCCACCACCACCACGTCGGTGTTGCCGCCCAGGATTTTGCGCAGGGACTTCATGCCGCGCTTCCCTTTGGGCGCGTATCGCGCGCAGGCGGCAGTGAGCCGCTTCTGGCCTGCAGCCAGACCAGGATGCGCGCCACGGCGGCAAAGCAGATGGCCGGTATCGGCTGCTCCAGCGCCGCATGCCGAAACAACTGGCGAGCCAGGCTGCGGTTTTGCACCACCGGCACCTGGTGGCGCCAGGCCATCTCGCGCATCAGGCCCGCCAATTGGCCGGCGCCCTTGGCCAGCACCAGCGGCGCATCCATGCTGCGCGCGTCATAGCGCAAGGCGATGGCGAGCCGGGTCGGGTTGGTGATCAGCACATCGGCTTCCTTTACCCGCCGCAGCGAGGCGCTGCGTTGGCGGCCTTCTTTCTGCAAGGATTTCTGGCGCGCGCGGATGCGCGGGTCGCCTTCGCGCTGCTTGTGCTCTTCCTGCATTTCACGCCGGCTCATGCGCATGCGCTTGTGGTAGTCGCGGCGCGACACCACGATATCCAGCGCCACCACCGGCACCAGCAACAGCAGGCACAGGCCGAGCAACTGCATCACGAGTTTCAGCAAGGCGGGCGCGAACTGTCGCACTTCCCCATGCGACAGCGCCAGCAAGTTCGGCATGGCATGGCGTACAAACCAGAACACCGCCAGCGCCAGCAGGCCGGCCTTGAGCACGGTGCGCAGCGCATCGAACAGCAGCTTGAGGTTGAAAAAGCGCTTGAAGCCTTCGACGAAATTCAGGCGCTTGAAATCGGGCTTGATCGGCGTGAAAGAAAACACCGGTCCGCTTTGCAGCAGACAGGCCAGCGCGCCGCAAACCATCAGCAAGGCCAGCAATCCGCCCCACAGCCGCAAATGGCTCTCGAACAGCGCCAGCGGCAAGGCCAGCGGATCGTTTGGTGGCAGACGGCTGAAATCCAGGCCCAGGGCTGCAGCGGCCAGGTGCAGGCTTTGCTTCACCAATTGCGCGCCAGCGAAATACAGCACCGCCAGCAAGACCAGCAATGAGAGAAAGGAATTCAGGTCTTGTCCGCGCGGCACACTGCCGCGTTTTCTGGCCTGCTCAAGCTTCCAGGGCGTGGGCTGCTCATTGCGCAGTTGGTCTTCATCGGCCATGGCTCACCTTTGCAGGAGACTGTCCCAATAGTGGAACGTGGACAGGTAGATCCGTGACAGCAAGGGCCGCAACAGGGGCGCCGACAGCGCCAGCGTCGCCAGTCCGGCCAGCACCTTCACCGGGATGGAAAGGAACAGCACATTGGCTTGCGGCAGCAGGCGCGCCGCCACGCTCATGCCGACATCGGCCAGCAGACAACAGGCCAGGGCCGCGGCCACCAGCAGCAAACCGAGGCTGAAGCTCAGGCCGAACTGCGCCAGCAGCGCCGGCAGCGGCACGGCCATCGGCAGGCTGCCCAGGGGCAGGGATTGCAGCGATGCGGCCAGCGCGCGCAGCACCAGGTGATGGCCATCCACACTGAGGAAAGTCGTCACGCCCACCATCTGCAGCAGCACGCCCAGCAAGGGCATCTGGTTGCGGGTAGCAGGGTCGAACAGCGTGGCCACGCCCAGTCCCATTTGCAGTTCCAGCAGGCGCCCGCCCAGCAGAAAGGCGGCAAAGGCTGCCGCCAGGCCGAAACTGAACAGCAAACCCCAGACCGCCTCCGACAAGATAGCCAGCAGGAAGGCAGGCATCCCCTGCAAGGCCAGCCGGGCCGAATCGAGTTGCGGTTGCAAGGCCCACACCAGCCACAGCGACAAGGCAAAAATCGTCATCACCTTCACCCGCGCCGGCACGCCGCTGCCGCCGAGTATGGGCGTCAGGAACAGCACCATGCCCAGCCGCAGCGAAAGCAAGACGCCGGCCATCAGGGCAACCACATCGATACGCAGACTTGCCATGGCGGTTCACATATAGGAAGGGATACCGCCGATGATCGCGCTGGCAAAGCCAGTCATCTGGCGCACCAGCCAGGGTCCGCCCAGCACCAGCACCGCCACCACGGCCAACAACTTGGGCACGAAGGAAAGAGACATTTCCTGGATTTGCGTCACCACCTGGAACACGCTGATCAGCAAGCCCACAATCAGTGCGACCAGCAGCGGCGGGGCCGCCACCAGCACAGTGGTCCAGAGCATTCTGGAAGTCAGCATGAGGGCAAGATCGGTGGACATGGCAAAGCCTGGAATCAAACGCCCAGTGGTGGGCAGAAACTTGGGCGCAAACAAGCGGAAGCTGAGTGTAGGGAGAGGGAAAATTTCAGTCCTGATTTGTTTGCGTTGGACCGGCCAGTTTTGGAGGCAGTGGACGAATTACGCACAAAGATGAATTTTTCAATCATCGAGCGCATTCAATGAAAGCTGCCCAACAAGGAGCGCGCGACCAGGTTCCAGCCATCGATCAGGACGAAAGTCAGCACCTTGACCGGCAAGGAAATCATTGCCGGCGGCACCATCATCATCCCCAGCGACATCAGGATGGCCGACACCACCAGATCGATCATGATGAAAGGCAGGAAGATCATGAATCCAATCTGGAAGGCCGAGCGCAACTCGGACAACATGAAGGCCGGCACCAGCTGCACCAGGCTGATGCTTTCCACATCCTTGGGCGGCGGGCTCTTGGCCAGTTCGCTCATCAGGTCCAGATCCGATTCGCGGGTCTGGCGCACCATGTAGTCGCGCAATTGGTCGGACGCCACTTCCAGCGCCTGCATGCTGCTCAGCCGGCCTTCATTCCAGGGCTGCCAGGCTTGTTTGTGCACGGTGGAAAGCACCGGCATCATGGCGAACAGCGACAGAAACAGCGCCAGACTGATCAACACCTGATTGGGCGGCGTCTCCGGCATTCCCATCGCATGACGCAGCATGGACAGCACAATTACGATGCGCGTAAATGCGGTCATGGTGACCAGGATGGCCGGCGCAAGACTCAACACCGACAGCAGCAACATGATGCGCACCGGCAGCGACAAATCGGCGCCGCCCTTGCCGCCCGGCGCCGCCACCCGCAATTCGAATACGGAAGCAGTGGCCGCCGGCTGCGCCGCCAGGGCCACCCGAGCCACGCAGAACAAGAGCAGCACCATGATCAGCAAGGCCAGCCAGGCGGATGGCCGAGGGCGCAATGCCCACAGTCGGGACATCATGGGCGCGCCTCGTCCGGCGCCCGGCCAGCTTCGAACACCGAAAGCAGTTGCAGGCCTTCGCCGCATTGGGCAAACATCACTTCCCGGCCGCGCCAGCACACCACATGCACGCTGGTGCGCATCGACATGCGCAGGCTGGCCACACACTGCAAACCGGAACGGCTGGACAACAAATCCGGGAAGCGCTTGACCAGCCGCTTCCTGAGCATGAACAGCGCAAGCGTCAACAACACCAGCAAGCCCAGCGCGCCGGCATAGCCCAAGCCCAATTGCAGCGCCGAACCGGGATTGTCCTGGCGAAAAGGAATGCTGGCGCATGCCAGCCGCGGCGCCAGCAAGGTGGCAGCGGCCAGACAGGCAGGCAGTCTTGCCGAATCAGGGCGCCACATTACCCACCTCGGTCAAACGCACGCCCAGGGTTTCGTCCACCACCACCAGTTCGCCACGGGCGATCGTCTTGCCATCCAGTTCCACCGCCACCAGCGGATCGATGCCGCAATCCAGCGGCAGCAGCGAGCCGTCCTTCAGGTCAAACAGCGTGGC
>JAEVZY010000146.1 GCA_023392035.1 Pseudomonadota bacterium | reverse complement strand
TCGGCGAAGCCATCGAAGAAGCGCAGCGCGGCCCCATCGAAGCCGTCACGGCCACGGGCGCCAGCAAGGCATCGGTGATCTGGTACGCCTACTGGCCGCAGATCCGCCCGGCGTTCTGGTCCATCGTGCTGCTGCGCTGGGATATCAACGTGCGCGAATCCGCCGTGCTTGGGCTGGTGGGTGCCGGCGGCATCGGCATGGTGATGGATTCGGCCCAGAACCTGTTCCAGTGGGACCGGGTGGCCATGGTCTTGCTGGCCATCTTTGCGGTGGTGGTGATCGCGGAAGTGCTGATCACGCGCTTGCGCAAGCGCTTGCTGTAGCCGGCCGACCCCGCGGGCGCCAATGAAAAGGGCGGCCTTGTGCGCCGCCCCGATTCAGACCCTGGATTTGCTGTCAGGCCTGCTTGCTGCGGCGCGCGGCCTTTTGCGCGGCCGGGGTGATTTGCGAGGCGGCGTTGGCGATATTGCTTTCCATCGCTTCCACCGCCTGCTTGGTGTTCCGCGAGAATTGCTCATAGCCGGCGCTGGCATTGTCCAGCGCGGTCCTGAAGAAGGCGATGGCGTTTTCCGAACCGGCCGGCGCGTTCCTGCTGACTTCTTCCACCAGGGCGAACAACTGGCGCTGGTTGTCGGCGATGCGGGCTTCGGCGGTGCGCGCCAATTCAGCCGAAACGCTGGAAGTAATGGCGGCCAGGCTGCGCACATAGTTCAGCGCTTTCTCCGCGCCCGGTTGAGCTTGCGATGCGCTCAGGGTAAAGAAGGCTTGCAGGTCTTTTGCGCCCAGCAGTTGCTGCACGGTGGCGCTGGATTCTTCCAGCGAGCTGCGCACGATGTTCATGTTCAGATCCACCACTTTTTCCACGCCGCCAAAAGTGGTGTTGGCCAGACCGGCTACCAGTTCCATGGCGGCTTCGATTTGCGTGCGGGTGGCATTGGAAAGCTGTTCCTGGTACGAGAGCATTGATTTCTCCTGGTAGTGCGCAATGGGACTTGGGCGAGAGGGCTTGTGCGATGCAGCAAGCATATGCTGAGGGGAGCTTTGTGCAATGTCAAGCTTCTCGTTTTGCGTTGCATCAAGGAATTCCGCGGCCGAGCGATGCGTTTGGAGCAAGCCGTCCTTTCGCACGACCGTGCTAAACTCGCCAGCGCTCAAACCACCCTCCGCCATGCCTTTCATCTTCGTGCTTTTGTGGAGCACCGGCTTCATCGTCGCCAAGTTCGGCCTGCCTTACGCCCCGCCACTGACCTTCCTGATGCTGCGCTTCATCGGCGTGCTGCTGGTGCTGGCGCCCCTGGTGCTCTTGCTGCGCGCGCCCTGGCCGCGCGGCAAAGTCCTGCATATCGCCGTGGCCGGCACGCTGTTGCAGGCCGGCTATGTGGGCGGGGTCTGGGCCGCGATCCAGCATGGCATGCCGGCCGGCCTGGCGGCGCTGATCGTCGGCCTGCAGCCCATCTTCACCGCCTTTGCCGCGCCGATGGTGGGCGAACAGGTGCGGCGGCGCCAATGGCTGGGCCTGGTGCTTGGATTGGCCGGCGTGGCGCTGGTGGTCTCCAACAAGATCACGATGATCGGCTTGTCGCCCACCAGCATAGGCTTGACGCTGCTGGCCCTGGTGTCGATCACGGTCGGCACCCTCTATCAGAAACGCTTCTGTCCGCAATTCGATTTGCGCAGCGGGACCCTGATCCAGTTCCTGGCCTCGGCCATCGTGCTGCTGCCTTTCGCCATGGCCCTTGAAGGCTTTTCGCCGGCGCTGCAGACGGTGCACTGGAGCCCGGCCTTTGTCGGCGCCTTGCTGTGGTCGGTGCTGGCCTTGTCGATCGGCGCGATCTTCCTTTTGTTTGCGCTGATCCGGCGCCATGCCGCCACCAGCGTCACCAGTTATCTTTATCTCACTCCGCCCACCACCGCCGTCATGGCCTGGCTGATGTTTGGCGAAACCTTCAGTGCTATCGGCATGGCCGGCATGGTACTGGCGGTGCTGGGGGTCCTGTTCGTCGTGAAAAAACCCAAGAGTCTGGAGAAGGCATGATTCAATCCGAACAGCAGAAACTGGTCGACCAAGCCATTGCCAGCCGGCGCTCGATCCGGGCTTTCCTGCCCACGCCGGTGGCGCGCGAAGATATCGAAGCCATGCTGGAGGTGGCCAGCCGCGCGCCTTCGGGCACCAATACCCAGCCGTGGAAGGTGTATGTATTGAGCGGCGCCGCCAAGACCCGGCTGTCGGATGCCATCCTCGCCGAGTTTCTCGATCCGCAACGCGCCAGCCAGCACACCGAGGAATTCAATTACTACCCGGTGCAATGGGTCTCGCCCTTCATCGAGCGGCGGCGCAAGGTGGGCTGGGATTTGTACGGCCTGCTCGGCCTGACGCGCGAAGACAAGCAAGGCATGCGCGAGCAGCACGCGCGCAATTTCAAGTTCTTCGATGCGCCCGTCGGCCTGATCTTCACCATCGATCGCGTGATGGAGCAGGGCAGCTGGCTGGACTACGGCATGTTCCTGGAAAACATCATGATTGCCGCCCGCGGACGCGGCCTGGATACCTGCCCGCAAGCGGCCTTCATCCAGTTTCACCGGGTGATCCGCGAGCAGCTGCAATTGCCCGACAACGAAGCGGTGGTGTGCGGCATGTCACTCGGTTATGCCGATCTTTCCAAAGTCGAAAACACCCTGGTGACCGAGCGCGAGCCGGTGGCGGCCATTGCCCGCTTCATGGATCGCTGAGGACCGCTTTTTCAGCCCGCAAGCGGCCAACCTTTGAGCATAAAAAATTATCCGGCCGCCATCTTGCGCCAGGTAAAACTGCGCGCGCTGTGGCGCGCCTTCCACGAACAGGCTTGATTCCGTGTAAGAAAATTATTTAAATTGCGCACCTAACTCCCTCATTCTCTTGCAGATATGCATCTTTTTGCTACACTGCACGGAACTGATTTCAAGCATCATTTCGAGGGAGTAAAAGAAGATGCTCAAGGCGGCACTAGGCGTGCTCATTTCCGTATTGGCCGTCGCGGTGGCAACTCCCGCCGCGCACGCAGCCGACCCCGCCACCCCCAGCGCGAAAAGTGCCAAGCACAAGAAGGCGCCGGGGAAGAAAAAATCCACCAAGGCCAAGCGCAAGTCCAAGGCGCGCCAGGCCAGCAATGAAGACGCCGCGCCGGTTCAGCGCGCGGCGGCAAGATCCAGAAAATCCGGTGTCCATCACGTGGCCTATGCGCCCACCCCGCTGACCGCGGGCGATCTGGCCGGACTCAACAAGCGCGATCCGCTTTCCCTCAGTTCCAACGTTGCCCTGGTGCTCGACCAGACCACTTCCGAAGTCCTGTTCGAGAAGAACGCTTCGGTGGCTTTGCCGATCGCCTCCATCACCAAGCTCATGACCAGCATGGTGGTGGTGGAAGCCGGGCTGCCGATGGACGAGATATTGACCGTGACCGATGCCGATGTCGACCGCGAGAAGTTCAGTCATTCGCGCCTGCGCGTGGGCTCGCAACTGTCGCGCGCCGACATGCTGCACATTGCGCTGATGAGCTCGGAAAACCGGGCCGCCTCGGCGCTCGGCCGCAATTATCCGGGCGGCTTGCCGGCCTTCGTGGCCGCCATGAATGCCAAGGCCCAGCAACTGGGCATGACCAGCACCCGCTATACCGATCCCACCGGGCTTGCCAGCACCAATGTCTCCAGCGCCCATGACCTGGCCAAGCTGGTGATCGCGGCCTATAAGCAACCCATCATTCGCGAGTATTCGACTGACCTGAAGTACACGGTCGAACCCGGCGTGGGCGTGCTGCACTACAAGACTTCCAACCACCTGGTGGAAAACAGCGACTGGGAAATCGGCCTGCAGAAGACCGGCTACATCTCCGAAGCGGGCCGCTGCATGGTGATGCAGACCCGCATCGAAAGCCGTCCGGTCGTGATCGTGCTGCTCGACTCCAAGGGCAAGATGTCGCGCTTCGCCGATGCCAACCGGGTGCGGCGCTGGATCGAAAACACCCGTCCGTATGCGGCCAACAATCGCGTGATCGCCCAGCAGATGTAAGGCTCGGCTGCTCAAACAAAAAGGCGATCCGCGGATCGCCTTTTTGTTGCCTGTCAGGCTTGGCTATTTTTCCTGCTTCGGCTGTTCCTTGCCCTGTTCGGCATTGGCGTTGCTGTTGTTTTGTGCAGCATTGCTTTGCGCCTGTTGCTCTTGCTTCTCTTTCTTCTTGGCCTTGTGATGGCCGATTGCACAGCCGGCGGCAGCGCCTGCTACACCGTGTTCACCCGCCACATGGCCCGCGACGCCGCCAACGGCGGCGCCCTTGACGCAACCTTTTGCCATGGCCATGGGGGAGAGGGCCAGCATACCGGCGCTCAACAATGAAATCGCAACGAACTTCTTCATCTTGCCTCCTCGAGTCAGTACAGCAATAGGACTCGGAGGCAATGCAGTGGTTTGGCGAAAGGACTTGCGATCCGGATTCGGTCAGGTGCCGTCAGCTTGGCGTCAGGTCTTCAAGCGACCGCGTGCACCGTGGTGTACAGGCCCAGGATCACCATGGCAGCGAAGAAGAGTTGGCGGAAGCGCGCCGCATCCATGCGCTCGCGCAGGCGCTGGCCGATGGCCATGCCGACGAAGGCCGGCAGCAGCGCCGCCACCGAAGTGCCGGCCACTTGCAGGTGGTATTTTCCGAACCAGGCCAGCGCCACGGCGGTGGCCAGCGACATCACCGAGAACATCAAGCCCATGGCCTGCACCAGTTCATCGCGCTCGATTTTCAGGGCGCCGATGTAGGGCAGGGAGCTGATGCCCAGGCCGGTGGCGCCATACAGCGCGCCGGTGACCAAGCCGACCGCCGGGGAAAGCCGCGCTTCCCAGCGCTCCGACAGCGAGAACTGAAAGCGCGACAAGCCCAGCACGCCGTAACCGGCCAGCAGCAGCCCGAGCAGCAGCATCGCCAGATGACCATTCACCAGCAGCTGCACGCCGACAAAGGCGCCCACCGTCAGGCCCAGGATCAGCCAGGCGAAACGGCGCATCAGGTGCAGGAAGCGCGGCCCCGCCGCCAGTTGCCAGAGGTTGGTAATGATGGTCGGCATGACCAGCATTGCCACCGCCTCGGCCATGCCGAGCCGAAAGCTCAGCACGCTCATGGCGACGGTGGGCAAGCCCACGCCCAGCATGCCCTTGACCGTTCCGGCCAGGACAAATGCCAGGGTGATGATGGCCAGTGTGGCCAGCGGGTAGTCCATCGGGATCAGCGCTTGACGTTCGGATCCCAGGACACGCTGATGCTGCCCTTGACCACGAAGGTCTGGCAGGCCATGCGATAGCCCTGGGCGAAGTCGGCTTCGGACAGGTGCTTGCGCTCCTTGTCCTTGATGGCGTCGGTGTTTTCCAGTCCGGATTCGACCTTGCAGCGGCAGGTGCCGCACAGGCCGCCGCCGCATTTGAAGGGAATGCCGCCTTTTTCGCGCAGGGAGATGCGCAGCAGATTGCTGTTGGCGGGCGCGTTCACCACCTTGTTGTCATTGGTGACGAAGGTGATTTCAACTTGCGGTTTGGGCGCGGGCGCGGCAGCGCCGGTTTCGGTATTGGGGGTGGTTTCAGTCGTCATGCGGGCACCAGCTCGGTTTCAAGATCGCCAAAGCTGATCAAGCTTTTCAGTTCGGCACGCGCCGCTTCCAGCGAAGTGAAGCGCGGCAAAAATTTGGATGGGACGAAGTTGGTGGTGGCGGTTTCGGTTTCGTCGATCACCTTGACCTTGACCTCGTGGTCAAGCTCGGCAATGACGAAATGCGCCTGCCGGCGGCCATAGAACAGGTAGTCCCAGGCTTCCACCGTCTTCAGGTCGGATGCGGCAGCCGGCTCGGTACGGAAGTGGCCGGTCTTGCTGATCAAAATCACGTAGTCGCTCATGGCTCGCCTTGCGTGTCACTTGGCTTGTTGGGCCTGCGCCCGTTCCTGCAGGACCGGATCGATGCCGTCCTGGCTCAGCTCCAGGTCGTGCGTCAGCCACAACTGGCAAGCCAGGCGATAGCCCTGCTCGAGATGGTCGCCGAGCTGTTTTTTCTCTTTCCAGTTGGGTGCGGCCAGATGCTCGCCGCCTTCGATGATGACGCAGGCGCATTTGGCGCACTTGCCCATGCCGCAACCGTAGGACAGGTGCGGGAAGGGAAATTTCTTGATGCCGGCGGAAACGACGAGGTTGCCGTTGTCCTTGACCTCGCCTTCGTGTTTCTCGCCGTTTTTGTGCAGTATGACTTTGGGCATGGCTTATCGTCCTCAGGCAGCTTTTTGCTGCGCAGGCGCAGCATAGCTGAAACTGTCGGCGTAGATATGATCGGCGCTGGCGTTCAGGGACAGGAATTTGTCCTTGGCCTGGCGCACCATGTCCGGCACGCCGCACAGATAGATGGCGTGTTCGGAAAGGTCGTCGAAATCTTCGGCGATCGCATCCTGCACAAAGCCGCGGCGGCCGCTCCAGGCATCACCTTCGTGCGACAGGACCGGAATGAACTGGAAGTCGTACAGGCGGTCTTTCCAGGCCGCGAATTCCTCGGCCAACCAGAGGTCGGCTTCGGTACGCATGCCCCAGTACAGCCAGACCGGCGGGCAATCCTCATCGTCCAGCAGGGTTTCCAGAATGGCGCGGATCGGCGCAATGCCGGTGCCGGTGGCCACCATCAACAGCGGACGATAGTCTTCCTTGCGCAGGTAGAAGGAGCCGACCGGAACTTCCACTTGCAGCGTCTGGCCGGGCTGGGCCGCGTCCAGTTGCTGTTCGGTGAAGCGCCCGCCCGGCACGCGCCGCACGTGGAAATCGAGCAGGGTCTTGCCGGGCGCGCCGGCCATGGAAAAGCTGCGCGGCTCGCCATCACCCAGATGGATGTTCAGGTACTGGCCGGCGAGGTAATCCACCGGTTCCGGGGTTTCCAGTACCAGGTGCACCACGCCTTCGGTGACGCGCTTGATCTGCTGGATGGTGGCGGTGGTGCTCTGCGTTTGCGGCAGCTCCTGCACCCGCCCCGGAGCGATCACCAGGTCGCCTTGCGGGCGCGCCTGGCAAGCCAGGGCGTAACCCTGTTCCGCTTCTTCCGGCGAAAGGCCGAAGGGCTCTTCTTCATACTGCACCGCGCCCGACACCAGGCGGATGCGGCAAGTGCCGCAGCCGCCCATGCGGCAGTCGTGGGGCATGGCGATGCCATTGCGTTCGGCCGCTTCCAGCACCGATTCGCCCGCCTCGGCGGAAAAACATGCGCCGCCTTCTATCTGAACCTGAAAAGACATGGGCTTGCCCTGAAAAACAATTACTTCTTGATGTCGGCCGCAACGGTGACGTCGTAGCCGGCGCCCTTGAGCGCATCCTGCAGGGCCTGCAGCGCAGCCACGCCGCAAGCGGTGTCCTGCTCGCCATTGCCGCCGGACAGGCCGACGCCGCCGATCACTTCGCCATTCACGACGATCGGATAGCCGCCGACGAAAATGGCGAACTTGCCGTCAAAGCTCCACTGGATGCCGAAGGCTTCGTTGCCGGGCAGGGCCGGGCCGTTGGGCAGGGTGTTTAACAGATGGGTGGAGCGCTTGTGGCCGGCAGCGGTGAAGGCCTTGTTCCAGGCGATCTGCGGGCCGGTCACGCGGGCGCCGTCCATGCGTTCCATGGCCAGCGGGTAGCCGCCTTCATCGACCACGCAAACGGTCTCCAGGACCTTGATTTCCTGGGCCTTGGCGATCGCGGCGCGCACCATCAGTTGCGCTTCTTTCAGTTCGAGCTTGATGCTTTGTTTCATGTGTTTTTCCTGTGTGCTGGTTGCGTGGATCAGCAGCCGCGGTACACGGTCTTGACCTGGGTGTAGAACTCCAGGCCGGTGCGACCGGACTCGCGGAAGGTGGAGGTGGAAGACGATTTCAATCCGCCGAAGGGCGCGTTCACCAGGTTGCCGGTGGTGGTGCGGTTGATCTTCACCGTGCCGGACTGGATCTCATGCGCGAAGCGATGGGCATAGACCGGATTGGTGGTGCAGATCGCCGCCGACAGGCCGTATTCGGTGTCGTTGGCCTTGGCCATGGCATCTTCAAAGCTGTCGGCTTCGATGATGGCCAGGACCGGGCCGAAGATCTCTTCGCGTGCAATGCGCATGTTCTGGGTGACGTCGGTGAACACTGCCGGCTTGACGTAGAAGCCGTGCTCGAATTCAGCGCCCGTCAGGCGCTCGCCGCCCACCAGATGACGCGCTTCCTGCTTGCCGATAGCGATGTAGGAGAGCACGGTTTCCAGTTGCTTTTTGGTGGCCAGCGGACCCAGGTCCATGCCGGCGCTCATGCCATTGCCGACCTTCAGCTTGGCGATTTTTTCCAGCAGCTTTTCGGTGAATTCCGCCTTCACCTGCTTCATGACGATGATGCGGCTGGTGCCGGTGCAGGCCTGGCCGGTGAGCGAGAGACCGCCCTTGACGGCGAGGTCGACTGCCTGGTCCAGCTTGGCGTCTTCCATCACGATCAGGGGGTTCTTGCCGCCCAATTCCATCTGGGTGCGGGTGGTCAGCGACACCGCGCGGTGGATCTGTTCGCCGGCCGCGGTGGAGCCGGTGAAGGAGATGGCGCGCACTTCCTTCGCTTCGGTGATGGTCGGGCCGATGTCGCCGGCGCGGCCGGTGATCAGGTTCAAGACGCCCTTGGGAATGCCGGCATCGATCAGGGCTTCGGCCAGGCGATAACCCGACAGCGGCGCATCCGACGAAGGCTTGAACACCACCGTGTTGCCGGTGATGAGGGCCGGGGCGATCTTGCGCGCCGGGATCGAGATCGGGAAATTCCAGGGCGAGATGACGGTCACTACGCCCAGCGGCTCGCGCTGGCTGTAGACCACCATGTCGGGATCGTCCTGCGGAAAGGTCTCGCCGGTGAAGGTCTGGCCCTCGATGGCGTAGAAACGCAGGGTCTGGGCCGAACGCAGCACTTCATCCTTGGCCAGGGCCAGGGATTTGCCTTCTTCGCGCGTGAGTTCTTCGGCGATCTTGGCGGCGCGCTGTTCCAGCAGGTCGGCCGCGGCCAGCAGAATCTTGGCGCGCTTGCCGATGGCGGTTTTCTTCCAGCCTTCGAAAGCAGCCTGGGCAGCGTCCACCGCCTGGCGGGCGTCTTCAGCCGAAGATGCCTGGAACAGGCCGACCAGCTCATTGGTATCGGCCGGATTGCGGTTTTCAAAGGTCTTGCCGGTGCGGCTCTTGGTCCATTCGCCGGCGATGTGATTCAGGAATTCCTGGGGGCTGCTCATGTTCTGGCTCGCGAAAACAAGGAACCCTCGCCGCGAACGGCGAGGGACAGGTACTACGACTTGATGTACTTGCGCTGGATCAGGCAGCCAGCGCTTCCGGCTTCTGCTCGACGTAGTCGTGGTAGAGAGCGGTGGTGTACAAGAGACGCATCTTGGCGCCGGTTTCGCAGATCTTCAGGCAACGCTGTTGCAGTTCCACGGTGGTGGCATGCTCCAGCACGATCTGGTAGCCGCGCTCGCCATGGATTTCGTCGGAGACGATGTGCAGGTCGAAGAATTCGACTTCTTCGTCGGTGAAGCCATATTTCTCGCGCAGGGTCGGGGTCTGCTTGCGGTAGATGGAGGGCACTTGCGATTCCAGGCCAACCACCAGCGCGGCCACGGCCACGATCGGGTCTTCACGCATGGCCACCGAATAGCACCAGCTTTGCAGGCCGAGGGTGGTGGGCGACATGTTGTCCGGGTTGAGGACGCGCTCGCGGGTGGTGCCGCAGGCTTCGGCAAAGCGGATCAGAAGATCGGTGTGGCGATCGCCGCCGATTTCTTCTTCATACATGTTGGCCAGCAAGAAGTCCTTGGCATCGACGTATTCGGCCGGCATGCGGGCGTACAGGTAGCCCAGGTAATCGGCAAACGGGCCAACGTAGTGGTAGTGGTTCTCGGCCCAGCGAGCCAGATGAGCGCGCGACAGAGTGCCGCCGGCCCAAGCCAGGCTGAAGGGCGATTTATTGGCGGTGTTGCCCTGGATAGCTTTTTCCAGGGCGGCGCGGAATTCGTCACGGGACATCAGGGTAGCGGTCATGTGCTCTCTCCAGGGATTGTTCGGGTTGGTGGGTATATTGTATACAGAAATTTCGGCTTGTGTAGGGAGTTTTTTGTGACAAGCGAGCCTGCCGGGCGTCCTGATGTGAGCTGGCCTCACAGCGCCAGCGCACACCCATCCTTGCGCGGGTCGGAAGCCGCTTCCAAGCTGCCGTCATCCTTGCGTCGGAGAAACTGCGCGCCGCCGAAGTCGCTGCGCCCGGCCAGCTCGCCGGCACCCTTGGCGGGGGCCGCATAGTTAGAGCGCAAAAGCGCGGAAGTTTCTTCCGGCGTGCCGGTTTCTATGGCCAGCGTATCGCCGGCTTCCAGCCGCCAGCGCGGGGCGCGCATGGCCTCATCCAACCCTTGCCCCATGGCAGCCAGGCGCCACAACAACTGGATATGTCCCTGCGGCTGCATCAGTCCGCCGACCACGCCAAAACTGGCGTAGTGCCGGCCGTCTTTCAGGGCCGCCGCCGGAATCACCGTGTGATAGGGGCGCTTGCCCGGACCGGGACTGTTTACGTGGCCAGGCGGCCCGAAGCCGAAGCCGCGATTCTGCATGACGAAGCCGCAGCCCGGCGCGACGATGCCGCAGCCGAAGCGCTTGAAGATGCTGCTCATCAAGGTCACCGCCAGGCCGCTGTCATCCACCACCACGGTGCAGACCGTATTGCCGGACGGGTCGGTGACAGTGGCGCGCGCCCGCGCCAGCGCCACACCGGTGTTGCGTACCAGTTCCAGCATCGCTTGCGGCGAGGCCGGGTCGAGGTTGCGGCACTGCCGGTCGGTTTCCTGCAAGGCCTCCAGCACCGCGCAGCCATGGGAGTTGGGCGGGCATTCAAGCAGGGTCAGGCCGCGGAATTCGGCACGCAGCGGCGCGCGCCAATCGCCGACATGGCGCGCCAGGTCTTCTTCGCTCAGCACGCCGCCTTGGGCTTGCACGCCACGCGCCATGGCTTGCGCCACCCGGCCGCTGTAGAAAGCCGGCGGGCCGTCTTCGGCAATGGCGCGCAATACCGCGGCCAGTTCCGGATTGACGAAGCGTTCGCCGGCCTGCGGCGCTTGTTCGGCGCGATACAGTTGCGCGCAAGCGGGGTCTACCCGCAGCACGTGCTGGAACCAGTGCCATTCGCGCGCGGCCACTTCGGCCACGGCAAAGCCCTGTTCCGCGATTTCAATGGCCGGCTGCAAAAGCCTGGCCCATGGGAGTTTGCCGTAACGCTGGTGCACGTCGTGCCAGCCCTGCACGGCGCCCGGCACGGTGACGGTCAGCGGATGGCGTTCCGGCAGGCGGCCGCCGGGAAATGCGGCCACCATCGATTCGGTGAGAGCCAGCGGCGAGCGGCCGGTGCCGTTGCAGGTGATCGCTTCGCCATTGGGCTCGACGATCATCGCCTGCAAGTCGCCGCCGATGCTGGTGGCCATCGGCTCCACCACACCCATCACGGCGTCGGCGGCGATGGCGGCATCGACCGCGCTGCCGCCATCGCGCAGCATGTCGCGCGCGGCGGCGGCGGCCAGCGGATGGCCGGTGGCAAGCATGGCGCCCTGGCCACTTGCGTACTTGACTGGGGCAGACAGGCTTGCCATAAACCGCCTTACCAGATCAGGACGGCTGCGAGCGCCGCTGCGATCAGGCCGAGAATCACCGGCACCAGCAACATGCGCACCGCATCCAGTACCGGCACGCGGGCGAAACCGGTGACCGCGATCAGGGACGACCAGGCGATCAAGGTGCCGCCGCCGGTCCATACCGCGCCCATCTGGCCCACTGCCGCCAGGGTGGCCGGGTCCAGACCCACCACCGGGCCCAGTGCGCCGGACAGAGAGCCGGTCAGGGGCAGGCCGGCGAAGCCGGAACCGTCGATGCCGGTGATCATGCCCACGATCAGCACGCCGAAGGAGACCAGGATCTTGCTGTTGGGGATGGCGCTCTGGCCATGCTGCACCAATTCAAACAGCAGGTTGGGCGCCTTGTTGGTGGCCACGCCCAGCACTTGTGCCAGGGTTTCGCCGCCGCCGAGGAAGAAGAAACCGGCGATCGGCAGCACCGCGCCCATGGCCTTGAAGGCAAACACCAGGCCGTCCACGATATGTTCCGGGCACACGTCCAGCGCTTTGCGCGGACCGACCGCGGCCAGCGTCACCGCCATCATCAGCACCGCGGCCACGCCACCCACCAGGGCGGCGGCGTCGCCGCCTTTCAAGTCGGTCATGTGCACGCCGAACTTGGGCAGCACCATGATCAGCACGATGCCGAGGAAGGCCAGCGGCGTGACCACGGCGAAGAACTTGGACCAACCGGCGTGGCTGGTGCGTTTCAGCGCGGCATTGACTTCAGCGTCGGTCGCCAGCGTCTGATGCGGGTCGGTGCTTTCGGCCAGCGCCGCCTTGTCGAAGGTGCCGGGCGAGTTCAGTTTGGCCAGGCCGTTGTCCAGCGTATTGGCGTTGGCTTGCCAGCGCACCAGCAGGGCCGGATTGGCCGGCTGGATGTAGCGCCGCATGCTGAGATAACCCAGGATCAGCGCGATGCCGCCGACGATCACCGACAGCGTCAGTGCGCGGTCGGCCACCAGTGCCGCCTGCACGCCGGCGCCGGCAGCCTTGGCGCTGATGCCGGGCGCCACGCCGATCATGTAGTCGGACGACAAGGCCATGCC
>JAEVZY010000100.1 GCA_023392035.1 Pseudomonadota bacterium | reverse complement strand
CGCGGGGCGCCGCCGCCACCAGGCCGGTTCCGGGGGGGCCATGGGCCGCGACGGCATCAACGACGCCCCGGCGCTGGCCGCGGCCGACGTCGGCATCGCCATGGCCAGCGGCACCGACGTGGCGATGCATACCGCCGGCATCACCCTGATGCGCAGCGACCCGCGAATGGTGGCGGCGGCGCTCGACATTTCGCGCCGCACCGTGGCCAAGATCAGGCAAAACCTGGTGTGGGCCTTTCTCTACAACGTCATCGGCATTCCGCTGGCGGCACTGGGCATGTTGAGCCCGGTGCTGGCCGGCACGGCGATGGCCCTGTCTTCCGTCAGCGTGGTGGCCAATGCCCTGCTGCTGCGCGGCTGGCGGCCGGCGCCCGAGCTTCACATGCAGGATTCATTCACCACCACGCAACACTCCATTCCGGGAGGGCTTCAAACATGAACATTGGACAGGCCGCCAAGGCAGCCGGACTCAATCCGAAAATCATCCGCTACTACGAGAGCATCGACCTGATCGGGCATGCCCGGCGCAGCACTTCCGGCTATCGCGACTTCAACGACAAGGACGTGCAGGTGCTGCGTTTCATCAAGCGCTCGCGCGAGCTTGGCTTCTCGATTGAACGCATCCGCAGCCTGCTCTCGCTGTGGGATGACCGCGGCCGCCAAAGCGCGGAAGTGAAACAGCTGGCCCAGCAGTACATCGCCGAGATCGACCAGGACATCATGCGTCTGCAAGGCATCCGTGCGCAGCTGCAATCGCTGTCCGACACCTGCCACGGCGATGCCCGTCCCGAATGCCCCATCATCGATGTGCTGGCCGGTAATGCGGACAGTGCGACGGCGCCGGCGCTGCGTCACGCCGCATAAGGGCTCGCCAGGCCTGCCCGGGAAACGGCGCGGCGGCCTTTTTCGCGACCCAAAGTATTGCCGCGCGAACATGGGCGCGGCGGGATGTCGATCTCTCTTTATTCCGGATGGCATGACCCTCCCGGCTTCGCTGAGCAAGATCAATCGGCAGACTGTTGTGAATGACTAAGCTTTGCTGTCAGACAGTCAAGCCATTTCTTCCCGCCACGTGAGGCCTCCATGTCTTCGTCGCAGTTATTGCTGATCCTCGGGGCTCGCCGCAAATTGCTGCTGGCAACGGTGGGAACGCTGCTTCTGCTCGCGCTGGTCCTGAGCCTGGCCTTGCCCAAGGTCTACAAGGCCAGCGCCAGTGTGCTGCTCAATCCCGGCATCGACCCGGTCACGGGCCAGGCCCTGCCCGGCCAGCTGGTGCCCAGCTATCTGGCCACGCAACTGGGCATCCTGCAAAGCCGCGCGCTGGCGCTGCAGGTGGTGGAGCAGCTCAAGCTGGAGGCGCGGCCGCAATTCCAGTCCAGGCGCGAACCCGGCCTGACCAACGAGCGCATCGCCGATGCCCTGCTCAAGAAATTCAGCGTCAAACCGGGCCGCGACAGCAATGTGGTGGAACTGGTCTATGCCGACCCCGATCCGCGCTGGGCCGCAGCGATCGTGAATGCCTGGGCGCGCGACTTCCAGCGCATGAACATGGATTTGCGGCTGGAGCCGGCGCGCCAGGCCAGCACCTATTTCGAAGAGCAGTTGCGCCGCCAGCGCGCCGCGCTGGACGAGGCCCAGCAACGCACCTCGGCCTGGCAGCAGAAGAAGGGCATCGCCAATGTCGACGAGAAGCTCGATGCCGAAACCCTGCGCCTGAAGGAACTCACCACGCAGCTGGTGACGGTGCAGAACCAGTTGTTCGAGGCGCGCTCGCGCCAGACCCAGGCCGCAGGTGAAGGCGGCGTCAACTCGAACGATGTGCTGGCCAATCCCATGATCCAGAACCTGCGGGTGGCGCTGGCCACGGCCGAGGCGAAATTCGCGCAGGTGGAAGAGAAATTCACCGAGAACCATCCGCGCTATCTCGAAGCGCAAGCCGAAGTGGCGCGCCTGAAAGCGGAGTTGCGCGCCAACTCCAGGAACGCTGCCAGCGGCGTGTCGCGCGCGGCCAGCGCCACCCGTGAGCGGGAAGCGGCACTGGAACGCGCGGTGCAGGCGCAGAAGGAGCGCGTGCTGGCACTGAACCGCGACCGCGACCAATTGCAGGTCATGCTGAAGGAAGTCGAAAGCCGGCAAAAAGCCTATGACGGCTTGCTGCAAAAGCAGGCGCAAACCGTGGTCGAGGCCAGCTCGCGGCAGTCGGAAGTCACGCTCCTGAGCGCGGCCGTGCCGCCGGCCGATGCCGCCTTTCCGCGCCTGTTCCTGAACCTGGCCGGGGCCCTGCTGCTGGGTCTGTTGCTGGGCGTGGGCCTGGCGCTCCTGGCCGAACTGCGCGACCGGCGCATCCGCTCCAGCAAGGATCTGCTGGAGGTCCTGCAGGCACCGGTGCTGGGCAGTATCCGCTGGGGCGAACCCAGCCCGGCCCGCTTGCCGGCGCCGCGCTGGCTGTTGCCGCAGCCGTCCACCTGAATCCGCCTTCCGTCTTTCCCCTACCGGAGACCGTGCATGAATCCCCTCACCATGGTGCGACAGCAGGAGACCGGCGCGGCGGCCGCGCCGCTGGGCAATGTGCTGGTCAATCTCGGCAAATTGCGGGTCGAAGACCTGGAGCGCGTGGTGCATGCCCAGCAGCAGGGACGGCTGCGCTTCGGCGAGGCCGCCTGCGCGCTCGGGCTGGTGTCGGAGGCCGATGTGCGCCAGGCTTTGGCGCGCCAGTTCGACTTTCCCTATCTGCAGCCGGGCGAAGGGGCGCTGCCGATCGAACTGGTGGCGGCCTACCAGCCGTGGAGCCCGCAAGTGGAAGTGCTGCGCAATGTGCGCAGCGAATTGCTGTTGCGCTGGTTCGGCGCCGGTCATCGTTCGCTGGCGGTGGCGGCGATCGACAGCGGCGATGGCGCCAGCCTGTTC
>JAEVZY010000070.1 GCA_023392035.1 Pseudomonadota bacterium | reverse complement strand
GGGCAGCTCGGCAATGTCCAGGCCGCGCGCGGCGACGTCGGTAGCCACCAGCACATCGACGCCGCCATTCTTGAAAGCGTCCAGCGCGGTCATGCGCTCGGCTTGCGACTTGTCGCCATGGATGGCGGAGGCTTTCACGCCTTCCTGCTCCAGTTGCCGTGCCAGGCGCGAGGCGCCGATCTTGGTGTTGGAGAAAACCAGGATCTGCTTGGCTTCGCGGCCCTTGATGATGTGCACCACGGCATCGCGCTTGTCGTCCTCGCCCACCTTGTAGATGTTCTGCGTGACGCGCTCGGCGGTGGCATTGCTGCGTGCCACTTCGATGCTGATCGGGTCGTTCAGGAAGCTGGACGCCAGCTTCTTGATTTCGGGCGAGAAGGTGGCCGAGAACATCAGGCTCTGGCGCTTCTTCGGCAACAGGTTGACGATGCGTTGCAGGTCGGGCAGGAAGCCCATGTCCAGCATGCGGTCGGCTTCGTCCAGCACCAGGATCTGCGTCTGCGACAGGTTGAGCGTTTTCTGCTGCACGTGATCCAGCAAACGGCCCGGCGTGGCAATCAGGATTTCCACCCCGCTGCGCAAGGCCGTGGTCTGGGGCGTCATGTCGACGCCGCCGAATACCACCGTCGAACGCAAGGGCGTGTGCTTCGAATAATTGCGCACGTTGTCCGCCACCTGGTCGGCCAGCTCGCGCGTGGGCGTCAGGATCAGGGCCCGCACCGGATGGCGCGCCGGCGAGGCGCTGGTATTGGCCAGCGGCAGCAGGTTCTGGATGATGGGCAGCGAAAAACTGGCGGTCTTGCCGGTGCCGGTTTGCGCCGCGCCCATGACGTCACGCCCTTGCATGACGATCGGGATGGCCTTCGCCTGGATCGGGGTGGGATGGACATAACCCTGATCGCTCAGGGCTTGCAAGATGGCGCTTGAGAGTCCGAAATCTTCGAATCGGATCTGGGCTGCGGTGTCTACTGCTTCGGTGTGAGTATCAGACATGGTGTTTGGTGGGCCTCCCGTGAGTCGAACACGGCACCAACGGATTATGAGTCCGCTGCTCTAACCAAGCATGAGCTAGAGGCCCTGGGGTTCAGCCGGCTAAAAGCCAAGCCGCTGCGCCGGGTCCGGCAACAGCGCAGGGAGTATAAGCCTGCCCCTTGGCAATGGCAAATTCCAAAAAACCATGCGGCAAGACGCGCTTGCCGCATGGTTTCCGGGCTATTTTCAGCTACCTTCGAGGAAGCTCTTCAGCTTGTCGGAGCGGGACGGGTGGCGCAGCTTGCGCAGTGCCTTCGCCTCAATCTGGCGAATCCGTTCGCGTGTTACGTCAAATTGTTTGCCGACCTCTTCCAGCGTGTGGTCGGTGGACATCTCAATGCCGAAACGCATGCGCAAGACCTTGGCTTCGCGCGGGGTCAGGGAATCCAGCACATCCTTGACCACGCCGCGCATCGAGGCATGCAGCGCGGCATCGGCCGGCGCCAGGGTATTCATGTCCTCGATGAAATCGCCCAGGTGCGAATCGTCGTCGTCGCCGATTGGCGTCTCCATCGATATCGGTTCCTTGGCGATCTTCATGATCTTGCGGATCTTGTCTTCCGGCATTTCCATCTTCAACGCCAGGGTTGCCGGATCCGGCTCGGCGCCGGTTTCCTGCAGGATCTGACGCGAGATGCGGTTCATCTTGTTGATCGTCTCGATGATGTGCACCGGGATGCGGATGGTGCGGGCCTGGTCCGCGATCGAGCGCGTAATGGCCTGCCGGATCCACCAGGTGGCATAGGTCGAGAATTTGTAGCCGCGGCGGTATTCAAACTTGTCCACCGCCTTCATCAGGCCGATATTGCCTTCCTGGATCAGGTCCAGGAATTGCAGGCCGCGATTGGTGTACTTCTTGGCGATCGAAATCACCAGGCGCAGGTTGGCCTCGGTCATTTCACGCTTGGCCTTGCGCGCCTTCATTTCGCCGGCCGCCATCTTCTTGTTGATGTTGCGAAGATCAGGCAGCGGCAGCACCACGCGCGCTTGCAGGTCGATCAGCTTTTGCTGCAGCTCCTTGATGGCGGGCACGTTGCGGCCCAGCACGGCGCTGTAGGACTGGTTGGCGGCGACTTCGCCATCGACCCAGTCGAGATTGGTTTCATTGCCCGGGAAGACCTTGATGAAGTGCGAACGCGGCATGCCGCAGCGATTCACCGCGACATCGAGAATCTGCTTCTCGATATGGCGCACTTCGTCGACCTGGCCGCGCAAGGTGTCGCACAGCTTTTCCACCATCTTGGCGGTGAAGCGGATCGCCAGCAGTTCGTTGGAGATGGCTTCCTGCGCCTTCACATAGGGCTTGGAGTTGTAGCCTTCCTTCTCGAAGGCCTTGCGCATCTTGTCGAACTGGTCGGCAATGAAGGCGAACTTGGCCAGCGAGTCGCGCTTCAGCTGTTCCAGCTGCTCGGCCGAGAAACCGGCCGCGCCGCCGGCGGCAGCGCCGCCCTCTTCCTCTTCGTCCTCTTCTTCCTCTTCCTCGTCCTCGTCGCCTTCCTCGTCGTCGGAAGAAGCGTCGGCCGACATCGCCTGCGCGGCTTCTGCTTCGTGGTCGACCAGGCCGTCGACCACTTCATCGATCTTGGAT
>JAEVZY010000028.1 GCA_023392035.1 Pseudomonadota bacterium | reverse complement strand
GCTGGACGGCGGCGGCACAGGCGCGCGCAAATTGCGCGCCGCGTCCGGCTTCGAACTTGGCGGCGCGCATCGGCTTGCCGACGTCTTCGCAAATGATCCGGGCCAGCGCACCGGCTTGCGCTTCCAGCACTTGCGCCAGCAGGTTCAGCCATTCGGTGCGCTGGGCAATGGTGGCGCGCTTGTGCTGGCTGAAAGCCTGCTGGGCGCTGGCCACAGCCGCGTCCAGCACGGCTTGCGGCGCTTCCTCGATTTCAAAGGCGATGCTGTTGCCTTGCGGCTCAACGAAGGGAAAGGCCGGGCCGGAAGCGGCCACGGCATTGTCCCGGATCCAGGATGTCAGTCGGTTCATGGGTTCTCGCGTGGTGGATCAGCGGCCGCAATCAGCGGCCGGCTTTGCGCATGCGTTCCACATGCATATTGGCCAGGAAAGGCGTGAGCGGATGGGCGCCCATGGCAACGAAGGCCGGGAAGTCCATCTTGATCAGCGCCGTGCGCTGCTCTGCCGTGATCTTGTAGCGGTCGGCAAAGCTTTCCGGATTGGCGTGGTAAGCCTCGCGCGCGGCCGGGTCATGCGCGATCGCGTGCAGGGCGGCGGTGACTTGCACCAGCTCCGGACGGATGTTGGGATAGTGCGGGGTCGGCTCTTCCGCCGGCGGCGTCCACCAGCCCAGCGATGCGTAGTTGTGGTGCCAGGACGGGTTCATCACCATCACGTCGGGCTTGCGGTCGCCCAGGGCGCCGGCGGCCATGCCCCAGCAACGCAATTCGATATTGCCGGTGTCGTCCAGCTGGCCGGCGCTGTAGCCGATCAGGGATTTCAGGGTGCCGTCCTTCATGCGCGCCAGCACGCTGTTGTCGAAATCCAGGTCCGGGCTGGAGTAACGGTCGGTGCCGGGGAAGTGCGACATGCCGCCCGAGGCGCACACCACGGTGCGCAAGCCGAGCTTGGTCACCGCATTGGCCAGCGCATTGCCGAAGGCGTAGCAGCGCTCGATGGTGGGTTGCGGCGGCAGATAGGCGTTCACATAGATCGGCAGCACGTTTTCATCCGGACCGACGCCCAGGTGCGACAGCGGAATGCCCAGCGCGTAGTCGATTTCAGCGGTGCTGGTGAAAGCCGGGTCGAAGCCGTTGCGATACATCTCGCGCACGATCTCGAACGAGATTTCGCTGGGGATCTTGTGCTGGAAAGTCTTGCCGGCGAAGGTGCCGCTGGCTTCGCCGCCGGTGTGCAGCGTGAAGGGCGGCGCGCAATTGTGGAAGAACTGCTGGGCATGATCGTTGGCGATCATGATCCACAGATCGGGTTTCAGGGCTTTCAGATTGCGGCCGATTTCGGCCGCCACGTCTTCCACGGCCTTGATGGTTTCCGCCGACTCGGTGTCCGGGCGGGTGAAGAATTGCGGTGCATGCGGCAGCATGGCGCCGCCGAGTACTGTGGTCCTGTTCATCTTTGTTGCTTCCCTTTGTGTGGTGGTTGCGCTGTGAAGCGCAACGAGTAGGTGCCTGCCATCTACCGCCGGGGGGTGTTGCGCTTTCAGCGCAATCGAGTCTCTTGTGACTTCTCTGTTATGACTTCTCTGGCAGCGTATCGGCCACTGCCTTTATCGAACGCACGATGCCCTGGTAACCGGTGCAACGGCACAGGTTGCCGCTCATGTCGCAGCGTATCGTCTGCTCGTCGACGCAGCCCTTGCGGCCCAGCAGGTCCCAGGAAGAGACCAGCATGCCGGGCGTGCAGAAGCCGCATTGCAAGCCGTGTTCGAGATGGAAGGATTGCTTGAGCTTCTTCATCAGCTCATCGTCCTGCAAGCCTTCCAGCGTGGTGATTTCCGCACCATCCAGGGTCGCCGCCAGGGCGATGCAGGAACGCGCCGGCTCGCCGTTGATGAGGATGGTGCAGGCGCCGCACACGCCATGCTCGCAACCGAGGTGGATCGAAGTCAGGCGCTGTTGCTCACGCAAGAAATCGGCCAGGTGGGTGCGCGGCTCGACTTCGGCGCTGACTTTCCGGCCATTGACCGTCAAAGTGATGGACTTCTTCATTTCTTCCTCAAATCATCAATGGCGCGCAAAACAGCGGTCTTGTGCAGCAGGGCCTTGGCGGCGCTGAATTCGCGGCCGGCCGCGGCCAGCTCCTGCTCCACCACTTGGGCCAGGTCGGCGCCGGCAGCATTGGCCAGCACCGCTTGCGCGCTCTGTTCCAGCACGATCGGCGCGCCATCGGTGGCGCCGGCGACGATGCGCAAGGCGCCCCGGTCCTGCACCGCGATGGAGAAGGCGTCGGCGTACTCGCCGGTCTTCCTCATCACCTTGTAATAGCCCCAGCGCGCGCCTTCGGACAGCTTGGGCAATTCGATTGCCACCAGCAGTTCGTTCTCTTGCAGCGCGGTCATGTAGGGACCGACGGCAAATTCTTCGATCGGCATGGCACGCGTGCCATCCACCGATGCCAGGTGGATGCGCGCGGCCAGCGCGCTGCATACGGTCAACCAGTCGGCCGCCGGATCGGCCAGGGCCAGCGCGCCGCCCATGGTGCCGCGGTTGCGCACGGCACGGTAGGCGATCTGGCCGGCGGCATGGCGCAGCAGGCCGCGGGCGCAATCCGGCACGCGGCCGTCTTCAAAGTCGGCGTGACGCAGCATGGCGCCGTACAGCACGCTGTCGGTCTTTTCTTCCACCTTCTTCAGTTCGGCGATGCGCGACAGATCCACCAGGGATTCCACCGGCGCCAGGCGCAGGTTCAGCATCGGCACCAGCGACTGGCCGCCGGCCAGCGCGCGCGCCATGCCGGCGCCATTGGCCAGGGCTTGCAGCGCCTCGTTCAGCGAAGGCGATTGTTCGAGTTCGAAATTCGCGGCTTTCATTTCAGTGGTCTTCCTCGCTTATTTCGACTGGGTAGCAATGGCGTGCAGCAAGCGCTCGGGCGTGAGCGGGGTCTGGCCCACTTCCACGCCCATGCCGCGCAAGGCGTCATTGACGGCGTTGATCACGGCGGCCGGCGGCGCAATCGCTCCGCCCTCGCCCATGCCCTTGATGCCGAAGCGCGTATGCGGCGACGGCGTTTCCATGTGCAGCACTTTCACGTCCGGCACTTCGGTCGGTCCGGGCAGGATGTAGTCGAGGAAGGTGGAGGCCATCGGCTGGCCGTTCTCGTCGTACGGGATTTCTTCATACAGCGCCGTGCCCAGGCCCTGGGCCACGCCGCCCACCACTTGCGCTTCCACCAGCATCGGATTGACCATGGTGCCGCAGTCATGGCACACCACGTAATCCAGGATTTCGATCATGCCGGTGCCCGGGTCCACCGCCACCACGCAAGCGTGGCTGGCGTAGGAGAAGGCACCGCTGCTGCGGCCGGGTTGATAGACCGCGTTGACCTCCAGCGCCGGGTCCATGTCAGCCGGCAGGCGTTGCGGCTGCAGGTAGGCCGCTTCGCAGATCTTGGCCAGCGAGATGCGGGCTTCGCCGGCAATCGCATGGCCCTCGGCCAGCACCACTGCGGACTCCGGCACGCCCAGCATGTGGGCGCCGATGGCGCGCACTTTCTCGGCCAGTTGGCGGCAGGCGGTGGACACCGCGCCACCGGCCATGGTCATGCTGCGCGAAGCGAAGGTGCCCATGCCGTAAGGCGTGTTGGAGCTGTCGCCGTGACGCACGGTGACGTTTTCCACCGGGATGCCCAGTTCTTCATGCGCCACTTGCGCCAGCGTCGTTTCCAGGCCCTGGCCGTGGTTCTGGATGCCGACCAGGAGCATCAACTGGCCATCCGGCGTGAAGCGCGCCTGGCAGGGTTCGAAGCCGAATACCACCGGCAAGCCGCGCGCCACCCATTCGGCGGTGCCGTGGGCCGATTGCTCGGTATAGCTGGCCACGCCCAGGCCGATCAGGCGGCCGTCGGCTTCCGGCGTCTTCTGGCGCTCGCGCACCGCCTTGGCGTTGATGCCTTCGATGGCCTGGCGTGCGCACTCGGGATAATCGCCGCTGTCGTACAGCTTGTGGGTGGCGGCGCGATACGGCATGGCGCTGGGCGGAATCATGTTTTCCACCCGCACTTCTTCCGGCAGGCGGTTCACCGCGCGCGCCACGGCGTCGATCAGGGTTTCGATGGCGAAGCAGGCGCCGGTGCGGCCCACGCCGCGGTAAGGTCCGAGCGGCGACTTGTTGGTGCAGACCGTGACTGCGTGGCCGCGATAGACCTGGATGTCATACGGACCGGTCATGATGCCCATCGACATGCCGGCTTCCATGCCGGCCGTCCACGGCCACACCGAATAGGCGCCGGCGTCGACCATGATCTCGGCTTCCACTGCCAGCACTTTGCCCTTTTCATCGGCATAGGCGGTCAGGTCATAGCTGTGTTCGCGCGCATGGGGCGAAGAGATCAGGTGCTCGCGCCGATCTTCCACCCAGCGCACCGGGCGGCCGATCTTCATCGCCAGCGCGGCAATGGCCAGCTCTTCCGGATTGAAGTTGTTCTTGATACCGAAACCGCCGCCGACATCGGGTGCGATCACGCGCAGTTTGCTCTCGGCCAGGCCGAGCGCTTGCGCGAGGATGGTGCGGATCACGTGCGGGAATTGGGTCGAGCTGTAGACCACCAGTTCATCCATGCGGCGGTCGTAATAGGCCAGCACGCCGCGGCCTTCCATCGAGACGCCGGCATGGCGGCCCATGGTCAGCTTCTTCTTGACCACGTGCTTGGCAGTCTGCTTGACCGCGTCCAGGTCGCCGGCCTCGATATTGGCCTCGACGAAGACGTTGTTGTTCCAGTGTTCATGGATGCGCGGCGCATCGGCGGCCAGCGCGGCATGCATATCGACCACGCAGGGCAATTCGTCGTAATCGACGAAGCAGGCCTGGGCAATGTCTTCCGCTTCGGCGCGGCTCTTGCCCACGCACATGGCGATGATGTCGCCCACGAAGCGGGCCTTGTCCTTCACCAGCGCGTTGTAGTCCGACTTGTTGAAGACCGGCGAGCTGCTGACCGCGGCGATCGGCTTGATCCAGTCGAAGTCGGCGGCGGTGAACACCGCGCCGCGATGCTCTTCCGGCACATCCACGCCGCGCACGTGGGCATGGGCCACGGCGCTGCGCAGGAAATGCACGTCCAGCGTATTGGGAATATCCAGATCGGCGAGGTATTCGCCCTTGCCATCGAGCAGACGGCGATCTTCGCGCCGCTTGACCGATGCGCCGACGCCTTGCGGGCGCGCGGCGATGTCCTTTTTCACTTTCGTGTCCAAATAGGCACCTTCTTGGTTTGCTTGCGCTTTCTTTACCTGCGTCAAGCGAATTTCCTGAAACGTATTCGTAATATCGTATACGATCTTGATTGGAACGGGCGAAAAAATTTTGGGGAAGCGGCAATTTTCTGGAAAATGGCGGCCCTACGAGTTGGAGGAATGATGGCAGCAGGCAGTACAGGCGGCAGTAACGGCAGTCACCACGCGCGCACCGTGCAGCGCGCGCCGATTCACGAGCAGATCCTGGTGCATCTGCGGCAAGACATTGTGCGCAATCGCTGGAAGCCGGGAGAACGCCTGCCTGAGCCTGAGCTGTGCGAAGAATTCGGCGTCTCGCGCACGCCCATGCGCGACGCCCTCAAATTGCTGGAAGCCGAAGGCCTGATCGAACTGCGCCCACATATCGGCGCCGTGGTCACCCAGCCCAACCTGCCCGACCTGGAAGAAAAGATGCAGGTGCTGTCCGCGCTGGAACAGGCGGCGGCGCAATTGGTGGCGCGGCGCCGGCCGCCGGCCGCCATTGCCCAACTGCGCAAGCTGCACCTGGCCATGCAGAAAGCCGCCGACAGCCATGACATGGCGAGCTACTACCAGCTCAACGACGACTTCCACCGCGCCATCGTCGAAGGTTCGGGCAACAAGACCCTGGCCCAGATCCATGAAAACATCATGTGGCATGTGTTCCGTGCGCGGCACATGGCCAATGAACATGAGACCTTCGATCCCGCCACCGCCAAGCATCACGAAGACATCGTAAATGCCCTGGCCGAAGGCCGGGCCGACGCCGCGGCCGCCGCCATGCGCTCCCATCTGGATGACGTTTGCAAGCTGATGATGACCAAGGGCGAATTGCCGGTCGCCTGATTCACATGCCTCGGGTCAACGCCGATCGCGCGTAAGGGCCGGGTTCGCGCAGAAGGATTGCGTCAGCGCTGAAAACCCGTCGGCGGCGCAGGCAGAATGCATGGCCTGTTCCATTCATTTGCTTCGCATGACGAGCTTGCGCACCCTGTTGTTGCTGCTGGCCTGCATTTGGCTGCCGGCATGGTCGGCGACTGTCGCCTGGGAAAAACCGATGGAACTGGCGCATGGGCCAGGCGAACGCGGGCCCTGGCAACAGAACGACTCGCGCTTTCACTACGTGGACGACGGCACGGTGCGTTTCGGCGCCAACGGCATCCTCTACAGCGCCTGGGTCGACCAGACCAAGAAAGACGTGCTGTTCCAGCGCCTGGACTTCCGCGGGCGCACCCTGGATGCGCAGATCAATATTTCGCGCACCCCTGACACCTTTTCCTGGCTGCCGCGCATCGCCACCGTTCCGGGACAGCCGCTGGCGGTACTGGTCCTGTGGCAGGAAATCATTTTTTCCGGCGGCGGCCATGGCGGCGACATGATGGTTGCGCGCTCGATCGATGGCGGCGCCAGCTTCTCCGCGCCCACCAATGTTTCAGCTTCCATCGGCGGTGACGGCAAGGGCCGCATCAACAAGGAAATCTGGGACAACGGCAGCCAGGATATCGTCGCCGCTCCACACGGCATGGTGCATCTGGCCTGGACCGAATACGACGGCCAGCTCTGGACCGCGCGTTCGCTCGATGGCGGCAAGAGCTTCAGTGCGCCGCGCCAGATAGCGGGCAGCGCCAAACTGCCGGCGCGCGCGCCCAGCCTGGCGCTGGCACCGGATGGCAAGCTGTACTTGGCCTTCACCACCGGCGAAGACCCGGCCAGCGACATCCACTTGATGCAATCCGATGATGGAGGCGCGAGCTTCAGCCCGCCGCGCATCGTGGAAAAAACCCCCGGCTATTCCGATGCGCCGCGCCTGGCCGTCGACCAGGATGGCACCCTGCACCTGGCCTGGACCGAGAGCGAAGGCGGCCCCTTCGATCGCACTCGCATCCGCTATGCGCGTTCGCGCGATGAGGGCAAAAGCTTTGAAGCCTCGCGCGAGCTGCCCGCGGCCGGCACGGGCGACTTCAGCAGCGCCTTTCCCGATCTGGCCGTCGAAGGCAAGCGCGTGCTGCTGCTGTGGGAAACCCTGCCGGGCAAGCGCCGGCCGTCGCGCGGACTGGGCATGGCAGTCTCAAGCGATGGCGGCGACCGCTTCGATCCCTCGTTCATCGTGCCCGACAGTCGCGATCCGGGCGGCGGCAACAATGGCAGCGCGCAAGGTCTGCTGATGAAGAAGCTGGCGCTGGATGGGCAGGGGCGCATCGCCATCGTCAACAGCGCCATGCGCGAGGGAAAAGGCAGCCGGGTGTGGGTGCTGCGCGGCCGGCTGCCGGCGCCAGGCAAGTGAGCTGGCCGCAGCGCAGTGCGCTCACTTGCCCGGCAAATGCGCCATGTAATGCGCCAAGGCCGCCAGATCCTCATCCGACACGCCATACAGCGTGGAAGCCATGATGGTGTCGCGGCCCTGGGTCTGGTTGTCGCGGAACTGCTTCATCACGGTCTTGAGGTAGTCCTCGCGCTGGCCGGCCAGGCGCGGCATCTGCTCGCGCCCGCTGTAGTCCGGCAAATGGCAGGAGGCGCAATGCAGGCGGGCAGCGGCCGCCTTGCCGCGCTCCATCAGCGCGGCTTGCGGCGCATCCTTGGGTGCATCCGGTTTTTGCTGGCTGTAGTGGCGCGCCAGCGCCGTCACCTCGGTATCCGACACGCCATCGAGCATGCCCTGCATCGGCGGCACCGGGCGCAAGCCTTCGCGGATCATGATCAACTGAGTCTCGACGAACACCGCCGGCTGGCCCGCAAGCGTGGGGATGCCGGCCGTGGTGGAACGGCCGCCCTCGCCATGGCAGGCGGCGCACGCTGCCGTGCGCGCGGGCGGCTGCTGGGACTGGGTCCAGGCTGGCAGCGGCAGTGCCGCCAGCAAGCCCAGGCCCAAGCCCAGCGTTGCGACCAGGCGCTTACTTGGCATACGAGATGCGGTAGATCGCGCCCAACTGCTCGTCCGATACCAGCAGCGAACCATCCGGCATTTGCTGCAGATAGGTCGGACGGCCCCAGAACTGGTTGCTGGCCGAATCCAGGAAGCCGGTCATGAAAGGCGTGATCTTCGCGTTCTTGCCGTCTGCCGTGGCAGTGACAGTGACCACGTCATAGCCGAATTTCTGGTCGCGGTTCCAGGAACCCTTGCGCGCCACGAAGGCCACATTCTTGTACTCGGCCGGGAACATGCTGCCGGTATAGAAACGGATGCCCATGGTCGCCGCGTGCGGGCCGGTGGTGATAACCGGCAGGGTCACGCCATCGCAGTCGCCCGGCTTGCCGAGGTCGCGGTCGATGATGCCTTGCGCATGGCAGCGCGGGAAGCCGTAATTCAGGCCGACCTTGCTCATGCGGTTCAATTCATCTTCCGGGCCATCGTTACCCATCCAGTCGCGGCCATGGTCGGTGAACCACATCTCCTTGGTCACCGGATGCCAGTCGAAGCCCTGGGTGTTGCGCACGCCGCGCGCCACCACTTCCATGCCCGAGCCATCCTTGTTGTAGCGGCGGATCTGGGCATACTCGGCCGGCTGCACGCAGATATTGCAGGGCGCGCCGAAGGGCACGTAGAGTTTGCCGTCCGGGCCGAACTTGATGTACTTCCAGTTGTGGTGCTGCTCCTTGGGCAATTGCAGGGCGGCGGTCATGTCCACCGGCTGCACCGTGGGATTCCTGGTGATGCCGTCAAAGCGCAAGGCCTTGTCGATTGCCACCACATACAGCGAGCCATCCTTGTATTCGACGCCGGAAGGCTGGTTCAGCTTGTCGACCACCACCCGGCTCGTGCGGGTGCTGCCATTGTCGGTGATTTCATACACGCGGCCGATGGCGCGCGTGCCCACATACATCTTGCCGTTGTCGGCCACCGCCATCGCCCGCGCGCCGGGGATGCCGCTGGCCCACACTTCGACCTTGAAGCCGGGCGGCAGCTTGAGCTTGTTGAGCGGAATGTCGGCCGCCTGGGTGACCGTGAGCTTGCCGGCGTGCGGCGCCAGGCTGGATTCACCGACGCGGCCCTGGGC
>JAEVZY010000021.1 GCA_023392035.1 Pseudomonadota bacterium | reverse complement strand
CGGCCCAGGGCACGGCGCTGCCGGCGGCGCTGGCCGAGGCCGGCCGCAAGGGAATGTCTGCCGAAACCCGCGGCGCGGCGCAGGACCTGGCCTATCGCGCCATGCGCTGGCTGGGCAGCAGCGAAGCCATCCTGCGCGAACTCACCGCGCGCACCCCGGAACCGCCGCTGCTGGCGGCCCTGCTGCAGGTGTCGCTGGCACTGCTGCTCGATCCGGAACGTCCCTACGAACACTACACCGTGGTCGACCAGGCGGTCGAAGCCTGCGCCGCCAATCGACGCATCGCCCAGGCCAAGGGCATGGTGAATGCGGTCCTGCGCCGCATGCTGCGCGGAGAAGCGGAGCTGACCGCGCAGGCGCGGCGCCAGAGCACGGGCCGCTGGAATTATCCCGAATGGTGGATCAACGAATTGCGGGACGCCTGGCCGCAAGCGTGGGAAGCGATCCTCGAAGCGGGCAATAGCCGTCCGCCGATGACGCTCAGGGTCAACCAGCGCCAGGGCACGGTGGAGCAATACCTCGACTTGTTGCAGCAAGCCGGCATGGCGGCGCGCCGCATCGGCCCCTTTGCCATTCGCCTGGAACAGCCGGTGCCGGTCGAACGCCTGCCCGGCTTTGCCGCAGGCAGGGTTTCGGTACAGGACGCCGCGGCGCAGCTGGCCGCGCCGCTCCTGGACCTGGCGCCGGGACAGCGGGTGCTGGACGCATGCGCCGCCCCCGGCGGCAAGACCGGCCACATTCTTGAAACGGCCGATGTCGATGTGCTGGCGCTGGACCTGGACGGCGAACGCCTGCGCCGGGTGCAGGACAATCTGCAGCGCCTGAAGCTGTCGGCGCGGCTGGCGCAAGGCGATGCCTCGCGTGCCGACTGGTGGGATGGCCAGCCCTTCGACCGCATCCTGGCCGACGTGCCCTGCACTGCATCGGGCATCGTGCGCCGCCATCCGGATATCCGCTGGTTGCGCCGGCCGGCCGATGCCGCGCGCCTGGCCGCGCATTCGGCCCGCATTCTCGATCAGCTATGGAGCATGCTGGCGCCTGGCGGCAAATTGTTGCTGGTGACCTGTTCCATCTGGCCGCAGGAGTCGCGCCTGCAGGCGCAAGCTTTCGCTGCCCGTCATGGAGCGGTAAGCCTGGAGGCGCCCGGGCAGCTGCTGCCCGAAGCGAATCCGCAACAAGACCATGACGGCCTGTTCTACGCGCTATTCCAAAAGCCCCCGGTTTGATAGAGTTACGCAACGGCTGCCGCCTTGGCATAGCAAAATGACAGGCAGGCGCCGGCTTCCAAAACAAGACCCGCTTTCAAGGCGGCCGACCATTACGGCATTCCGGTGATTCGACGAACCCTTCAGCCTGGCTGGATCTGGTGCGCCTGCGCGCTCGCGTTCGGCCTGCTGCTGGCACAAGCCCCGGCGCGGGCCGAACCGGTGGAGATCGTCCAGGCCAAGCTCGAAGCCAGCGACGAAGGCGTGCGGCTGCAGGCGGCCTTCTCCTTCGAACTCAATCGCGGTCTGGAAGAAGCCCTGCAGCGCGGCATCCCCATGTATTTCACGACCGAGATCGAAATCTTCCGGCCGCGCTGGTACTGGTTCGATGAAATCAATGTGCGCAATGCCCAGACCACGCGCCTGACCTACAACGTGCTGACCCGCCAATACCGCATCTCCACCGGCGGCTTGCAGCAAACCTTCGGCAATCTCGAAGACGCGCTGGCGCCGCTGCGGCGGCCGCCGCGCTGGCTGGTGGCGCCGCGCGGCGCCTTGAAGCCCGGTGAAACCTACCAGGTGGCGCTGCGCATGGGCCTGGATGTCGGCCAGTTGCCCAAGCCCTTCCAGGTCAACGCCATGAACAACAGCGACTGGCGCTTGAGCTCCGACTGGAAGAACTTCAGCTTCCGGATGGACGGCCGGTGACCCGAGCGCTGCGTTATTTGCTGGTGGTGGGCGGGGCAGTGGTTTGCATCCTGCTGTTCCTGCTGGCCTCGGCCGCGGAAAACTCCGCCTTCTTCGACCAGCACTATCCCTTGCTGCTGGGCCTGAACGGCCTGATCGCGGTCGCCCTGCTGGGACTGGTCACGCTGCTGCTGGGGCGGCTGTACCGGCGTTACCGCGCGCGCCGTTTCGGCTCGCGCCTGATGGCGCGGCTGGTGATGATGTTTGCCCTGACCGGCATCCTGCCGGGCCTGCTGATCTACCTGGTGTCGCTGCAGTTCGTGTCGCGTTCGATCGAATCCTGGTTCGACGTGCGGGTGGAGGCGGCGCTGGAATCCGGCCTGACCCTGGGCCGCACCGCGCTCGACAGCGCGCTATCGGACCTGACTTCGCGCGGACGCAGCATGGCCAGCGCCCTGGCCGATTCTTCCGACGCCGCCACCATCACCCAGCTGTCGCGCCTGCGCGAGCAATACCAGGTGAGCGAGGTGGTGGTCCTGTCCGGCAATGGCCGCGTGATTGCCTCCGACGGCGGCTCGCTGGGCGTGCTGCTGCCCGACCTGCCCAGCGCCACCATGCTGAGCCAGGCGCGCAGCCATCGCAGCTATTCCGCGCTCGAAGGCGGCTTCGAGCAGAGCACTTCGGCCGTGCCGCCGCAGGATAACCAGCCGCTGCGGCTGCGGGTGGTGGTGTCCATACCGAGCATGTCCAGCGGCTTGCCGGTGCCGGGCGAGCAGCGCTTCCTGCAATTGCTGCAGCCGGTGCAAACGCAGTTGGCGGCCGATGCCGAATCGCTGCGCGAAGCCTACAGCGAATACCAGGAACGCTCGCTGGCGCGCTCCGGCCTGCGCAAGATCTACCTGGTGACACTGACCCTGACCTTGCTGCTGGCGATCTTCGGTGCCATCACCAGCGCCTTCCTGATCGCCAGCGACCTGGCCAAGCCGCTGCTGCTGCTGGCGCACGGCACCAAGGCGGTGGCCGAAGGCAACCTGTCGCCGCGTCCCATCGTCGCCAGCCATGATGAACTGGGCACGCTGACCCAATCCTTCAATGCCATGACGCGGCAATTGGCCGATGCGCGGGCGGCGGTGGAAAAAAATCGCGCCGAGCTGGAAAGCGCCAAGGCCTATCTGGAATCGGTGCTGGCCAACATGTCGGCCGGGGTGATGGTGCTGGACCACCATTTCCACATCGTGACCTGCAACCAGTCGGCGGCCCGCATTCTGGGTCACGACTTCGGCAATGAGACCGGACGCACGCTGTCGGCCATTCCCAATCTTTCCGCCTTTGCCGAAGCGGTCACGCATGCCTTCTCGGAGCAAAGCGCGCGCGGCGCCGGCGATCCGCTGGCGCTGTCCGAGCATTGGCAAAAGCAATTGGAAGTGGGCCGCCCGGCCGATGGCGGCGAAACCGAAATGCTGACCCTGCTGGCGCGCGGCACGCGCCTGCCGGTGGAAGGGCAGCCCGGGTATGTGGTGGTGTTCGACGACATCTCCGACGTCATCTCGGCCCAGCGTTCCCTGGCCTGGGGCGAAGTGGCGCGCCGGCTGGCGCACGAGATCAAGAACCCGCTGACGCCGATCCAGCTCTCGGCCGAGCGCATGCAGATGAAACTGGAGAGCAAACTGCCGCCTTCCGAAGCCAGCATCCTGCAACGCGGCACCAGCACCATCGTCAACCAGGTAGCCGCCATGAAGCGCATGGTGGACGACTTTCGCGATTACGCCAGGACGCCGCCGGCGGTGCTGACCAAGCTCGACCTGAACGCGCTGATCGAGGAAATTCTCGGCTTGTACATGGCCGGTGACGAGCGCGACATCATCCACGTCAACCTGGCCGCGCAACTGCCGGCCATCATGGGCGACGCAACCCAATTGCGGCAAGTGATACACAACCTGCTGCAAAACGCGCAGGACGCGGTGCAGGAAAGAGCGGACAAATCGGTATCGCCGCGCATCGATCTGGCCACCGAAGAAATTCGCTATGCCGATGCGGATGGCATGCAACGCTCCGCAGTCAGACTGTCGATTTTCGACAATGGGCCGGGCTTTACGCAAAAGATTTTGCACCGCGCCTTTGAACCTTATGTCACCACCAAGGCGCGCGGAACCGGCCTTGGCCTTGCCATGGTCAAAAAGATCGTTGAGGAACATGGCGGCAGGGTCGACCTGCACAATCGACCGGATTCAAACGGGGCTAGAATATTCATTCTCTTTTTGAAGTTGGCCGAGACTGATTGAGCAGTGAGATACTCGGCGCTTCTCACCGCTTCTCAACAACACGCGCCGCATTGCAGCAAGCAGCACAAGACGAATCAAAGCTGGGGTCAACACATGGCGAACATTCTGGTAGTCGATGACGAGATGGGCATCAGGGAACTGCTCTCGGAAATTTTGGGAGACGAAGGCCACGTGGTCACCACTGCCGAGAACGCACAACAGGCGCGCACCGCGCGCGCCGCTGAAACCCCCGACCTGGTATTGCTGGACATCTGGATGCCCGACACCGACGGCGTCACACTGTTGAAGGAATGGCAGCGCGACAATCTGCTGACCATGCCGGTGATCATGATGTCCGGCCACGCCACCATCGATACCGCGGTCGAAGCCACCCGCATCGGCGCCCTGAATTTTTTGGAGAAACCGATTTCACTGCAGAAGCTGTTGCGCGCCGTGCAACAGGGCCTGCAACGCAATGTCGAGCCGCCGCGGCCGGTACTGGCCCAGGTTGCGCCGCGCGTGCTGGAAGTGGCCAGCGAAAGCCCGGCGCCCAGCGCGGTGCCGGTCGAAATCCATGGCGTGATTGCCGCCGCGCCAGCGGCGCCGGTGGCCACGCCCGGCTTTACCGTCTCCTTTGAATTGCCGCTGCGCGAAGCGCGCGATGCCTTCGAGCGTGCCTACTTCGAACATCACCTGGTGAAGGAAGGCGGCAGCATGACGCGCGTGGCCGAACGCACCGGCCTGGAACGCACCCACCTCTACCGCAAGCTCAAGCAACTGGGCGTGGAGCCGGCCAAGCTGGTGCGGCGCGGGGGCTGAACTGGCCATCCCGACCCTGCTGATCAGCGGCGGCAATGCCGAAGCAAGAGAAGCCTGGATCCTGCAAGACCTGCAGCGCCGGCCGAGGCCGGAGGCGGCGGCCTTGCTCGAAGGCCTGCCCAGCGGCCGCGGTGCCCTGGACGATTTCCCCGGATTGAAACTGCAGCGCAATGCGCCGGGCTGCGCCTGCTGCAGCGGCAACCTGGTGTTTCGCGTCACCCTCAATCGCCTGCTGCAGGGCGAGCCGCAGCGCTTGTACATCGGCGCCGCGCCGGGAACCCATCTCGACCAGCTCGCCACTATGCTGTCGGCGCCTCCCTACAGCGAACGGCTGGAGATCGTGGAAAGAATTTCGCTGTAGAAACTGGCACGGGATTCGCATGGAGTGGCCTATCTCCGGCGCTTGAAAACCGGGCAGCAGGCTCCATCTCAGCTGCAGGTCGGCAAGTCCGGCAAACAGACTTCCGAAAGGAGCGAAAATTGAACCTGATCTACAACAGCGAGCAATACAGTGTCGTCGAGTTCGGCGCCGACGACGGACGCGAGTCCCTGCGTTTCGGTGGCTACGAGATCATGGACAAAGCCTGCAAGAAAGAAATTTTCATCGGCGGCACCCTTGCCGAAGCCTTCCGCAAGAACGTGGAAGACCTGATCGCAACCCAACCCACAGAGGAAGATATCGATGCCTTCCTTGGCAACTACGACGTGCTGATGAGCCAGCCCGTCACCTTGCATTGAACCCGGCGAGCTTGCTCGCACGAACAGGGAGGCGGATTCGCCTCCCTGTTTTTTTTGCCCCGCGGTTTTCCTGGCGGCGCGGCGTACCGCGGTTCGCGACTGAGCTGACAGGCAAAAAGTACAGGGCGATGTAAGCCCGATGGTGCATGCTTTTACTTTCTGGCATGCGGCAATCCCAGCCTATACTGAGCGCCATGTTCGGCAATTCTTCATCGGTCACCAGCAATCAGGACGGCGTTCATCCGCAACTCCTGCGGCACCTGGAACGGCATCGCAAACATTCCTACGACAAACCGGTAGCGGCCCATACACGCCAGGCCTTCGAGGCCATGCTTGCCGTTTGGCAGCAACTGGGGCGTCCGCCGCTGGTGCTGGACGCCGCCTGCGGGACCGGCGCATCCAGCCTGAAATTGGCGCGTCAGTGGCCGGATCACCTGGTGCTTGGCCTGGACCAATCCCGGCATCGCCTGGCGCATGGACCGGCGCTGTCCGAGCGCCCCGCCAATTTGCTGCTGTTGCGGGCCGACGTGGTCGATTTCTGGCGCCTGCTGGCGCAAAGCGGCATGCAGCTGGCGCGCCACTATCTGCTGTATCCCAATCCCTGGCCGCGCAAGCAGCACCTGATGCGGCGCTGGCATGGACATCCGGCGTTCGCGCTGTTGCCGCAACTGGGCGGAGAAGTCGAATGCCGCAGCAACTGGCAGATCTATGTCGAGGAATTCGCGCTGGCGCTGGGCACCCTGCTGGAGCGGCCGCTGGATGTCGAGCCGGTGCCGGAGGGGCCTGCGCTGACGCCTTTCGAAGAAAAATATCGCGCATCCGGACATGCGCTGTGGCGTTGCCGCGCTACGCTGGTCGCCGGCGTGTTAAGGTAAATCGGGCAAGGAGAGGGGAAAGGCCATGTGCCAGTTATTGGGGATGAATTGCAATGTGCCGACTGACATCGTGTTCAGTTTCACCGGCTTCGCGCATCGCGGCGGCCATACCGACACGCATAACGATGGCTGGGGCATCGCCTTCTTCGAGGGCGCCGGCGTACGCCATTTTGTCGACCATCAAGCCGCCATCGATTCGCCGGTCGCGCAACTGATCAAGACCTGGCCGATCAAGTCCAAGAACGTGATCGCCCATATCCGCAAGGCGACCCAGGGCCGGGTGGCGCTGGAAAATTGCCATCCCTTCGTGCGCGAACTCTGGGGACGCTACTGGGTGTTCGCCCACAACGGCGACCTGAAGGATTTCAATCCGGTGCTGGACGGCGCCTTTCATCCGGTCGGCACCACCGACAGCGAACGCGCCTTCTGTTATCTGCTGCAGCAATTGCGGCGCCGTTTCGGCGACCAGCTGCCGGCCCTGCCGGCGCTGACCGAGGCCATGCGCGAGTTGACCGGCGAGATCGGCAGCTACGGCGTATTCAACATGATGCTGTCCGATGGCTCGTCGCTGTTCGTCCATTGCGCCACCAACCTGCATTACATCGTGCGCCAGTATCCCTTCACCCAGGCCTGCCTGTCGGATGAGGATGTGACGGTCGATTTTTCGCAGGTGACCACGCCCAACGACCGGGTGGCGGTGATCGTCACCGAGCCCCTGACCACCAATGAAAAGTGGATCCGCCTGATGCCGGGCGAGCTGAAGGTGTTCGTGGACGGCGCGCCGGCCTGAGCCGGCGCCTTGAACCGGCTCGGCGCCGCCCTCGGCTCAGAGCTTGCGCCTCAAAGATTGGGCGCCAGCCAGCGCTCCACCTGCTCCAGCGGCACGCCGCGCCGGCGCGCCAGGTCCTCGGCCTGGTCCTGCCCGATCTTGCCGACGCTGAAGTACTTGGCGTCGCGATGAGCAAGGTAGAAGCCCGACACTGAAGCCCCGGGATACATGGCGAAGGATTCGGTGAGCTGCATGCCGATCTCTTCGCACTGCATGGCGCGGAACATGTCGGCCTTCACCGTGTGTTCCGGGCAGGCCGGATAACCGGGCGCCGGGCGGATGCCGCGATAGCTTTCCTTGATCAGGTCCTCATTGCTCAAGGTCTCGTCGGCGGCATAGGCCCACAGCTCGCGCCGCACGCGTTCGTGCAACTGCTCGGCAAAGGCTTCGGCCAGGCGGTCGGCCAGGGCCTTCAACATGATCGAGGAGTAATCGTCATGCGCCTCCTCGAAGCGCTTCTCGTGCTTCTCGGCGCCGATGCCGGCGGTGACGGCGAACATGCCGATGTAATCGGCAATGCCGGAATCCTTGGGCGCGATGAAGTCGGACATGCACTGGTTGGGACGCGCCACGCCATCGATCACCGGCTTTTCAGTTTGCTGGCGCGCGCCATACCAGGTGAATGCGACTTGGCTGCGGCTTTCATCGGTATAGATTTCAATGTCGTCATCATTGACGCTGTTGGCCGGCAGCAGGCAGATCACGCCATTGGCGGTGAGCCAGCGGCCGTCGATCAGCTTCTTCAACAGCGCCTGGCCTTCTTCGAACACGCGGCTGGCCGATTCGCCCACCACTTCATCTTTCAGAATGGCGGGGAAGGGACCGGCCAGGTCCCAGGTCTGGAAGAACGGACCCCAATCGATATAGCGCGCCAGCAGCGCCAGATCGACATTCTTGAACACGCGGCGGCCGATGAAGCGCGGCTTGACCGGAGCGTTTTCCGCCGCGAACGAAAGCTTTGCCTTGTTGGCGCGCGCGGCGGCCAGGCTCAGCATGGGCACCGCCTTCTTGTTGGCATGCTGTTCGCGGATGCGTTGATAGTCGCGCGCGATATCGGCCAGGTACTCTTCGCGCTGGGCCGGGGTCAACAGCGACTGCGCCACCGACACCGAGCGCGAGGCGTCCGGCACATAGATCACCGGACCTTCGTAGTTCTGCGCGATCTTCACCGCCGTATGCGCGCGGCTGGTGGTGGCGCCGCCGATCAGAAGCGGAATCTTCAGCATGCGGATCTGCTCGTCGCGCTGCATTTCGCGCGCCACGTGCGCCATCTCTTCCAGCGATGGCGTGATCAGGCCCGACAAACCGATGATGTCGGCATTCTCGGCCTTGGCCTTGGCCAGGATTTCCGAGCAGGGCACCATCACGCCCATGTTCACCACTTCGAAGTTATTGCATTGCAGGACCACCGAGACGATGTTCTTGCCGATGTCGTGCACGTCGCCTTTCACGGTGGCGATCACGATCTTGCCCTTGGGCTTGGCCGCCACGCCGGTGCGCTTTTCCTCGGCCCGCTTTTCTTCTTCGATGAAGGGAATCAGGTGCGCCACCGCCTGCTTCATCACGCGCGCTGATTTCACCACCTGCGGCAGGAACATCTTGCCCTGGCCGAACAGGTCGCCGACGATGTTCATGCCATCCATCAGCGGACCTTCGATCACATTGATGGGGCGCCCGCCGGCGGCGGCCGTCTTCTGCCGCATTTCCTCGGTGTCTTCCACGATCCACTGCGTGATGCCGTGCACCAGCGCATGCGCCAGGCGCTTCTCGACCGGCGCTTCGCGCCATTCGAGGTTTTGCTCTTCCTTCTTGCCGCCGGCCTTGAGCGAAGCGGCGAATTCGATCATGCGCTCGGTGGCGTCCTCGCGCCGGTTGAGCACCACGTCTTCCACCCGCTCGCGCAATTCCGGCGCCAGGTCGTCATACACGCCGACCATGCCGGCGTTGACGATGCCCATGGTCATGCCGGCCTTGATGGCGTGGTACAGGAACACGGTATGGATCGCTTCGCGCGCGGCGTCATTGCCGCGGAAAGAAAAGCTGACGTTGGAGACGCCGCCGCTGATCTTGGCATGCGGCAGGTTCTCGCGAATCCAGCGGGTGGCATTGATGAAATCCACCGCGTAGTTGTTGTGCTCTTCGATGCCGGTGGCAATGGCGAAGATGTTGGGATCGAAGATGATGTCTTCCGGCGGAAAGCCGACCTGCTCCACCAGCAGCTTGTAAGCACGGGCGCAGATTTCCGTCTTGCGGGCAAAGGTGTCGGCCTGGCCGGTTTCATCGAAGGCCATCACGATCACGGCCGCGCCGTAGCGCCGGCACAGGCGCGCCTGGCGCAGGAATTCGGCCTCGCCTTCCTTCAGCGAAATCGAGTTGACGATGGACTTGCCCTGCACGCATTTCAGGCCGGCTTCGATCACGCTCCACTTGGAAGAGTCGATCATCACCGGCACCCGCGCGATATCGGGTTCGGACGCCACCAGGTTCAGGAAGCGCGTCATGGCCGCCACTGAATCGAGCATGGCTTCATCCATGTTGATGTCGATGACCTGGGCGCCGTTTTCCACCTGCTGGCGCGCCACCGACAGCGCTTCGTCGTACTGCTCGTTCAGGATCAGGCGCGCAAAGGCCTTGGAGCCGGTGACGTTGGTACGCTCGCCGACGTTGACGAACAGCGAGCTGTCGTCGATCGTGAACGGCTCAAGACCCGACAGGCGCATCGCCACCGGCACATCGGGCAGGCGGCGCGGGGCAATGCTGGCCACGGTTTGCGCGATGGCCTTGATGTGGTCCGGCGTGGTGCCGCAGCAGCCGCCGGCAATGTTGACGAAGCCGCTGTCGGCAAATTCCTTGAGCAGGGAAGAAGTGACGTCCGGCGTTTCGTCGAAGCCGGTGTCCGACATCGGATTGGGCAAGCCCGCATTCGGATAGATGCAGACGAAGGTGTCGGCGATGCTGGCCAGTTCTTCCGCGTAGGGCCGCATCAGGGCCGCACCGAGGGCGCAGTTCAAGCCCACCGTCAGCGGTCGCGCATGGCGCACCGAGTTCCAGAAGGCGGCCACGGTCTGGCCGGAGAGGATGCGGCCGGAGGCATCGGTCACGGTGCCGGAGATCATGATCGGCAGGCGCTTGCCGGTCTCTTCGAAATAGCCTTCGATGGCAAACAGCGCCGCCTTGCAGTTGAGGGTATCGAAGATGGTCTCCACCAGCAGCACGTCGGCGCCGCCATCGACCAGGCCGCGCACCTGCTCCAGGTAAGCCGCGGCCAGCTGGTCGAAGCTGACATTGCGTGCGCCGGGATCGTTCACGTCCGGCGAAATCGAGGCGGTCTTGGGCGTCGGGCCGAGCGCGCCGGCCACGAAGCGCGGCTTGTCGGGCGTGGCGTACTTGTCGCAGGCGGCGCGCGCCAGGCGTGCCGAGGCCAGGTTCATTTCATAGGCCAGCGCGGCCATGTGGTAATCGTCCTGGGCGACCGTGGTGGCGCCGAAGGTATTGGTCTCGATCAGGTCGGCGCCGGCGGCCAGGTATTGCTCGTGGATTTCGCTGATGACGTCCGGGCGCGTCAGGCTCAGCAATTCGTTGTTCCCCTTCAGGAAGACTTGCTTGCCGGGGACGCTGAAGTCCTTGAAACGTTCGCCGCGATAATCTTCCTCGGTCAGCTTGTAGCGCTGGATCATGGTGCCCATCGCGCCGTCCAGAACCAGGATGCGGCGGGCAAGGAGGTCGCGCAGGACGGCCTCGACGTCGGGGATGAGATCGCGTTTCATGAATGTTTTCCAGTATCCGGAATGCAAAAACCCGGCTGCTGGCGGAGCCGGGTTTTTGGTCCGCTTTAGCAGCATTTATTCGGGACGGCCTTTGGGTTCCGTTCCCTGCGCCCGCAAGCTGGGTTTGACTTGTTCAATCAAATCGGCGCAGAGGGTGATTATACGTAAGGCTGCGCGCCTATGCACCCGCCCAGGCACCCTGCACGGCCAGGCCGGACCTCTGAGGCACATGGTCGGCCAGGGTTTCGGACAGATCGAGGGTCAGGCATTTGGCGGCGCCGCCTGCCTTCATGAATTCCGACAAGGGCACGGCGTGCACTTCAAAGCCGTGTGCGGCCAGCGCCGCCTGCAAAGCGGGCGTGGCCTGGTTGAGGAAGACGTGGCGGCCGATGTTGACCGCATTGCATGCGAAAGCAGCGGCATCTTCCACCCCGACCGCAATGCGTTTTTCGGCCGGCACCCGCGCCTCCACGCAGGCCCGTGAGGCGGCATCGAAGGCCGCCGGATGCCACAGCAGGGCGCCGCCCTGCAGCGGGCAGAAACAGGTGTCAAGGTGATAAAAGCGCGCATCGATCAGGCGCAGCGGCTGCACCTCGACCTGCAGCAGGTGTGCGAGCGGTCCGGCGGCGCCGAGGTCGGAACGATGGCCCCAGCCCATCCACAACAGGGCGCGGCCGCGGTCGAACAAGGCGTCGCCCGCGCCCTCGAAATGCAATCCGGACGGCAGGCGCAGCACCGAAAATCCGTGCGCTTCAAACCAGCGGGCAAAGAGCGCCTCTTCCGGCTGGCGCTCTTCGTGCCGGAAGCGCGACAAGACCACGCCTTGGTCCAGCACCAGGCCGGCATTGGCGGTGAACACCATGTCCGGCACCTGCTCGCCGCCGCGCACGGTTTCCACTTGCGCCACGCGGCCGATGGCGCGCGCCAATTCCTGCCATTGACGCATCGCCAATCTGGCATCGCAGCGCGCCAGGTTGCCCTCCATCCAGGGATTGATGACATAGGCAACATCGAAGTGGTCCGGCGCGCACATCAGGATTCGTTGTTGCATGCAAAGCTCCTTTCCTGCATCAGGCCGCCAGGCGCGATTGCGGCGCCGGCAGTGCATCGAAGATGCTTTGGATGGTTTTCAGCGCGTCGTCGATCTGAAGCGCGGTAATCG
>JAEVZY010000002.1 GCA_023392035.1 Pseudomonadota bacterium | reverse complement strand
AGATGGGCCTGCCGGAGGAAGACTTCAATTCCTACGCCACCCACCGCGGCGACCATCTGACGGCGCAGCGCGCCACCTTCGCCAATCCCACCTTGAAAAATGAAATGGTGGTGGTGGATGGACAGGTGAAAGCCGGATCGCTTGCGCGCATCGAGCCGGAAGGCAAGGTCACCCGCATGTGGGAAGCGATTGAAACCTACATGCAGCGGCGCCAGCCCCTGATCGTGATTGCCGGCGCTGATTATGGGCAGGGTTCCTCGCGCGACTGGGCCGCCAAGGGCGTGCGCCTGGCCGGCGTGGAAGCCATCGTGGCAGAAGGTTTCGAGCGCATCCACCGCACCAATCTGGTCGGCATGGGCGTGCTGCCCTTGGAATTCAAGCCCGGCACCAATCGCCAGACCCTGCACCTGGATGGCAGCGAAACCTATGACGTCATCGGCCAGCGCCAGCCGCGTGCCGATCTGACGCTGGTGATCCATCGCAGGAATGGCGAACGGGTGGAAGTGCCGGTCACCTGCCGCCTGGATACCGCCGAAGAAGTGTCGATCTACGAAGCCGGCGGCGTGCTGCAGCGCTTTGCCCAGGACTTCCTGGCCTCTAACGCCAAGGCCGCCTGAAGTAAAGGATGACGATGAAGCATTCTCCCCAGATCCGCATTCCCGCCACCTATATGCGCGGCGGCACCAGCAAGGGCGTGTTCTTCAAGCTGGAAGACTTGCCCGGCGCCGCGCGCGAGCCGGGGCCGGCGCGCGACAAGCTGCTGTTGCGCGTGATCGGCAGCCCCGATCCCTATGCCAAGCAGATCGACGGCATGGGTGGCGCCACCTCCAGCACCAGCAAGACGGTCATCCTCAGCAAGAGCACGCGGCCCGATCACGATGTGGACTATCTGTTTGGGCAAGTGTCGATCGACAGCGCCTTTGTCGACTGGAGCGGCAATTGCGGCAACCTGTCGGCCGCGGTGGGGCCGTTTGCCATCAGCAATGGCCTGGTCGATCCGGCGCGCATTCCGCGCGATGGCATCGCCACCGTGCGCATCTGGCAAGCCAACATCGGCAAGACCATCATTTCGCATGTGCCCATCACCGACGGCCAGGTGCAGGAGACCGGCGACTTCGAACTGGATGGCGTGACCTTTCCCGCCGCCGAAGTGCAGTTGGAATTCATGGACCCGGCGGCCGAGGAAGAGGGCGCCGGCGGCGCCATGTTCCCGACCGGGAACCTGGTGGATGAGCTGGACGTGCCCGGCCTGGGCCGTCTGCATGCCACCATGATCAATGCCGGCATTCCCACCATCTTCGTCAATGCCGAGGCCATCGGCTATACCGGCACCGAGCTGCAGGACGCCATCAATGGCGATCCCAAGGCGCTGGCCATGTTCGAAACCCTGCGCGCATTCGGCGCCATGCGCATGGGCTTGATCAAGAATGTCGATGAAGCCCAGCGCCGCCAGCACACGCCCAAGATCGCCTTCGTCGCACCTGCGAAAAGCTATGTCGCCTCCAGCGGCAAGGAAGTGCATGCGCGTGATATCGACTTGCTGGTGCGCGCCATGTCCATGGGCAAACTGCACCATGCCATGATGGGCACCGCCGCCGTGGCGATCGCCACCGCGGCCGCCATCCCCGGCACCCTGGTCAACCTGGCGGCGGGTGGCGGCCAGCGCAATGCGGTGCGCTTCGGCCATCCTTCGGGCACCCTGCGCGTGGGCGCCGAAGCCAGCCAGCTCAAGGGCGAATGGACAGTGACCAAGGCCATCATGAGCCGCAGCGCACGGGTTTTGATGGACGGCTGGGTGCGCGTGCCCGGCGACAGCTTTTAAGATACGCAATACCCGAACCACCCGGCACCGACCGGATCCGAGACAGGAGGGGGAGACATGCACTACGAGGATTTCCAGCGCCGCGCGCTGGAGCAGCCGGCTGAATTCTGGGGTGAAGAAGCGCGGCGCATCCACTGGCAAACGCCGTGGTCGCAAGTGCTGGACGACAGCCGCAAGCCCTTCAACCGCTGGTTCGTGGGCGGCCACACCAATCTCTGCTACAACGCGGTCGATCGCTGGGTGGCAAGCCAGGCGGACAAGCCGGCCTTGATTGCAGTCAGCACCGAAATCGATCCGGATGGCCAACCGGTGGAGCGCATCTACAGCTTCGGCGAACTGCAACGCGAAGTGGAACGCACCGCGGCCATGATGCAAAGCCTGGGTGTGGGACGGGGCGACCGGGTGCTGATCTACATGCCGATGGTGGCGCAGGCGATCTTCGCCATGCTGGCTTGCGCCCGCATCGGCGCGGTGCACTCGGTGGTGTTCGGCGGCTTTGCCGCCAACAGCCTGGCCAGCCGGGTGGACGATGCCAAGCCGGCGCTGGTGGTCTCGGCCGACGCCGGCTCGCGCGCCGGCAAGCGCGTGGCCTACAAGCCCTTGCTGGATGAAGCGCTGCGCTTGTCCAGTCACAAGCCGCGCCATGTGCTGCTGCTGGATCGCGGCTTCATGCCGATGGAGCGCACGGCCGGACGCGACGTCGACTGGGAGACCCTGCGCCAGCAGCACCTGGATGCGCAAGTGCCGGTCACCTGGCTCGAATCCAACGAGATGTCCTACATCCTGTACACCTCGGGCACCACCGGCAAGCCCAAGGGCGTGCAGCGCGATGTGGGCGGCTATGCGGTGGCGCTGGCTTCCTCCATGCAGCACATCTTTTGCGGCAAGCCGGGCGAGACTTTCTTCACCACTTCGGATATCGGCTGGGTGGTGGGACATTCCTATATCGTCTATGGCCCGCTGATCGCCGGCATGGCCAGCATCGTCTATGAAGGCTTGCCGATCCGGCCCGATGCCGGCATCTGGTGGAGCCTGGTCGAGAAGCATCGCGTCACGCGCATGTTTTCCGCGCCGACCGCGATACGCGTGTTGAAGAAGCAGCCGCCGCAATTCATGCAGGCGCATGATTTGTCTTCGCTCAAGGCGCTCTATCTCGCGGGCGAACCGCTGGATGAAACCACGTCTTCATGGATCGCCGGCGAATTGAAGGTGCCGGTGGTGGACAACTACTGGCAGACCGAGACCGGCTGGCCGATTCTCTCGATTGCGCGCGGCGTGGACGAGCGGCCCACGCGCCTGGGTTCGCCGGGCGTGGCCATGCCGGGTTACCGGGTCAAGATCATCAACGAAAGCCACGGAGAGGCCTGCGGGCCGAACGAAAAAGGCGTGGTGGTGATCGAAGCGCCGCTGCCGCCCGGCTGCATGCAAACCGTGTTCGGCGACGACCAGCGCTTCGTGCAAACCTACTGGTCCAACTTCCCCGGCGAGCCGGTGTACTCCACCTTCGACTGGGGCATCTGCGATGAAGACGGCTATTACTTCATCCTCGGTCGCACCGACGATGTGATCAACGTTGCCGGCCATCGTCTTGGCACGCGCGAAATCGAAGAAAGCATCTCCAGCCATCCAAATGTGTCGGAAGTGGCGGTGGTGGGCGTGGCCGACAAGCTCAAGGGCCAGGTGGCCATCGCCTTCGTGATTCCCAAACACGGCGAGGCGCTGGCAAGCGCCGGCGCGCGCCAGGCGCTGGAAGCGGAAATCATGGGGGTGGTCGACCGCCAGCTGGGCGCCGTGGCGCGACCGGCGCGGGTGCACCTGGTGAGCCTGTTGCCCAAGACCCGTTCCGGCAAGCTCTTGCGGCGCGCCATCCAGGCCATTTGCGAAGGGCGGGAAGCGGGCGACCTCACCACCATCGAAGATCCGTCTTCACTGGTGCAGGTGCGTGATGCCCTGGCTCAATCCGCCTGAGCAAAGCGGGAACAGTAAAATGCGCCGCGGAGTTTGACGACTTCGCAATTGCGCGTCATTCTGCGGATCATGCCCGGCGGGCGGTGGGTCCTACTGTTGCGGGTTCCTCTCGCGCCCCCGAAGCCGGGGGCGCTTTTTTTCTTTCGAGAACCTTCCATCCCGTGCGTACGACCAAAGCCAGCGCCGCCGTCGAGCGGCTCAATCAACGTCTTCCCGACAAGTTCCATTCCATGGTGCGCGGCGGCGACGGCCTGTTCCATTTGGTGGAAATCGACGAGGCCGGACACCACCACAAGCTGTGCCAGCCCATGGAAATGAACGAGTTCGTGGCCTTCGTCAACAGCCTCGGGCCGCAAAAAGTGCAACGTGTGTCCAAGCTCGACCAGAGCTTCGAGAAACAGTTGCGCCGTTCACGCGAGAGCTGAGTCGCCATGCATCCGTCCATTACACTTGCCGTCTCCATCGACCGTCCGCCCGCCGAGGTGGCCGCTTTCATTGCCGATGTCAATCAATTGCCGCGCTGGGCCGGCGGCCTGTGCAAGAGCGTGCGCCGCGAGGGCGCCGGCTGGCGCATCGATACCGGGCAGGGCGAAGCCGGCTTTCGTTTCACCGGCAATCCGGCCGAGGGCATCCTTGACCACATGGTGAGCCTGGAAGATGGGCTGGAAGTCTTCGTGCCCCTGCGCGTGGTGCCCAATCAGAACGGCAGCGAAGTCTTGTTCACCCTGTTTCGCCTGCCCGGCATGACCGACGAGCGCCTGCAGCAGGACATGGCGGCGGTACACACCGATTTGCAGCAGTTGAAAGAGGCGCTTGAAGTCGGCGGCATGTCGCCGCCATAAGGTTCAGGCGCTGGGCGCTGCGTCCAGCGTGGCGATCACTGGCGCATGGTCGGACGGCTGTTCCCATTTGCGCGGCGCTCGATCCACCATGCAAGCGGTGCAGCGCGCGGCCAATTCCGGGGACAGCAGGATGTGATCGATCCGCAGGCCGGCATTGCGCCGAAATCCGAGCATGCGGTAGTCCCACCAACTGAAGGTTTTTTCCGGCTGCTCGAACAGCCGGAAGCTGTCCTTGAAACTCAGCGACTGCAGGCGGCGGAAGGCTTCCCGCTCCGGCTCGGAACACAGGACCTGTCCCGCCCATGCCACCGGATCGTGCACATCGCGATCTTCCGGCGCGATGTTGTAGTCGCCCAGAAGCGCCGTTTGCGGGTTGTCGCGCAGCTCGGCGTCCATCAAATCGTGCAGGGCTTCCAACCAGCGCAGCTTGTATTCGTATTTCTCCGAGCCGACTGCCTGCCCGTTGGGGATGTAAGCACAGACGATGCGCATCCCCTCGATGGTGGCGGCGAGGATGCGCTTCTGCTCGTCCGGGAACAGCGGATTGTTGACCACCACGTGCGAGATCGGAAAGCGCGACAGGATGGCCACACCGTTGTAGGTCTTCTGCCCGGCAAAGGCGACCTGGAAACCGGCCGCTTCGATTTCCGCCACCGGAAATTTGTCGTCCGTCAGCTTGGTCTCCTGCAAGCAGAGGATATCGACCGGGCTTTCCTGCAGCCAGCGCAAGACTTGCGGCAGGCGGATCTTGAGGGAGTTGACGTTCCAGGTGGCGAGTTTCATCGGCAATCGGGGAAGAAAGAGGCGAGGCGCATTGTACGCCGGCGTTCAAAGCTCGGAACCATAGGCGTCTGCAATGCGAGCGAGTATTTGTTGGAGACTGGTGTTCTTGAGTCCGATTGCTTTGGGATCGCACGAATCCTCGGATTTCACTGCTCTCAAAAACATGCTGATGTCGTGTGCAATCTTCGCCGGTACCTCGATGTGGGTGGTTTCTGCGAGAAGTTGCGAAAGTCTCAGAATATCGTTGGCATGCTTGCGGATGTTTCTTGCATCGACCGCTTCGCCCCGCTCTTGCGAGGCAGTCAGTTGCAGCCAAGCGAAAGCCTTGAGCGGTATCAGGCGGTCCTCGCCTACCCACGAAAGAGCTTCCTCCACCCTCCATCGTCAAGCTGGCGGCGGTGCCGCCGATCAGGACGTACTGGTTCCGGTGCTCAGCGAACCAATCGCGAAACAGGGTCAGCCCTCTTACCATGGCAGCTGCTCCTTCGCTTCGTCCAAGGCGGTCAATACGCGATCATCCGTGCTGTCTTGCAGACTGAGTATCAGGGATAGAGGGTCGACAGTATCAGTG
>JAEVZY010000368.1 GCA_023392035.1 Pseudomonadota bacterium | reverse complement strand
GCACTGGCGTGTGCCCTTACTGCCTGATGGCCGAGCGCCTGTTGAAGGAAAAAGGCGTCGATGATATCGAAAAGATCCGCATCGACCTCGATCCCGATCAGCGCGCCGACATGATGCAGAAAACCGGGCGCAGGACCGTGCCGCAGATCTACATCGGCGACACCCACGTCGGCGGCTTCGACGATTTGTCCGCCCTCAACCGCCAGGGCAAGCTGGATGGCATGCTGGCGGGTGACGTCGCAAGCGGCGCCTGATTGGCCTGATTGCTGGTTCCCTCACGGCGGCGCCCTGCGCTGCTTACTCTCTCTAAAAAAAGATTCCCATGGCTGACCAAGACCAACCCGTATTCCAGATCCAGCGCGTCTACCTGAAGGACATGTCGCTCGAACAGCCCAATTCCCCCGCCATCTTCCTCGAGCAGGAAGCGCCGGCGATGGAAGTGGCGGTCGATGTCGGCGCCGAGCAACTGGCCGAAGGCATTTTCGAAGCCACGGTGACCATCACCGTCACCGCCAAGGTTGGCGAGAAGGTGGCGTTCCTGGTGGAAGGCAAGCAGGCCGGCATTTTCGAGGCGCGCAACATCCCGGCCGAGCAGCTCGATCCGCTGCTGGGCATTGGCTGCCCCAACATCATCTATCCCTACCTGCGCGCCAACATCGCCGACATGGTGACCCGCGCCGGTTTCCCGCCGGTGCACCTGTCGGAAATCAATTTCGAGATGTTCTACCAGCAGCGCCAGGCCGCGCTGGCCGAGCAGCAGGCGCAACAGGGCGCCGGCCTGATCATGCCCGACGGCAGCCGCGTACAGTAATGTCGCGCCTGAACGCCGGCCTGCTGGCCTGTTCGCTGTTGGCCGCGGCCGGCAGCGTCCACGCCGTGGAATACCGCTCGGTGGGCGTGGCGCCCGCGGTGCTGTATGACGCCCCGACCGAGCGCGGTCGCAAGCTGGCGATCGCGCCGCGCAACATGCCGCTGGAAGTCCTGCAAAGCTCGGGTTCCTTTACCCGCGTGCGCGATGCCAGCGGCGAATTCTCCTGGATTGCCACGCGCGACCTGGTGCCGCGCCGGCATCTGGTGGTGAGCAGCCCGATGGCCCGCGTGCACCAGGCGCCCGACGAAGCTTCGCCGCTGGTGTTTTCCGCCGAACGCCACGTGCTGCTGGAGATGAACGAGCTGCCGGCCAATGGCTGGGTCAAGGTCAGGCATGCCGATGGCCAGGCCGGATTTGTGAAGGCCGCCGATGTCTGGGGCGACTGATCAAGGCAATGCGCCGCCGGTGGTCTTGCTGGGCGCAGGCGCCTGGGGCACGGCCCTGGCCATTGCCCTGGCGCCGGTGCGCAAGGTCACCCTCTGGGGCCGCAATCCCACGCTGATGCAGGCGCTGGCCAGCCAGCGTGAAAACCGCGCCTATCTGCCCGGCATCGCCCTGCCCGAATCGATTGCCCTCACTTCCGATCTGAGCGCGGCCCTGGCCGCGGCCCAGGGCGGTCTGCTGATCGCCGCCACTTCGGTGGCCGGCTTGCGGCCTTTGCTGCAAGCCATGAAGGGCCAGCCCATTCCCAATCTGGTCTGGCTGTGCAAAGGCTTCGAGGAAGGCAGCCGTTTGCTGCCGCACCAGGTGGTGCGCGAGGAACTCGGCACGCGGCTTGCGGCGGGCGCGCTCTCGGGCCCTTCGTTTGCGCAGGAAGTGGCGCATGGTTTGCCCTGCGCCCTGACCGTGGCCTCGGCCGATGCCGGCCTGGCGCAACTGGTGGTGCGCGCCGTGCATGGCGGTGCGATACGCGTGTATGCCTCGGACGACCTGATTGGAGTGGAAGTCGGCGGCGCCGTGAAGAACATCCTCGCCATTGCCACCGGCATTGCCGATGGCATGGGCCTGGGCATGAATGCGCGCGCCGCGCTGATCACGCGCGGCCTGGTGGAAATCACCCGCCTCGGCGTGGCACTGGGTGCGCGCCCGGAAACCTTTACCGGCCTGACCGGCATGGGCGATCTCATCCTGACCTGCACCGGCGAACTGTCGCGCAATCGGCGCGTGGGCCTTGGCCTGGCCAAGGGCAAGGCGCTGGCGCAAGTGGTGGCCGAACTGGGCCACGTGGCCGAAGGCGTGCGCTGCGCACAAGCCGTGCGCACCCTGGCGCAGGAACACGGCGTCGACATGCCGATCACGGAAGCGGTCGCTTCCATCCTTTTTGATGCCCGCTCTCCGCGCGAGACGGTGGCGCAACTGCTGTCGCGCGATCCGCGCAGCGAAAACTAGCGAGTTCAAGTCGGAAGATTCCGATCATCAGCCGCACCCCCGTCATTCGCGCACTGTGTTTTTTATTTTTTAACCCCTGCACACGCCCGCAAGTGTCCTAATCCCTGACGCCGCGCATCCAGCGGAAAAATCAATGTTCAGGGGTAGGAATGATTCGGTGCTTCCTTTGCGGCTGTGTCGGCCGTTTCTTGTCGGGTGCCAGCTGGCGCCTGGTTCTTGTACGGCTGGTCGTGCTGCTGTCTTGCCCGTTCTGCAGCACGCTCGGGCAAGCGCAAAGCCTTCCGACCCGCCCGGACCAGGAGCTGTTGCGTCAACTCCAGCGCGAGCAAAGCCAGCGCGAGCAAAGCTTGCGTGACCGGCCTCCGGTGCGCCCGGATGTGAAAAACGATCAGGCCACGCCCGACGCTGCCGAGCGCTTGCCCGAACGACTGGTACTGGATGAAAGCGCTTGCTATCGGATCGACCGCCTGCGCTTGCAAGGCGACGCGGCCGACCAATTCCAATGGGCGCTTGAGGCCGCCAATTTCACGCTGGACGGCGAGCCGGATCGCGCACTGGGTCGCTGCCTGGGCGAACGCGCAATCGAGCAAGTGATAGACCGGGTGCAAAAGCACGTCATCAAGCGCGGCTATGTCACCACGCGCATCCTGGCCGGGCCGCAGAAGCTGTCCGGCGGCACGCTGGATCTGACCGTCATGCCCGGCTACGTGCGTCGCATTCACGTCGACAATGCGCGCGCCACCCTGTGGAATGCGTTGCCGATCGCGCCGGGCGATCTGCTCAACCTGCACGACATCGAGCAAGGCCTGGAAAACCTGCGCCGTCTGCCCACCGTGGAAGCGGACATCGAAATCACGCCCTCGGACAGCAAGACCGCACCGGGCGACAGCGATTTGCTGATTCACTGGCGACAGAACAAGCCCTTCCTGTTTTCCGCCAGTGTCGACGACAGCGGCACCCGCAATACCGGCAAGGTGATCGGCAGCCTGGCCCTGGCCTGGAACCACCTGTTCGCGCTCAACGACCTGCTCAGTGTCAGCGTGTATCGCAACCTGGGGCATCTTGGGCAGACCGCCGACGGCGAGCGTGGCACGCACTCCGGCAGCTTCTACTACGGCCTGCCGCTGGGTTACTCGCAGCTTGAGTTCAACCACAGCAGCTCGAACTACTCGCAGACGGTGACAGGCCTGTATCAGTCTTACCTGTACAGCGGCGAGAGCGAGACCAGCGACATCAAATTCTCCCGCCTGGTGCATCGCAGCCAGCAGGCCACGACCAGCCTGTCGGCCAAGGTCTGGCAGCGCAGTTCGCGCAATTTCATTGAAGACGTGGAAGTCGAAGTACAGGCCCAGCGCAGCGCCGGCTGGGAGCTTGGCGCCAGCCATCGCCAATTCATGGGCCGCGCCGTGCTGGACGCCAACTTGGCCTGGCGACACGCCACCGGCGCCTTCCACGCCATGGCGCAGCCAAATGAAGATGAAAGCCCCGGCATCTCGCGCGCGCAATTGCTGCGGGCCGACGCGCAATTGCTCCTGCCTTTCAAGCTGGGCGAGCAGGACTTGCAGTACAGCGGCAATTTCCGCGGGCAGTGGAATCGCACGCCCTTGCCCGTGCTGGACCAGTTCTCCATAGGCGGGCGCTTTACCGTGCGCGGCTTCGACGGCGAAAACATGCTGCTGGGCGAACGCGGTTGGCTGTTGCGCAATGAACTGGCTCTGCCGCTGCGCGATTCGCAGCAGGCGCTGTATGTGGGTTTGGACCATGGCGAAGTCGGCGGACCCTCCACCATTTGGCTGACCGGGACCCGCTTGACTGGCGCAGTGCTCGGTTATCGCGGCAATATTCAAGGCTTCAATTTCGACTTCTTCGTCGGACGTCCATTGAGCAAGCCGGATCAGTTGAAAACGGCACAGGTGACGTCGGGCTTCACGCTCGCTTGGAC
>JAEVZY010000371.1 GCA_023392035.1 Pseudomonadota bacterium | reverse complement strand
ACCCACCAGCGGGCGCGGCCGACACCGTTTCCGGAGCACCGCCGCCCGTCACCGGCCGGAACGCCAGCATGCGCAACAAGGTCATGGTGAAGCCGGCATATTCATCGGGCGCCAGCCCCAGTTCATTGCGGCCGTGCACCGCGATCTGGTAATAGAGCTGAACCTCATCCGGCTGCATGGCGGCGGCCAGGCGCAAGACTTCCTCGCGCTCGGGCAGGTCGTTGGCCAGGGCCGAAGGCACGGCCTGCGCCAGCGCAATGCGGTGCAGCAGCGAACCCAGGTCCTGCAGCGCGGTGCTCCATGACAGGCTGCGGCCGGCCATTTCATCGGCCACCGCCAGCAGGTCGGCGCCATCGCCGCGCACCAGCGCATCCAGCACGCGCAGGAGATAGGACTGGTCGAGCGCGCCCAGCATGCCTTGCACGGCATCCAGCGTGACCTGGCCAGCGGAATAGGCAATCGCCTGGTCGGTGAGCGAGAGCGCATCGCGCATGGAGCCTTGTGCGCCCTGCGCCAGCAGGCGCAAGGCCGGCACTTCGAAAGCGATACCTTCCTGGCCAAGGATGTTTTCCAGATGGCCGACGATGTGGCCGGGCGGCATCTGCTTCAGATTGAACTGCAGGCAGCGCGACAAGACCGTCACCGGAATCTTTTGCGGATCGGTGGTGGCGAGAATGAATTTGACGTGTTCCGGCGGCTCTTCCAGGGTCTTGAGCATGGCGTTGAAGGCATGGCTGGACAGCATATGCACTTCGTCGATCATGTAGACCTTGTAGCGGGCATTGGAGGGCGCGTAGATCGCCTGCTCCAGCAATTGCGCCATTTCATCGACGCCGCGATTGGAGGCGGCGTCCATTTCGATGTAGTCGACGAAGCGGCCGGCATCGATGGCGGTGCAGGCTTCGCACACGCCGCAGGGTTGTGCCGTGACATCGCCCTGGCCATCGGCGCCCTGGCAATTGAGCGCCTTGGCCAGGATGCGCGACAAGGTGGTCTTGCCCACGCCGCGGGTGCCGGTAAACAACCATGCATGATGCAGGCGCTTCTGCTCCAGTGCATGGGTCAGGGCGCGCACGACGTGCTCCTGTCCGACCAGGGTTTCGAAACTGCGGGGGCGATATTTGCGTGCCAGGACTTGATAGGACATGGGCTGCCGTCGAAAGACAATTGCAACCCGCGCATTTTACCCGAGCGGGGGCGGCGCGCCCCGTCTGGAAGAGTATTCCCTTGAGCCATTGCCGGCGGCTGGAATTTCAGCTCCGCAAGCGCGCCGCAAAGATGCAAAATAGGCATGCCGCACACCTCAAAAAGACGGAGACCTCATGAAATGGCCGACCCATGAAGTGAGCAACCAGGCGCCGCGCCTGGCCGATGTCAACTTCTACTCCCGCGATACCGCCTTGCAGGCGGCACTGGCCGCCGGGCCGGCGCGGCATGCCGACGCCAGCCTCATGCAAATCGGCGCCGAACTAGGCAGCAGTGAAATGCTGGATGCGGCCGAAGATGCCAATCGACACCCGCCCGAATTGCAGGCCTTCGATCCGCAGGGCCGGCGCATCGACCGGGTGCAATTCCATCCCGCCTGGCACCGCCTGCTGCAATCGCTGTGCCGCCATGGCATGCACAATGCCGCCTGGCTGCGGCCCGGCCCGGGGGCGCATCTGGAACGCGCGGCCGGCTACTATCTGCACGCGCAACTGGAGTCGGGCTCGATGTGCCCGGTCACCATGAGCTTCGCCGCCCTGCCGCTGCTGGCCCGCGACGAGCATCTTTACCCGAAATTCCGGACCCAGCTTGGCAGCGCCGAATACGATGGGCGCGACCTGCCGCTGGCGCAAAAGCGCGGCATGCTGGTCGGCATGGGCATGACCGAAAAGCAGGGCGGCTCCGACGTGCGCAGCAACAGCACGCTGGCCCGCCCGGCCGGCAATGCCGAAGGACGGGGCGCACCCTATCTGCTCACCGGGCACAAGTGGTTCTTCTCGGCCCCGATGTGCGATGCCCATCTGGTGCTGGCGCGTACCAAGGCCGGACTCTCCTGCTTCTTTGTGCCGCGCTTCGCGCCCGACGGCAGCAAGAATGCGGTGCTGGTCCAGCAACTGAAAGACAAACTGGGCAATCGCTCCAATGCCAGCAGCGAAGTCGAATTCCAGGAGGCCTGGGGCCTGATGCTGGGCGAGGAAGGGCGCGGCATTCCGACCATCATCGAGATGGCCGGCATCACGCGGGTGGATTGCGTGATCGGCAGCGCCGGACTGATGCGCGCGGCGCTGATCCAGTCCATCCATCATTGCCGTTATCGCAGCGCTTTCGGCAAGCCGCTGCTGCATCAGCCGCTGATGCAAAACGTCTTGTGCGACCTGGCGCTGGAAGCCGAGGCCGCCATGCATCTGATGCTGCAACTGGCGCACAGCCTGGATAGCCCGGACGATCCGCTGCAGCAGGCCATCAAGCGCATCCTGACGCCGGCGGCCAAGTTCTGGGTCTGCAAGCGCGCACTTGAATTTTGCGGCGAATGCATGGAAACCTGGGGCGGCAATGGCTATGTCGAAACCGGGCCGCTGGCACGCTATTACCGCGAAGCGCCGGTCAATTCCATCTGGGAGGGTTCGGGCAATGTGATGTGCCTGGATGTGCTGCGCGCCATCGAACGCGCGCCGGAAGGCTTCGAACTTCTTCTGCAATCCTTGCGCGACGCCGCCAGCGCGCATGCCGGCCTGCAAGACTTGATGCAGGGCCTGCAGCACGCCTTGCGCGAGCCGATGTCGCTGGAAGTCCAGGCGCGCCGCTTTGCGCAAGACCTGGTGCTGCTGTGCCAGGGCAGCCTGATGCTCAAGCATGCGCCCGCCGACATGGCGCAGGCCTTCATCGCCAGCCGCGTCGATCCGGCCCACGGCCAAGTGCCGGGCACCTTGGCGGCGCGCCATGTCAATGCCGCCTGGCTGGAACGCGCCTGGCCGGCTGCTTGAAAGAATGAAAGGCGGAACGAAAAGCGAGGGGGATTGAACAGCTGGAAAGACAGGGGGCGAGCCTTGTCTGCGGCACTTGCGGGAAATGGCTGTGGCTGCTTCGTTCCCGACCTGACCAGGTTGACCACGCCGCAATGCGCAGGGGCCCGCCCGGCCTGCATTCTACCTGAATTGCGCTCGCCCTTGCCTCAAATTCCCAGGCTGGACCAGATGGCATCGACCCGCGCCTTGACGTCCTCCGACATGGCGATGGGCTCTCCCCACTCGCGCTGGGTTTCGCCCGGCCATTTGTTGGTGGCATCGATGCCCATCTTGCTACCCAGGCCGCTGACTGGACTGGCGAAGTCCAGATAATCGATCGGCGTGTTGTCCACCAAAACCGTATCGCGCACCGGATCGACGCGGGTGGTGATGGCCCAGATCACTTCCTTCCAGTCGCGCGGATTGACATCCTCGTCCACCACCACGATGAACTTGGTGTACATGAACTGGCGCAGGAAACTCCAGACCCCGAACATCACCCGCTTGGCATGGCCGGCATAGGCCTTCTTCATCTGCACCACCGCCATGCGATAGCTGCAGCCTTCGGGCGGCAGATAGAAATCCAGGATTTCCGCAAACTGCTTTTGCAGCAGCGGAATGAAGACCTCGTTCAGCGCCAGGCCCAGCACCGCCGGCTCGTCCGGCGGCTTGCCGGTATAGGTGGAGTGGTAAATGGGATCGCGCCGCATGGTGATGCGGTCGATGGTGAAGACCGGGAAGCTTTCCTGCTCATTGTAGTAACCGGTATGGTCGCCATAGGGACCTTCGACCGCATGCTCGTAGCCGCTCTGATGATTGGCATCGGGCTGGATATGCCCTTCCAGCACGATCTCGGCGCGCGCCGGCACCCGCAACTCGCTGCCGATGGCCTTGACCAGCTCGGTGCGCGCGCCGCGCAGCAGGCCGGCAAACTGGTATTCGGAAAGCGTATCCGGCACCGGTGTCACGGCGCCCAATATGGTGGCCGGATCGGCGCCCAGCGCCACCGCGATCGGATAGGGCCGGCCCTTGAAGCGCTGCGCATGCTCGCGGAAATCGAGCGCGCCGCCGCGATGCGCCAGCCAGCGCATGATCACCTTGTTGCGGCCGATGACTTGCTGGCGGTAGATGCCCAGGTTCTGGCGCTTCTTGTTGGGGCCGCGCGTGATCACCAGGCCCCAGGTAATGAGAGGTGCAATATCGCCCGGCCAGCAATGCTGGATCGGCAGGCGCGAGAGATCCACGTCCGCGCCCTCCCACACCACTTCCTGGCAGGGCGCGCTGCCCAGTTCGCGCGGTGCCATGTCCCATACCGACTTCACCAACGCGCCCATGCCGGCCAGATCGCGCAAGCCGCGCGGCGGTTCCGGCTCCTTCAGGCTGGCCAGCACCTTGCCTATGCCGCGCAATTCATCGATGCTTTCGGCGCCCATGCCCAGCGCCACCCGGCGCGGCGTGCCGAACAGATTGCCCAGCACCGGCATCGCATGCCCCGCGGGATTTTCAAACAGCAGCGCCGGACCGCCTGCCTTCAGGGTGCGGTCGCAGATTTCCGTCATTTCCAGATGAGGGGAAACCGGATGCTTGACCCGTTTCAGCTCTCCAATTAATTGCAGTTGGGCAATAAATTCCCGCAGATCGGCATATTTCATGTTTTTTGCGCTTGTTCAAGGTGAGTCGGGCCGCAGCGGACAATCATGGGCAAGCTACTGATTTGCCTATGGTTTGTCGCCGCCCGCCTTGCCGGCCGGCCAGATTTCCAGATAGAAAAGTTATAGCTTTTCAATTTGATAGTATTGACGTGATATTTAAGACCTACCTAAAATTCCTCCACCTTGATGAGGACGGGCTCCATAGGGGCGAAGCCCGGTAGGTTAAACCATCAATTCACGGGGCCGCGGGGCCTCACATTTTAAGGATTGTTGTCTCGAGGCGTCAGCCTCATTCCCGCAAAACTTCGTTGGATGTCCGCCTTGCCGTCGCGACTCGCGCAAGCGCAAGACGCTGGACAGAAACGAATAAGGCGTTCGGAAAATGGCAGGCACACTGCCTGGGCACCCCGCCCACCGAACGATTTCTGGTTCGCGACATAGTGAGTTCCTTGCCTGCCGGCCTTGCGCCGCGCTCGACGGATTCGCCTTGCCGCGCGATTTCAGGAGGTCAACGTGAATCGCATCCTAGACTCGGCCAGCGCCAGGCTCAAGCAGCTCGTGCGCATCCCCGCTGTCCGCGCTGCGCTGTCGCGAAGCCTGGCCGGTTTGAAAACCGGCACCCGCCATGGCCTCTCCGCCGTCGGCGTGGCAGGCATAGTTGCAGTAGTCGTGCTGTATTTTTATCCGCACCTGGGCACCGATTTGATCGCCCTCTCGCCTTTCGCCAATATTGAAGAAGAGGTGGCGCAAGACAGCGCTGCCGTCGAAACCATGGCGGCCCTGGCCGCCCCTGCCCTTCCGGCTGCCGCGGCCGCGTCCGCCAGCAAGCCGGAATTGCCAGCGAGCGCCACTGCCAGCCCGGCCGGCGCCGCCCTGCTCAAGCCGGCCGACCTGACCGTTGCCAAGGCCAAGGACGCCCATCCTGAACAGCAACGCGTGACGAGCTGGATTGCCAAGCGCTACCGGGTGGCGACCGATGCCGCCAACATGCTGGTCGGCGCAACCTATGCCACGGCGCGTGAAACCCATCTCGATCCGCTCTTGATCCTGGCCGTGATCGCCATCGAATCGCGCTTCAATCCGTTTGCCGAAAGCCCGGTAGGCGCCAAGGGCCTGATGCAGGTGATGGCCAATGTGCATCGCGAGAAATTCCAGCCCATGGGCGGCGTCCAGGCGGCGCTCAACCCGGTGGCCAATATCAAGGTCGGCTCCAGCATCCTGAAGGACTACGTCAATCGTACCGGCTCGGTGGAAAGCGCCTTGAAGATGTACGTCGGCGCGGGCGATGCCGAAACCGATTCCGGCTATGGCTCGAAAGTGATTTCCGAGTACAACAAACTGAAGGAAGTGGCGCGCCGCGCCAAGCCGGCCCCGGCCAAGCCGAAGACCCCGATCACCAACGAACCGCTGCTCAGCGCCGAGGCTGAAGCGGCCTGAGCGCCAGGCTCAGGCACGCGGCTGGCGGTTTTCGAAGAATGCCTTCATGCGCGCCACGGCGGCATGAAGGTTCTCGATTGAAGTCGCATACGAAATGCGCAAGTAACGGCTGGCGGTGGCAGGACCAAAATCCAGCCCCGGCACCAGCACCACCCCCGCCTCGTTGAGCAGCTCGATCGAGAGACGATCGGCGTCATCCGACCAGCGGCTGCAATCCGCATACACATAGAAAGCGCCATCCGGTTCCACCGGAATCACAAAGCCCAGTTCCCGCAAGGCCGGCACCAGGTAGTCGCGCCGGCGCTGGAATTCGACCCGGCGCTCCTCATACAAATCGAGCGAATCGCGCGAGAAGCAGGCCACCGCCGCGTGCTGGGCGATGCTGGAGGCGCAGATGAAAAAGTTTTGCGCCAGCTTTTCGATCTCGCTCACCATCGCCGGCGGCACCACCAGCCAGCCCAGGCGCCAGCCCGTCATGTTGAAGAACTTGGAAAAGCTGTTGATGACGATCACGTCCTCGCCCAGCGACAGCGCGCTGAACGGCTGCTGCTCGTAAGACAGGCCCTGGTAGATTTCATCGACGATGGTGAAGCCGCTGCGCTGGCGCACCTGGTCCACGATGTGCGCCAACTGCGCGTGTTCGATGCTGGTGCCGGTGGGGTTGGAAGGCGTTGCCAGCAACACGCCGCGCGTATGTGCATTCCAGTGCTGCGCCACATCGGCCGCGCGCAACTGGAAGCGCGACTCCGGTCCGCAAGCCACCATCTGGGCCTCGCCCTCGAAGGCGGCCACGAAATGGCGATTGCAGGGATAGCAGGGATCGGGCATCAAGACCCGGTCGCCCGGCCGCACCAGCGCCGCGCAAGCCAGCAGCAAGGCGGCAGAAGCACCGGCGGTGACGATGATGCGCTCGGGGGCCACCTCCAGCTTGTAATGCTCGCGGTACCAGCCCGAGATTGCCGCGCGCAATTCCGGTATGCCGGTGGCGGCGGTGTATTGCATGCGGCCATGCGCCATGGCGCGGCTGGCCGCTTCGATCACGTCAGGCGCGGCGGTGAAATCCGGTTCGCCTATGCCCAGGTTGATGATGGAGCGCCCTTGCTTTTCAAGCTCGGCTGCCATCTTGGACAGCTCCATCACATGAAAGGGCGCGATATGTTGCAGACGCTGGGCGAGCTGGGGCGACATGATGTTTGCTTGGTGCGATGAGTGTTCAGCGGCCCGATTGCACTTCGGCGCTGCGCACATTGGCGGCGAGCTTGTCGAGCACGCCGTTCACATACTTGTGGCCGTCGACACCGCCGAAGGACTTGGCCAATTCCACCGCCTCGTTGATCACCACCCGGTATGGAATTTCAATGTGGTTGCGCAGCTCGCAGGCGCCAATCAAGAGCGCGGCATGCTCGACCGGGGACAGTTGATCCATCGGCCGGTCGATCAGGGGTGACAGCGCGGAGCGCAATTCATCCGCCTGTTCGATGCTGTTGTGCAGGAGCGCGTGGAAATGGCCGCTGTCGGCCTTGTCGAAGCCGTGCGCCTGGCGAATGTGGGCATCGATCACGGCCGCGTCTTCATGGTTGAGCAGCCATTGGTAGATTCCCTGCAGGGCGAACTCACGCGCGCGATGACGCGGCGTGCGGTTCTTGTTGGGATTGGCGTGCGTGGTTTTTTCTGACATGTCGTTTCAAATTCTGTGCGTAGACGGGTTTACTCGTCCTCGCTGGACAACTCTTCCAGCGCATAAGCCAGATTGGCCATTTCCACCGCCACCCGGGCGGCATCGCTGCCCTTCTCCACCATGCGCACCTCGGCCTGCTCGTCGGTCTCGGTAGTGAGCACGGCATTGGCCACAGGGATGCCGAAATCCAGGGCGACGCGGGTGATGCCGGCGCCCGATTCATTGGAGACCAGCTCGAAGTGATAGGTTTCACCGCGGATCACGGCACCGATGGCGATCAGGGCGTCGAACTGCTGCGATTCGGCCATCTTCTGCAGGGCCAGGGGAATCTCCAGCGCGCCCGGCACGCTGACGTGCAGCACGTCATCGTCCTGCACGCCGAGGCGCTTCAACTCGGCCAGGCAAGCGGCCAGCAGGCCGTGGCAGACGTCTTCGTTGAAGCGTGCCTGCACCACGCCGATGCGCAAGCCGGCGCCATCCAGATTGGGTTCGTAGGTTCCGACGGTCATGGTTGTTCTCGCTGGTTGGTGGTCATTGTTGTTGTCATTGGCCTGGACTGGATTGATATCCCGTCACTTCCAGGTTGAAGCCGGTCATGGAAGGCATCTTGCGCGGGTTGGCCAGCAGTTTCATCTTGCCCACCCCCAGGTCTTTCAGGATCTGGGCGCCGATGCCATAGGTGCGCAAGTCCATGCGTGCCGTGCGCTGCGGCGGCGGCGCGTCGGGCGAGCACAGCGCGGCGAACTGGCTGAACATCTGCTCCGCCGATTCCTCGCAATTGAGCATCACCATCACGCCGCGTTCCGATGCATGGATCGCCGACAAGGCGGCTGCCGCATTCCAGGAATGGGTGGTGGCGCGCGTCTCCAGCAGGTCGAGCATGGACACCGGCTGATGCACCCGCACCAGGCTTTCCAGATCGCGCTGCAAGTTGCCATGCACCAGCGCCAGATGGGCGCCGCCGCTGGGCTTGTCGCGATAGGCGATGGCGCGGAAAATGCCGTGCGCGGTTTGCATTTCGCGCTCGCCCACGCGCTCGACCATGCTTTCGGTCTGGCTGCGGTAATGGATCAGGTCGGCAATGGTACCGATCTTGATCTGGTGTTCCTTGGCGAATTCGATCAGGTCCGGCAGACGGGCCATGCTGCCGTCTTCCTTGAGGATTTCGCAAATCACGGCGGCCGGCGTCAGGCCGGCCATGTCGGCCAGGTCACAGCCGGCTTCGGTATGACCGGCGCGCATCAGCACGCCGCCCTTCACCGCCTTGAGCGGGAAGATATGACCGGGCTGGACCAGGTCGGCCGGCTTGGCGTTCTTGGCCACCGCCGCCTGCACCGTGCGCGCGCGGTCGGCGGCCGAGATGCCGGTGGTCACACCTTCGGCCGCCTCAATGGACACCGTGAAATTGGTGCCGTAGGCGGTGCCGTTGCGAGTGGTCATCATCGGCAGCGCCAATTGTTCGCAGCGTTCGCCGGTCAGCGTCAGGCAGATCAGGCCGCGGCCGAAGCGCGCCATGAAGTTGATGGCTTCGGGCGTGACGAAATCGGCGGCAAGCACAAGGTCGCCCTCGTTTTCGCGGTCTTCCTCGTCAACAAGGATGACCATGCGACCGGCGCGCATTTCAGCGACGATCTCTTGGGT
>JAEVZY010000365.1 GCA_023392035.1 Pseudomonadota bacterium | reverse complement strand
GCCCACCACCATGCCCCAGGTGCCGCCCGAGAAGCGACCGTCGGTGATCAGGCCGACCGATTCGCCCAGGCCCTTGCCAATGATGGCCGAAGTCGGCGCCAGCATTTCCGGCATGCCGGGACCGCCCTTGGGCCCCAGGTAGCGCAGGATCAGCACGTCGCCCGGCTTGATCTTGTCGGCCAGGATGGCGTCCATGGCGGTGTACTCGTCATCGAATACGCGCGCCGGGCCGGTGATGACCGGGTTCTTCAGGCCGGTGATCTTGGCCACGCAACCTTCGGTGGCCAGGTTGCCTTTCAGGATCGCCAGGTGTCCCTGCTCGTACAAGGCCTTGGAGATCGGGCGGATCACGTCCTGGTCGGCGCGCGGCTCGTCGGGCACCTCGGCCAGTTCTTCAGCCAGGGTACGGCCGGTGATGGTCATGCAATCGCCATGCAGCAGGCCGGCTTTGAGCAGGATCTTCATCACTTGCGGAATGCCGCCGGCGCGGTGCAGGTCGGTGGCAACATATTTGCCGGAAGGCTTGAGGTCGCAAATGACCGGCACGCGTTGGCGGATGCGCTCGAAGTCGTCGATGGTCCATTCCACTTCGGCAGCGTGGGCAATGGCCAGGTAATGCAGCACAGCGTTGGTGGAGCCGCCGGTGGCCATGATGACCGTCACCGCATTTTCGATCGCCTTGCGGGTGATGATGTCGCGCGGCTTCAGGTCTTTCTTGACCGCTTCCACCAGCACGCGCGCCGATTGCGCCGCCGAACCGACCTTCTCGTCGTCCGGATTGGCCATGGTGGAGGAATACATCAGCGCCATGCCCAGCGCCTCGAAGGAAGAGGACATGGTGTTGGCGGTGTACATGCCGCCGCAGGAACCGGAGCTGGGGCAGGCATTGCGCTCGATGCCGTCAAAATCTTCCTGAGACATGCGCCCGGCCGTGAATTCGCCCACCGCTTCGAAGGCGGACACGATGGTCAGGTCTTGGCCTTTCCACTTGCCTGGCTTGATGGTGCCGCCATACACGTAGATGCTGGGCACATTGGTGCGCGCCATGGCGATCATCCCGCCCGGCATGTTCTTGTCGCAACCGCCGATCACCACGCAGCCATCCAGCCATTGGCCGTTGACGCAGGTCTCGATACAGTCGGCGATCACTTCGCGCGAGATCAGCGAGAACTTCATGCCTTCGGTACCCATCGACATGCCGTCCGAAATGGTGGGCGTGCCGAAGATCTGCGGATTGGCGCCGGCTTCCTTGACCGTCTTCACCGCGATGTCGGCCAGCTTTTGCAGGCCCGAGTTGCAGGGGGTGATGGTGGAATGACCATTGGCGATGCCGATCATGGGCTTGTCGAAGTCTTCCTTCTGGTAGCCCATCGCGTAATACATCGAGCGGTTCGGGCTGCGCGCAACGCCCTGGGTGACATTCTTGGAGCGGCGGTTGTAAGCCATGCTGGCCTCCGTGCAGTGAGCGGAAAGGCGCTACAGTGCCTTGCGATGCCTCACCTGTCAAATATATCATTCAGGCATCATTGATATGTTTTGCGACTGGATTATCCGGGCGATTCCAAGCGATTCCATGGCTATCGAGCTGCGCCAACTGCGTCATTTCATCGCTGTTGCCGAAGAGATGCACTTCGGCCGCGCCGCCGCGCGCCTGCACATGACCCAGCCGCCCCTGTCGCAATCGATCCGGCAACTGGAAAACGAACTGGGCACGCCGCTGTTCGTGCGCAGCAGCCGCAGCGTCGGCCTGTCCGCCGCCGGCATCGCCTTGCTGCCGGAAGCGCGGCGCATGCTGCAGCAGATGGAGGGCTTGCCGGAACTGACCCGGCGCGCCGCCGCCGGCGAATCGGGACGCCTTTCCGTGGCCTTTGTCTCGATTGCCGATTACAGCGTCTTGCCGAATTTCCTGCGCGCCTTTCGCCAGCGCTACCCGCAAGTGCGGATCGATTTGCAGGAAGCCACCAGCGACGTCCAGGTTCAAGACCTGGCGGCCGGGCGCACCGATCTTGGCCTGCTGATTCCGCCCCTGCCCGAGCGCGTCGCCGCCGAACTGGATTACCGGCCGGTGCTGTCCGAGCCGCTGGTGCTGGCCGCGCCCGAAGGCCTGCGCGGCCTGCCGGCGCGCGGGCCGGTGCCGCTCTCTGCGCTGGCGGGCCAGCCGCTGGTGCTTTTTCCGCGCCGCATCGCGCCCGCCTTTCATGACGCCATCCTGTCCTGCCTGGCCCAGGGTGGACTGGCGCCCGAGATCGGCCAGGAAGCAATCCAGATGCAAACCATCGTCGCCCTGGTTTCGGCCGGCATGGGCATAGCCCTTGTGCCACAATCGGTTTCCAATTTGAAGCGGCCGGGCGTGGTGTACCGCAAATTGCGCGAAACCACGCCCAGCATAGAAACCGGCTTTGCCTGGCGGCGCGACAATCCCTCGCCGGTGCTGCGCGCTTTTCTTTCGCTCCTGTCTTCACCAAAAAGGAAAAACTGAATGCTGATTCATCCCATGCCGGACCCGGTCGCCTTTCACCTCGGCCCCTTGGCGGTGCGCTGGTACGGCTTGATGTATCTGCTGGCTTTCATCCTGTTCCTGGCGCTGGGTCGGCTGCGCATCGCCCAGCCGCATATCGCTGCCGCGCACTGGAAGAAGGAAGACCTGGACGACATGCTGTTCTATGGCGTGCTGGGGGTGGTCATCGGCGGCCGGCTGGGTGAAGTGCTGTTCTATCACCCGGTGTTCTATTTCACCCATCCGCTGGAGATCTTCGCCGTGTGGAAAGGCGGCATGTCTTTTCATGGCGGCTTCCTGGGCGTGATGCTGGCCATGTACCTGTGGGCGCGCAAGAACGGCCGCCACCTGATGGAAGTGATGGACTTCATCGCGCCCCTGGTGCCGCTGGGCTATGCGGCCGGGCGCATCGGCAATTTCATCAATGCCGAATTGCCGGGCCGGGTGGCCGATCCCAGCCTGCCCTGGGCCATGATCTGGCCCAATGTGGACCAGTTGCCGCGCCACCCTTCTCCCATCTATCAGGCGCTGGTGGATGGCGTGCTGCTGTTCATCGTGGTCTGGCTGTTCGCACGCAAGCCGCGGCCGATGATGGCGGTGTCAGGCGTTTTCGCCGCCGGTTATGGCGCAGCACGCTTTTTCACGGAGTACTTTCGCACCCCGGACTATGAAGTCCATTTCGGTCCGGTCGTCATTTCGGCCGGGCAGATGCTGTCTCTGCCGATGATTGCCCTGGGAATTGTTTTATTATTCCTCGCGTACCACAGAAAGCCGGCCCTCGATGCCGGCTGAAGAAGCGACATAAACGAGGAGACAAAATGAAATTCAAATCGCTGCTGCTGATGGCCGCAGGCCTGGCCCTTGCCGCCCACAGCTATGCCCAGAACGGCTGGCCCGACCGTGCCGTGACCCTGATCGTTCCCTTCCCGGCCGGCGGCGGCACCGACGCCTTTGCCCGGCCGCTGGCGGCGCAACTCACCAAGCAGCTCGGCAAGCAGGTGATCATCGACAACCGCGGCGGCGCCGGCGGCACCATCGGCGCGGCGATCGCCGCCAAGGCTGCGCCGGATGGCTACACCTTCTTTGTCGGCGCGGCCCACCACGCGATTGCGCCTTCCATCTACCCCAAGCTGGACTACGACATCGAGAAGGATTTCATTCCCATCGCCCTGCTGGCGACGCCGCCGCAGGTGATCGTGGTCAATCCGCAGCGGGTCAAGGCGCCTGACCTGAAATCGCTGATCGAGTACGCGCACGCCAATCCCGGCAAGCTGAATTACGCCTCGGCCGGCAACGGCACTTCGCACCACCTGGCGGGCGAGCTGTTCAAGATCCAGACCAAGACCCAGATCACCCACGTGCCTTACCGTGGCGCCGGCCCGGCCCTGCAAGACCTGATCGCGGGCCAGGTGGACATGATGTTTGACGGCCTGGGCTCCTCCGCCGCCCACATCAAGGGTGGCCGCATCAAGGCGCTGGCGGTGGCTGCGCCGCGCCGCTCACAGGCTTTCCCGGACGTGCCGACCACCGCCGAAGCCGGCGTGCCGGGCTATGAAGTCTCGACCTGGTACGCCTTGTGGGCGCCCAAGAACACCCCGCTGCCCATCGTCGACAAGATGACGGCCGAAGTGCAGAAAGCACTCAACGCGCCCGAGGTGAAAGCGTCCTGGCTGGCCAACGGCTCGGATACGCCTAACATGGTGCGGGCCCAGTTCGGTGCTTTCGTCACGTCCGAAATCGCACGCTGGCATAACGTCGCCAAGACCGCCAACGTCAAGCTCGACTGAGTCGGGCATCACCAGGTTTGAAGGAAGGCGGCTGGCGCATGTCCAACACCCGATACACCATAGACGGACAGATCGCTACCGTCACTCTCTCCAATCCCGGCAAGTTGAACGCCCTGGATGTGCAAGCCTGGCATGACCTGGCGCGCATCTTCGGCGACTTGCACGCCGATGAAAACCTGCGCGCCATCATTCTCACCGGCGAAGGCGGCAACTTCGCCGCCGGCGCCGACATCGAGGAATTTCCGCGCGTGCGCAGCACCACCGATGCCGGCACCCGCTATCACACCGAAATGATCGCCGGCACCCTGCAGGCGATCCTGCAGTGCCGGCATCCCACCATTGCCGCGATTGAAGGCGTGTGCGTGGGCGGCGGGCTGGAGCTGTCCAGCGTGTGCGACTTGCGCCTGGCCCATCCCGCTTCGCGCTTTGGCATTCCGATCAATCGCCTCGGCTTTCCGCTGGCGCCGGGCGAGATGATCGGCCTGCTGCAACTGGTGGGTCGCGCCGTCACGCTGGAAATCCTGCTCGAAGGGCGTGTGTTCGGCGCCGAAGAAGCCCTGCAGAAGCGGCTCATCAATCGCTTGAGCGATGATGTGCAGGCCGAAGCGCGCAACTGCGCGCAACGCATCGCCGCCGGCGCGCCGCTTGCCGCGCGCATGAACAAGGAACTGGTGCGCAGGCTTTCTCCCGCGCCCGAAGCCCTGACCGAATCCGAATTGCGCGCCGCCTTCGCCTTCCTCGAATCCGAGGATTACCGCGAAGGCGTGCGCACCTTCCTCGCCAAGCAAAAGCCGGTCTTCACCGGCAAGTGAAGTCCCATTGAAGCCTCATCAAATGAACGCCAACCTCTACGCCCTGTTTGCCTCCCGCTTCCCTGCCGACAAAAGCGCCTGCTGCATCGAAACCCATGAAGGCTGCTATTACTCCTGGGACGACCTGGAGCGTGCCACCGCGCGCATCGCCAACCTGCTGCAAAGCCTGAACCTGGCCAAGGGCGCGCGAGTGGCGGTGCAGGTGGAAAAGTCGCCGGAAGCCCTGATGCTGTACCTGGGCACCATTCGCGCCGGGCTGGTCTACCTGCCGCTCAACACCGCGTATCGCCAGGCCGAGATCGAATACTTCCTGGGCGACGCCGAACCGGCGGTGGTGGTGTGCGCGCCCGGCAATTTCGGCTGGGTGGCGCAAAGCGCGTTCAAGTGCGGCACCAAACACGTGTTCACGCTGGGCGAAGTGCATAACGGGCGCAACAGCGGATCTTTGCTGGAGCGCGCCGCGCATCACAGCGACCAATTCGAAACCGTGCAAAGCCAGCCGGACGACCTGGCCGCGATTCTCTACACCTCCGGCACCACGGGGCGCAGCAAGGGCGCCATGCTGAGCCATCGCAACCTGGCTTCCAACACCAAGGTGCTGCACGACTACTGGCAGTGGCAATCGCAAGACGTGCTGCTGCATGCGCTGCCGCTGTTCCATGTGCATGGCCTGTTCGTGGCTTCGCATGGCGCGCTGTACAGCGGCAGCAAGATGATCTTCCTGCCCAAATTCGATGCGGCGCAGGTCATGCGCCATCTGCCGCGCTCCAGTGTCTTCATGGGCGTGCCGACCTACTACGTGCGGCTGTTGGCCGAGCCGGAGTTCGGCCGCGAGACTTGCCGCAACATGCGCCTGTTCATTTCCGGATCGGCGCCGCTGTTGACGGAAACCTTCAATGAATTCCGCCAGCGCAGCGGCATGACCATCCTCGAGCGCTACGGCATGAGTGAAACCGTGATGCTGACTTCCAATCCGTATGCGGGAGATCGTCGCGGCGGCACCGTCGGCCTGCCGCTGCCCGAGGTTTCATTGCGGGTGGTGAACGGCGAAGGCCAGCCCTGCCCGACCGGCGAGATCGGCGATATCCAGGTCAAGGGTCCGAACATCTTCCAGGGCTATTGGCGCATGCCGGAAAAGACCGCGGAAGAGTTCACGGCGGACGGCTACTTCAAGACCGGCGACGTCGGCCGCATCGACCAGGATGGCTATGTCAGCATCGTCGGCCGCAGCAAGGACTTGATCATCTCCGGCGGTTACAACGTCTATCCCAAGGAAATCGAATCCTTCATCGACGAAATGGATGGCGTGGCGGAATCGGCCGTGATCGGCGTGCCGCATCCGGACTTCGGCGAAGCGGTGAACGCGGTGGTGGTACTGAAACCGAACGTGGCCCTGGATGAAGCGCAGGTGATCGCGGCGCTGAAGTCGCGGATCGCCAACTTCAAGGTGCCCAAGCGGGTGCACTTCGTCCCTGAGCTGCCGCGCAATGCCATGGGCAAAGTGCAGAAGAACCTGCTGCGGGACCAATACGCCTGAGCCGGCAGGCAGGGGCGCGACCACGATGCTGCGGCCGCGCCAGCGCGGCCGCAGGAAATCACTTGGCAAGTTTTTGAATGGTCCGCCACTCGTCCGCCGTCACCGGCGTGATGGATAACCGGTTCCCGCGCCGCAGCACCACCATCTCGGCCAGCTCCGGAATTTCGCGCATTTCGGGCAGACCGATGACGCGCGTCTTCTTGAGCGCCTTCACATCCACCAGCAGCCAGCGCGGCTCTTCCTTCTTCGATTTTGGATCGTAGTAGGGACTCTTGGGATCGAACTGGGTGGGGTCCGGATAGGCGCCGCTCACTACCTCGGCAAATCCAGCGATGCCGGGTTCGGCGCAACTGGAGTGATAGAACAGAACGCCATCGCCTATCTGCATGGCGTCGCGCATGAAATTGCGCGCCTGGTAATTGCGCACGCCCGTCCAGGGCACCGTCTGCTGCGCTGCAGCCAGCGCGTCGTCTATGCTGACCTCATCCGGTTCGGACTTCATCAGCCAATAGCGCTTGCCTGTCATCGCCTGTCCCCTCAAACGAATTCAAACGAACGGCACAAGAAAAAAGCGGCTGCACCAGGTGCAACCGCTTTGGAAAAGAGTCCCGCAGGTGCCGCTTTGCCGGCATCCTGAACCTTACGGTTCAAGGTGGCCACAGTCAGGTCAACTTCGGGTTCGTCGGACGAGCGACGCTCACGCCCGTCGACCATGTTCCACAGCCTATGCACATTAAAGGTTCAAGGAATATATGGCAATGGCGAACACCGCAGGAGGACTCAAAGTCTACCGGATTCCCTCGTGAAGTCAAACCTTTCGCCGCGGGTGGAAAGCGCGATGGAGACAAGGATGCGAGTTCTCAAACCGGGGAACCGAATGCGTTTTGCGCGAACCGGCCAATTGCCCCGCATGCATCGCGAGCTGCGCGCGTCGCGCCTTCAGAACAGGTTTTCCTGCGGGCTGAGCGCGCCGTCCAGGGTGTCGTGCATGGAAGCGATGGCTTGTCTCACCTGGGCCATCGAAAGTTCCCCGAGCGGGCCATCGGCCGACTTGGTGGACAACAGCTCGGCCGCCATGGAAAGCGCCGCCATCACCGCGATGCGATCATTGCCGCGCACGCGGCCGGCATTGCGGATGCCACACATTTTCTCGTCGAGATAAGAGACCGCCTGCAGCAGCTGCTCTTCTTCGCCTTCCTTGCAGGCCAGCTTGTAGGCCTGGCCCATGATGGAGACATCCAGCAGGCTCATGCGGCCTCCTGCTCATCGCCGCTGGGCGGCAGTTTTTCAAGCAGCAGTGCCACCCGCTTGTGGGCTTCCTGCATGCGCTGGCCGAGTTCGGTGTTTTCCTCGCCCAGCGCAATCAGGCGTTGACGCAGCTCGGCGTTTTCGCGCCGGAGGGCTTGCGTCAGATCGGCAAGCCGGCCGAGCTTTTCTGAAAGGGCAAGGAAATCTGAAATCATCCCGCCACTATAGAGGCGCGGACAATTTGCAGTCAACTTGCGGTGTGGGCTTGTCGCGAAAACGTGGCCGAAAAGTCAGGCCGCTTTGTCAAGCACCCAGCGCCTGCCGTAGACGCCATCGCGCCGCACCAGCGCCGACCAGCGACGGGCAAATGCGGCCGTGGTCAGCGGCTCGCGCGTGGCCAGCAGCTTTTCCACCAAGTGCTGGGCATGGCGGATGGTGGAAGGATAGCGGGCGTCGCGCGGATGCAGCGCCAGTCGCAGCAAGGGCGCCTGGCGCAGGGCCACGGCGGCCGCGGAATTGAGCGGATGCGAAAGATGGCTGGTGACATGGCCGCCGCCATAAAACAGGCTGGGCGCAAACAGCGACCGTCGTTCCTGCAACAGGTAGAAGCGGGAAAAGGTGGTGGTATAGCGCAAGCCGGTACCGCGCAGTGCACGCCAGCTGCCGGCCGACATCAGCCACACCGGCGGCACAAAACCTTCCACCTGCCACCCTTGGCGCGCAAACCATTCCAGCCCCCAGGCCAGGCGCTGGCGCGCCTGCTCGCTGGAAAGGCCGGCGAATTCGGCTTCGCCGGCGGTGTAGATGCGGCGCCAGAAGTAGGTTGCCATGCAGTTCGGGCCACGCCCTTCATCGAGGTGGGTGTAGCCATGCAGGGCCAGTTCGGACCCCGCCACCCGCTGTGCCTCGAGTGCGCTCAGGCAAACCTGCTCCTCGTGATCGGGCGCGCGATGATGCCAGGCCGGAACCACCAGATAGGTCAGCGGCAAGGGCGCCACTTCCCCGAGCGCCTGCACCAGGCGCTCGCATTGCGGCCAAGTCGCCGGCGCAACGTCATGGATGGAGATGCAGAGGCTGGGTTCGGGAACCAGCGGACTGCGTGGCAATTGTGAAATCCGGCTCATGACTCACCCTAGTCAAGCCATGCTGTTCCCGTGTTGACAACTCTCAAGTGAAGCCGGATTCCCGAGCCGGGATGCCAAGCGGCTCAAGCCTCTTTCATCTCTGCTGCATTGCCCACATGCGGCGCAATGACACGGCGCGCGAAATTCGGTTATGATTTGCCCAATTCCCCGTCGCATCACCTCCTGAATCGCGTTCGTGCCTGGTCTCACGCGATCCGAGCAGGTTCGCCGCCCCGGCCGGCTTTCGTCGGGAACAGCACTGGCAGGCGCAGGGCCTGGCGCAAGCGCCACGCAGCCTTCCAGGACGCGAAACTTCTTTCCCCTCACTTGAGGAAACCATGAGTGACAATATCAAGCACATCAGCGACGCTTCTTTTGATGCCGACGTTCTGAAATCCGACAAACCGGTACTGGTCGACTTCTGGGCCGAATGGTGCGGTCCTTGCAAAATGATCGCCCCGATCCTGGAAGAGGTCGCCAAGGAATACGACGGCAAGCTGCAGATCGCCAAGCTTGATGTGGACAGCAATCAGCAGGTGCCCGCCCAGTTCGGCATTCGCGGCATTCCGACCCTGATCCTGTTCAAGAACGGCCAGCCCGCCGCGCAAAAGGTCGGCGCCATGGCCAAAGGACAGTTGACCTCTTTCATCGACAGTAACATCTGATTTCACGCTTTGCCGGCGGCGCGTCCGTGCCGCCGGATCCCACCCATCCACGCAGTTCCCTCCCCCACCTGAATTCCCGTCCCGGGACACGATACCAATGCATCTATCCGAACTGAAGGCTTTGCACGTCTCCGCCCTGCTGGAGATGGCCATCGGCCTCGATATTGAAAACGCCGCGCGCATGCGCAAGCAGGAATTGATGTTCGCCATTCTCAAGAAGAAGGCCAAGGCCGGCGAACAGATTTTTGGCGATGGCGGCCTGGAAGTTCTGCCCGACGGCTTCGGCTTCCTGCGCTCGCCCGATGCCAGCTACATGGCATCCACCGACGATATCTATATCTCGCCGTCCCAGATCCGCCGCTTCAACCTGCATACCGGCGATTCGATCGAAGGCGAGGTGCGCACGCCCAAGGATGGCGAGCGCTATTTCGCGCTGGTGAAGGTGGACCGCGTCAATGGCGAGCCGCCGGAAGCCTCCAAGAACAAGATCCTGTTCGAGAACCTGACGCCGCTGCACCCCAACAAGATGCTGCACCTCGAGCGCGAAATGCGCGGCGAGGAAAACATCACCGGCCGCATCATCGACATGATCGCCCCCATCGGCAAGGGCCAGCGCGGCCTGCTGGTGGCCTCGCCCAAGTCCGGCAAGACCGTGATGCTGCAGCATATTGCGCACTCGATCACCACCAATCATCCGGACGTCACCCTGATCGTCCTGCTGATCGACGAGCGTCCCGAGGAAGTGACCGAGATGCAGCGCTCGGTGCGCGGCGAAGTGGTGGCCTCCACCTTCGACGAACCGGCCACGCGTCACGTGCAAGTGGCGGAAATGGTGCTGGAAAAAGCCAAGCGCCTGGTGGAAATGAAGCGCGATGTGGTGATCCTGCTCGACTCCATCACCCGCCTGGCGCGCGCCTACAACACCGTCATCCCCGCCTCGGGCAAGGTGCTGACCGGCGGTGTGGACGCCAACGCCCTGCAACGCCCCAAGCGCTTCTTCGGCGCCGCCCGCAATATCGAGGAAGGCGGCTCGCTGACCATCATCGCCACCGCCCTGATCGAGACCGGCAGCCGCATGGATGACGTGATCTACGAAGAATTCAAGGGCACCGGCAACATGGAAGTGCATCTCGAGCGCCGCCTGGCCGAGAAGCGCGTCTACCCGTCCATCAACCTCAACAAGTCCGGCACGCGCAAAGAAGAGCTGTTGATCAAGTCCGATCAACTGCAAAAGATCTGGGTGCTGCGCAAGCTGCTCTACAGCATGGACGAGATCGAGGCGATGGAATTCTTGCTCGACAAGCTGAAGGCGACCAAGTCCAATTCCGAGTTCTTTGACATGATGAGGCAAGGCAGTCGATAAAGACGGTCGATCCTGTATAATTCCCCGTTTCCCCAACCGGGCAAGTGACCGTCAATCGGGCCAGGAAGCAGCAAAGGCCGACGAAGTGGCGATTGGCTACCCAACGAAGACGAGGCAAGCAATGAAAGAAGGCATCCACCCCGAATACCGTGAAGTCGTGTTCCACGACCTCTCCTGCGATTTCAAGTTCATCACCCGTTCCACGGTGCAAACCCGCGAGACCACCGAGTTCGAAGGCAAGACCTATCCCCTGATCAAGATCGAGGTGTCCTCGGAGTCGCATCCCTTCTACACCGGCCAGCAAAAGATCGTCGACACCGCCGGCCGTGTCGAGAAGTTCCGCAACAAGTTCGGCAAGTTCAGCAAGACCAAGGCCTGATCCTTGCGCTGAACCCGCAAAAGGCAGCTTCGGCTGCCTTTTTTCTTGGCGCCGCCGGATGGCGGTTTCCATTTGCGGCACAATAGGCACCCAAAAAACATAACCCGTGCATCTGCCGATGAAGCCAGTCCGCCTCCCCGCCTCCGCCACGCTCGCGCTGCCGCGCTGGGGACTGATTTCCCTGTGTTTGCTGTACATCCTGCCGGGCCTGATCCGGCGCGACCCGTGGAAGACCGATGACGTCGCCGGCTTCGGCATCATGTGGACCATGGCGCATGGCAGCTTGCAGGATTGGCTGCTGCCCAATATCGCCGGCATGCCGATGCCGGAAGAAGGTCCGCTGGCCTTCTGGATCGGCGCCCTGTGCATCAAACTGTTTTCCTGGGTGATGGATGAAGCGCTGGCCGCGCGCATTTCCACCATCCTGTTCTTCCTGATCGGCGCGCTGGCGGTCTGGTACGCCACCTATCTGCTCGGCCGGCGCAGCGAAGCGCAACCGCTGCGCCTGGCCTTCGGCGGCCAGCCCGAAGCGCGCGACTACGGCCGCACCCTGGCCGACGGCGCCCTGCTGATCTATCTCGGCTGCCTCGGCCTGCTCTTGCGCAGCCATGAAACCAGCGCCGAAGCGCTGCAAGTCTCGTTGGTGGCGGTCAGCCTGTATGGCGCCGTCCGTCTATTCGATTCCGGCTCCCGGCGCGGCGCCGCCACGCTCGGCATCACGCTCGGCCTGATGGCCCTGACCCGCGGTTTCGTGCTGCCGCTGGCGCTGGCCCTGGCCCTGCTCCTGGTTGCCATCCTGGCCGAGCGCCAGGTATTGCGGCGACTGTTGCTGGCCTCGTTTCCGCTGGCGCTGGCGATCGTGGCAGCCTGGCTGCTGACCTTGCATTTCTTTGCCAAGGCGCCAAGCGCCGCCCTGCACACCTGGTTGAGGTGGAACCTGGACCAGGTCAGCGGCCCTACCGCCGCCACCCTGGTCTACTTGGTCCGCAACGCCTTCTGGTATGCCTGGCCGGCTTGGCCCTTCGCGGCCTGGGCCGTCTATGCCTGGCGCAAACAGTCGCCCACCTTGCATACCCGGCTGCCGCTGGTGATCCTGGCCGCGACGGTCGTGCTGGCTCTGGCCAATCGACATTCGGAAGACTCGGTACTGCTGCCGCTGCTGCCGCCGCTGGCGATCCTGGCTGCCTTCGGCTTGCCGACCATGAAGCGCGGCGCCATCAATGCCGTGGACTGGTTCTCGGTCATGACCCTGACCACTTGCGCGGCCTTCATCTGGATTGGCTGGATCGCCAAGCAGACCGGCTGGCCACCGCAGTTGTCCAGAAACGCATTGCGACTGGCGCCCGGCTTCACGCCTGAGTTCAATCTGCTGGCCTTCCTGATCGCGGCCTGTGCCAGCGCCGCATGGATCTGGCTGGTGCATTGGCGCATCGCGCGCCGGCCTTCGGTCTTGTGGCGGGCCGTGGTCTTGTCTTCCGGCGGCGTCATCCTGTGCTGGTTGCTGTTGATGACGCTGTGGCTGCCCTGGCTCAACTACGGCAAGAGCTATGCCGGCGTGGCGCGCCAGGTCGCCGGCAAGCTGCCGCAGCAGTACTGCGTCGATTCCAATGTCGGCCCGGCGCAGCGCGCCTCCTTCGCCTATTTCGGCCATGTGAATTTCGCCCGGGCGCACCAGGATCAATGCCAGTTCCTGCTGCTGCAGGACAGCCTGTCCCGCCGCAACAGCCGGCAACTCCTGGAAGCCTACGGCGGTGACTGGAAACTTTTGTGGGAAGGCCGCCGTCCCTCGGATCGCGATGAGCGTTTCCGCCTGTATCAGCGCAATCCTTCCTGAGGCCGCGGCGCTGGCCGCGCAAACCAACAGCTCGATTCATGCGCTTTGCCGAATATTTTGCCGACCATGCGCGGCGCATCGCCAAGCTGGCCTGGCCGCTTTTGATCGGCCAGCTGGCCGTGATCGCCAATGGCGTGATGGATATCGCCATGACTTCGCGCTATTCATCGGAAGACCTGGCGGCCCTGGCCATCGGCTCTTCGGTCTATGTGAGCATCTTCGTCGGCCTGAATGGCGTACTGCAAGCCTTGTCGCCCATGCTGGCCCAGCTCTATGGCGCGCGCAAGCTGCACGCCATGGGCGAAGAGACGCGCCAGGGAATCTGGCTGGCGCTCTTCCTCACCCTGGCCGGCGCGGCCCTGCTGCTCAATCCTGAATTCCTGCTGGGCATTGCGCATGTGTCAGGCCCGATCCGCGAGAAGGCCTACGACTACCTGCACATGCTGACCCTGGCCCTGCCCGCCACCATGGCGTTCCGGGTCTATTCCTCGCTCAATACCTCGCTGGCCCGACCGAAGATGGTGATGTTCCTGCAGGTGGCGGGCCTGGCGTTGAAGATACCGCTCAACCTGCTGTTCATTTTTGGCGGCCTTGGCTTGCCGGCCATGGGCGGACCGGGCTGCGCCCTGGCCACGGCTGCCACTACCTGGATCATTGCCATCTCCGGCTGGCTGCTGGTGTGGCGCTCGCCGTGGTATCGGCAATTCCACCTCTTCGATTGCGGCATCACCGCGCCGCGCTGGAAGGCGCAGAAAAGCCTGCTAAAGCTGGGCATACCGATGGGACTGTCCTACCTGATCGAGGTGACGGCCTATACCTTCATGGCCTTGTTCATCGCGCGCCTGGGTCCGTTGCCGGTAGCGGGCCACCAGATCACCGCGAACCTGGGCACCGTGCTCTACATGTTGCCGCTCTCGATTGCCAATGCCACCGGCACGCTGGCGGCACAAGCCATCGGCGCCGGCCGGCTGGAAGATGCGCGCCGAGTAGGATTGTCCGGCATTGTGCTGGCAGCCGGACTGTCCTCGCTGCTCGGTGTGATGGTGTGGCTGCTGCGTGCGCCCATCATCCACGCCTACACGCCCGACCCCAAGGTGTTCGCGGCGGCACTGCCGCTTTTCATCTTCATCGGCTTTTACCAGCTGGGCGATTCGGTGCAGGTGACCACTGCCTATGTCTTGCGCGCCTACCGGATTGCGGTGGTGCCCACCATCATGTACGCGATCTCGCTGTGGGGCCTGGGTCTGGGCGGGGGATACCTGATGGGGCTGGACCCATTGGGCATCGCGCCGGCGCTCTTGCATGGACCGGCCGGCTTCTGGCTGGGCAACAGTCTGAGCCTGTTGGTAGTGGCCGCCGGTCTGCTCTGGCATTTGCACCGGGTACAGTTGCGCGCGCTGCGTTCAGCAGGGCAGTAGTCGGATTCGGAACCGGGCAGCTCAGTCAGCGCTCGGCCAACAAGCGGTGGGCCAGCGCCTTGGCCTCATCCAGCGCCTCTTCCGGCGTGTCGGAGACGACCTCTACGGTTTGCGGCTGGGCATCGTCGGTTTGACTGGGCTTGGTCAGCAAGACTACGCCCTGGTACTTGCCATCAGGCAGGCGTTGGATGTCCGCTTCCGCCTTCCAGCCCAGCTTGGTGTAAGTGACTGCAGCCATATCTGCTTTTCCCGAGGATGGAGCAGAGTTCGCCCACTTCGGTGCCGACCTCTGCGATTGCCTTGCGCAATTCGACTTCGGTCACTTGCCAATGTTCAGTCCACAGCGCGATGGCAGCCGGATCTTTTATGTCGATGAATTCTTCGTCCTGCCACATGGTTCGCTTGCCCCGGTCTGTTGATGTTGATTGCAGTTTAGGACGAGTCTGGCTGGCGCCCTTTGCGAACTCTTAACGCGCAGGCGGCTTTCGGCGTCCCTGTCCGTCAAAATTCGTGATCGCGCAAGGCGCGCTCGGCACGCTCCTCCGCCGCCCGCAAGGCTTCCTCCTCGCTCGGATAAAGTCCGACCGGGATATAGGTTTCCGCCACTTCCGGCTCACGCGTGAGCCGCACGAAGACTTGCGCCTCATACAGTCCGTCGGGCATGGGGGAAGAATTGATGCGGGCGATATGCGTGCCGCTTTGCAGGGTGCGGTTCTGCATCATTCGTTCTCCGTGGAAAAGGGAATGCGCAGGCTGGGATTGTGATCCGGCACCGGTTGATCGTCCGGCGTCGGATTGCCGGGCTCGGGGACCGGATCATCGTCTTCGATGGGTTCGCTGTCCGGCATGGGCATGGGTGCGCGGTGCATGGATGAATCGCCTTTTCGTCAATAAGAAATTTGGACGTCGGCCGACGCCGGTTTGTTCATGGTATTTGAGCAAATCCGCTCTGTTCACGCAGCAATGATGGTTGCCCGGCACGATCAAATCGCGGATAATGCCGCCTGCGTTGCCGGGATGGCGGAACAGGTAGACGCACGGGACTCAAAATCCCGCGCCAGCGATGGCGTGCCGGTTCGATTCCGGCTCCCGGCACCACCATGGTTTGATACCTTCCCTTTCGAATCGCCCTTTCTCTCTGATTCCCCTGAGAATTTCGCGATTTCCCTGCCACGAAACACCACTGTCCGGATCCGCTTGGCGCCGGTTGGGCAGGCTGTCGTCAAAATTACTTCAAGGCCACTTCAGGGCTGTTCCCGCAACGCTTTGACGATCACCGCAAACGCCGGCGAAGCCTGGCGCCGGCTGGGATAGTAAAGATGGTAGCCCGGCAGCCTGGGCCAGAATTTTTCGAGCACAGGCAACAGGCGCCCCGCTTCCAGGTCTTCCTTCACCAGTCCTTCCGGCACTTGCGCCAGGCCGAAGCCTGCCTTGGCAGCGTTCGCGATCGGGAAGATGCTGTTGAATACCAAGCGGCCTTGCACATTCACTTCCAGTGGCTGGCCGTTCTTCACGAACTCCCAGGGAAGCAGTCCGCCGTAGGTAGGCAGGCGCAAATTGATGCAGAGGTGGGCCGTCAGATCCTGCGGCGTCTTGGGCAAGCCATGTCCCGCGACATAGGCGGGGGAAGCGACGACAGCCAGGCGCATGTCGGGCGAAATACGGATTGCCACCATGTCCTTTGCCACTTGCCCCCCGAACCGCACTCCTGCATCAAAGCGCTCGGCGACGATATCCACCAAGCCGTAATTGATGCTGATCTCAAGATTGATTTCCGGGTAATCGTGCAAAGTTGCCGCCAGCTTCGGCCAGAGAACGGCCGCGGCTGCATACTCGGTTGCGGTAATGCGGATCGTGCCCGCGGGCTTGTCGCGCAGCTCGAGCAGCGCCGCCAATTCCGCCTCGATTCCTTCGTAGTGCGGACCCAGATTGGACAGCAGACGCTCACCGGCCTCGGTCGGCGATACGCCACGCGTCGTGCGCGTCAGCAGCCGTATCCCCAGTTTCTCTTCCAAGCCGCGGACCGTGTGGCTCAGCGCCGATTGGGTGAGGCCGAGCTGGGCTGCGGCACGAGTGAAGCTGCGTTCGCGTGCCACCCGCATGAAGGCGGCCAATTGGTTCAGGTCTATGCGATTCATTCATGAATCCAGCTCATATCAGTATGGACATATTACCGACTACTCTCATGAAGCGCCGACGACTATATTGGTCCTCTGACCATCTGCAACTCCATGCTTCACCCATTCAATGTCGTCCACGTCCTCCACTGCTTCGCCTCCCACCCAGTTGTTTGCCCTGGCCCTGCTGCCCATCCTGACGCTCACGTTGATCGTCTTCATGGTCACCGGCCTGGCTTTGCCCGTGTTGCCTCTGCACGTGCATGATCGCCTCGGGATGGGCACGGTGATGGTGGGGCTGGTCACCGGGGCACAATTCGCGGCGGCCCTGGTGTCGCGCGTCTGGTCGGGTCAGGTTTCCGACACTCAAGGAGCCAAACGCGCGGTGGTCGCCGGCATGTTGACCGCCGTTGCATCCGGCCTGCTTTACTTCATTTCCCTAAGCGTCACCGCCATGCCCCTGCTGTCGGCCGGCATCCTGCTTGCGGGCCGGGCGCTCCTGGGTGGCGCGGAAAGTTTTGTTATTACCGGCGCTCTGAGCTGGGGCCTGGTGCTGGCCGGGCCCAAGAACACCGGCCGCGCCATCGCCTGGATCGGCATGGCCATGTATGTAGCCTTTGCCGTGGGCGCGCCCATCGGTACCGCTCTCTACCTTCGGTATGGTTTTGCCGCAATTGCGTGGGCGACCATGGCCTTCCCGCTGCTTGGCTTGCTGATGATGACTCCCATGCGCGCACCTGCCGCTGCGGGCCAGGCTCGTCCCTCCTTTGCAAAGGTCATTCGCGCAGTCTTGAGGCCGGGTCTTGGACTCGCCCTGTCCAGTCTCGGGTTCGGCGCAATCACGACTTTCATCGCGCTCTTGTTTTCCACGCACGGCTGGCAAGCCGCCTGGTTGGCGCTTTCCGGATTCAGCGGCGCCTTCGTCCTGGCCCGCTTGTTTTTCGGCCACTTGCCTGACCGGATGGGAGGCGCTCGTGTCGCGCTGGCATGCCTGCTGATCGAAGCCGCAGGACAAGCCCTGATCTGGATTGCCCCTGGTCCCGCCTGTGCGGTGGCCGGCGCGGTGCTGACCGGCTTTGGCTATTCGCTGGTCTATCCCGGCTTGGGGATAGAAGCCGTGCGCGCGGTGCCGGAAGAAAACCGTGGTCTTGCAATGGGCGCCTATACCGCCTTCTTCGATCTTGCCCTTGGGTTGGCTGGTCCGCTGCTGGGGTGGATCGCCAGTGGCGCGGGAATTGCCTCGGTATTTCTGGTCAGCGCGGCAGTAGTGCTTTGCGCGACTGCAATTGCGTTTCCACTAGCCCAAGGCAAGGCGCGCCTGTAGCAGCAAACAGATTGAAAGGAACGGGAAATGAATATCAAGAGGTGTGGCTCACAAGCATCGGTCAAGGGGCCGGAAGAATGGTTCACGGGCAATGTCCGGATTGACCCGCTGTTTCAGGCGGAAAACCCGGCGCGGGCATCAGGCGCAAGCGTGAGCTTCGAGCCCGGCGCCCGCAGCGCCTGGCACACGCATCCGCTGGGTCAGGTCTTGATCGTCACCTCGGGATGCGGCTGGACCCAGTGCTGGGGCGGCCCGATCGTGGAGATCCGCGCCGGTGACGTCATTCGCTGCCCACCCGGTCACAAACATTGGCATGGTGCCACCTCGACGACGGCAATGACTCACATCGCCATCCAGGAAGCACTGGACGGCAAAGTCGTCGACTGGATGGAGAAGGTCACCGACGAACAGTATCTCGCCGGCGCTGCGCCTCAATGAGATTGCGCTCAACGCGCTCCCGCGGCTCATTTCGAAAGCTGGCAGGCACTTGCCGCCAGCGGCTGGAATGCCTGGTCTCCGGGAATGACGCGCTTGATCTTGATGATGTCCCATTCCCCTTTTGATTCGGCGGGCGTCTTGGCTTGTGCCAGGTACATGTCATGCACCATCCTGCCGTTGGCGCGGATCCTGGCGCCCTTCGCGAAGAAGTCGTTGATTTCCGTGTCTTTCATCGTCGCCACCACTTTTTCGGGACTGTCGCTACCCGTGGCTTGAATCGACTTGAGGTAATGCATCGTCGCCGAATACGCCCCCGCCTGGATCATGGTCGGCATGGCGCCGTGAATCGCAAAGAAGCGCTTGGACCAATTACGGGTCTGCTCGTTGTAATCCCAGTAGAAGCCGGTCGTGAACAACAGGTTTTGCGCGACCCGCAGTCCCATGCCCTTGATATCGGTATCGAAGACCAGCAGCGTCGCCAGCTTCTGAGCTGGGCTGATACCGAACTCGCCGGCCTGCCGCACCGCGTTCTGCGTGTCCTTGCCCGCATTGGCCATGCCCACCACCTTGGCTTTCGAGCTTTGGGCCTGCAACAGGAAAGACGAGTAGTCCGATGCGCCCAGCGGATGCTTGCGGGCGCCGATCACTTTGCCTCCCATCTGCTCGATCACCTTCGTGGTGTCGGCTTCAAGGGAAGCACCGAAAGCATAGTCCGCGGTAATGAAGTACCAGCTGTCGCCGCCCTCCTGCATGACGGCGCGCCCGGTTCCGGTAGCCAGGGCGTAGGTGTCGTAGACGTAGTGAATGCCGTAAGGCGAGCATTCCTTGTTGGTCAGCGCCGTGGTGGCCGAACCGGCGAAAATCATGACGCGCTTTTTCTCGGCGCCCAACTTTTGCAGGGCAATCGCCGCGGCCGAGTCGGTCGACTCGATGATCATGTCGACATTCTCACGGTCGATCCATTCACGGGCTTTGGTTGCCGCGATATCGACCTTGTTCTGATAGTCGGCATTCAAAACCTGGATCGGCTTGCCATCGACCTTGCCGCCGAAGTCCTTGACCGCCATTTCCACTGCCCTCACCACGCCCTGGCCGCCGTTGGCGGAATAGACACCGGTCTTGTCGACGATGACGCCGATCTTCACGAGGTTGTCGGATATCTGTGCCGCGGCAGCGAGGGGAAGACATGCGGCCATCGCGGCGAGAAGCGACTTCCATGAACCCTTCATAGTGGTCTCCAAGTTTTTCGTGTTGTGAATGGCTTGCGCCGCGCGCAAGCGGCGGCTCGCGCTGTTCTGCAAGGTCCATGCCACGATGGCATCGCAGCTGGAGTCGCGCCTTTGTCTGCCGCATGAACAGCAGCGCAGCCATGCGACGTCTGCAGAAAAGACAAATTCGATTCAGCCCAGACAAAGCGCGGCCCTTCTGTAGGCGTTGCCGGGCAAAAAAGCGTGGCATGGAATTTGCGCCTTGCGTCCCGACTTTTTCAACTTCGCCTCAAACGATATGACAGGCCCGCTATCCGGAATCAAAGTCGTCGATCTCACTTCAGTCGTGATGGGGCCGTACGCGACTCAGATCTTTGGCGACATGGGCGCCGAAATCATCAAGGTGGAAAATCCCGCCGGCGACATCATGCGTCACATGGGCGCGGCCAAGCGTCCCGGCATGGGTCCGATCCACCTTGCCGTGAACCGCAACAAGAAAAGCCTGATGCTCGATTTGCAGCAGCCGGCTGCGCGCCAGGCTCTGCTGCGCGTGCTGCGGGATGCGGACGTGTTCATCCACGCCATGCGCGCCGATTCCATCGAGCGCCTGGGCCTGAACTACGAAGTCATCAAGAAGATTCGGCCCGACATCATCTATTGCGGCGCCTATGGGTATGGCGAGGCCGGACCCTATGCACGGGAGCCGGCTTACGACGACCTGATCCAGGGCGTGTGCGGCATGGCGTCGATCAATCGGCATCTGGCGGGCGAGCCGCGCTTCACGCCCACCGTGGTGGGCGACAAGGTTTCGGGATTGACGATCGCCTACAGCGTGCTGGCAGCCCTGTTTCACCGCGCACGGACCGGCGAAGGCCAGTTCATTGAAGTGCCCATGTTCGAGACCATGGTCTCGTTCATGATGATCGAGCACCTGTGGGAGCGGGCTTTCGATGCCGAACAGGGCGTGGCCGGCTATCCGCGCGTGCTCAGCCAGTTGCGCAAGCCGCATCGCACCGCGGACGGCTATATCTGCATCCTGCCCTACACCGACCGCAACTGGCGCGATTTCTTCCAGCTCGCCGAACGTCCCGATCTGGCAGAAGACGCGCGCTATGCCACGGCCAGCTCACGCAGCACCAACTACGAAACGCTGTATGCGGAGCTGGGAAAAATCATGTCGACCCGGACCACGCAGGACTGGCTTGCGCAATGCAAGCCCTGCAACATACCGGCGGCGCCGGTCAACAGCCTGGAGGACCTGTTCGAGGATCCTCATCTCAAGGCGGTCGGCACTTTTTTCCAGGTCGAGCATCCGCATGCGGGCCCGATCACGCAGATCAAAAGCCCGGTCAACTTCAGCAAGACACCCAGCGAGGTCAAGCGTCTGGCACCGCGCCTGGGAGAACACAGCCGCGAAATCCTTTCGCAAGCCGGCTTGTCGGACGCCGAAATCGAAGCCCTGGTGGCTGGCAAAGCCACCGTTTGAGCGGATTCAAAATTACACTACCCAGCAAACAGGAGAGAAGACAGCAATGAGCAGACTGAAAAATTGGCTGAGCCTGGCGGCGGCCTGCGCGGTCCTGGCCTTTCCCGCTACGGCGGCCATGGCCAATGAGTATCCGAATCGCCCAATCCGTCTGATCTGTCCCTATGCCGCCGGCGGCCTGACCGACGTGCTCTCGCGCATGCTGGCCAAGCGCCTTTCGGAGCGTCTCGGCCAACAGGTGGTGGTGGACAACCGCACGGGCGCCGGCGGCATCATCGGCACCGAGGCCGCCGCCAAAGCGCCGGCCGACGGCTATACCCTGGTGCTGGTCTCGCAAGGCCTGGCCAGCGTCAACAGCAGCTTGTACAAGACCCTGCCCTATGACACCTTCCGCGACTTCCAGCCGGTGTCGCTGGTCTCGACTTTCTCGATGGTCCTGGTCAGCAATCCCAACCAGCCGCCCAAATCGCTGTCTGAATTCATCAGCATGGCCAAGGCCAAGCCCGGTGCGCTCAACTATGGCTCGGCCGGCAATGCCACTACTTCGCACCTGATCACGGAGCTGTTCAAGGATGAAGTCGGGGTCGACATCACCCATATCCCCTTCAAGGGCGAATCGCAGGCCTTCACGGAATTGATGGCCGGCCGTTTGACTGCCATGTTCAGCACGGTGGGCGGCACGCTGCCGCTGATCCAGTCCGGTCGCCTGCGCGCGCTGGCCGTGGCCACCAAGGAGCGCAGCAAACTGCTGCCCAATGTGCCCACCGTGTCGGAGGCAGGCGTGCCCAATTTCGAGGTGGTGGGTTGGTATGGCGTCTTGATCCAGGCCGCCGTGCCCCAAGCCATCGTCAGCCGCCTGAACAAGGAAATCGACGGCATCACCCGCGAACCGGAGTTCCGTGAGCAGATGTTTGCGCGCGGCATGGAGGTGCGGGGATCGTCGCAGGAAGAATTCGCCAAGCTGATCAAATCGGAGACCGAGCGCTGGAAGAAGCTCGTGGTCAAGGCCAATATCCGTCCTGACTGATTTTGCTGCCCCCCCCAAAAAAAAACGGCGGCCTTGCGGTCGCCGTTTTTCAGCGCTTTTTCGGCCAGTTGTAGGCAAGCGGCTGCTTGTCCAGAAAGCGGCGCACCGCATCCCGATGGTAATGCGAGTTGAGGGCAATCGCCTGCGCGTTGGCCTCCATTTCCGCCAGCGTATCCTGGTCCAGATTGAAGGAGCGGTTGAGCACATTCTTGGCCATGCCCAACGCCGCGGTCGGCGCGTGCGCCATGCGCTCTGCCAGCACGCGCGCGTGGGCCATCGTGCTGCCCGGCTCATGCACTTCAAACACCATACCGAGCGCGGCCGCCTCCTGGGCGCCCACTTCACGCCCGGTGAAAACAATCTCCTTGGCCCGTTGCAGACCGATCACGCGCGGCAAGAGGAAAAATCCGCCAAGGTCGGGCACCATGCCCATGCGCGCAAACACTGCGCAAAAGCGTGCATCGCTTGCCGCCAGAATGAAGTCCGCGGCCAGAGCCAGATGGAAGCCACCGCCAAAGGCCGCGCCCTCCACCGCCGCAATCACCGGCTTTTCCAGATTCACCAGTTCGCGGAACCACAGGTGCAGGCGGCGAATGCGATCGCGCGCGGCGGCCGGCTCCAGCGGCTTGTCGCTCAGCGACTTGAGGTCGCCCCCGGCCGAGAAATGCTGCCCGGTGCCGGTCAAGATCACGGCCTTCACTTGCGCATCGTCGCGCGCCATGAAAACCGCCTCGGCCAGCGCGGCACGCATCTCCAGGTCGAAGGCGTTGCGCAGGCCAGGCCGGTTCAAGCTGATGATGAGTGTCGCTCCCTCGCGTTCCACCAATACCGGCTGCGCCGTGTTGTCCATACCTGTCCTTTCAAGTGATTAGCGTTGCACGCGCAGACACTGTATCTGCGGCAGCGATTGAGCAAGCCGCATGCCACGCGTGCCGGGCCTGGCGTCGGCCCCGCTGTGTTCGCCGGGAACAAGGCTTGTGCGTGCCGCATACACCTGCCTGCCTTCGCGACGGCCGGTGAGACAAAAGCCGTGCACACGAGGCGCATTGAGTCGCCCGACGCCTGGCATGCTCTTTGCCAGTTGAGCCGGACAGCGCGGCATCAAGCCGTATCCATCGTTTGGCGATCAGGAGAAAGAAACAACATGAGTGGATCGGAAGCACTCTTCAAGGGTTTGCGCGTCATTGACGTCGGCAATTTTGTAGCGGCTCCGGCGGCAGCCACCATCCTGTCCGACTTCGGCGCGGATGTGATCAAGATCGAACCGCCGACGGGCGACCCCTATCGCAGCCTTTCCACTCAGCCCGGATATCCGCGCAGCGATCAGAACTATTGCTGGGACCTCGACAGCCGCAACAAGCGCAGCCTGGCCTTGAACCTGACCCACCCGGAAGCGCGCGCGATCCTGCACGACCTGGTACGGGGAGCAGATGTGGTCATCACCAATACGCCCTTGGGCAATCGCAGCAAGCTGGGGCTGGATTACCCCAGCCTGAAGGCGCTCAATGCGCGACTGGTCTACGCCTCCTTCACCGCCTATGGCGAGCGCGGCAAGGAAGCCAATCTGGCCGGTTTCGATTCCACCGCCTGGTGGGCGCGCTCGGGCTTGATGGACCAGGTACGCTCCGACAGCGACACCACACCCAGCCGCTCTTCGCCGGCAATGGGCGACCACCAGTCGGCGCTGGCGCTGTATGCCTCGATCGCCACCGCGCTGTATCGCCGCGCCGTGACCGGTGAAGGTTCCTATGTTTCGTCTTCGCTGATTGCCAATGGCGCCTGGGCCAATGGTTGCCTGCTGCAAGCCGCCCTGGCCGGCGCGCAATTCAGCCGCCGCCCGCCGCGCAGCGAAGTCAAAATGCCGCTGTCCAACCACTACCAATGCGGCGACGGCCGCTGGCTGATGCTCAGCATGAGCGTAAGCCCGGTGCTGGAACAACGCTGCTGGCCGCAGTTCGCCACCATACTGGGACACCCGGAATGGATAGACGAGGCCCGCTTCGCCTCCCGCGAAAGCCGGGCGGAAAATCACAAGGCGCTGGTGGCCGCGCTGGACCAGGCTTTCCTGCAGCGCGATGCGCGTGTCTGGCGCGAGCTGTTGGCCGAGGCCGGCATTGCGGTGGCGCTGGTGGCCCGCTCCCAGGATATCAATGACGACCAGCAGATGCTCGATGGCGGCGTGCTGGCTGCCATGCCCGAAGGCGCCGGCGCCCGCTACACCATCAGCACCCCGTTCGCGATTGCCGAGGCCCCCAAAGTGCCGGTGCGGCGCGCTCCGGAAATCGGCCAACACACGGAGGAGGTGTTGCGCGAGCTGGGCTATGACACGCAACGGATTGCGGGCTTGCGGGCCGGGGGTATCGTTTCCTGAACGTGGACGCAATCGGCGAAGTTCGCTTCGCCATTGCGCCCTGCTCTTCCCAGGAAAAAAAAACGGGCAGCCGCGGCTGCCCGTTTTTTATTGGCGAGCCAACCGGCTCAGTCAACCTTGGCGCCGGCCGCCTCGATGATCGGCTTCCAGCGCGCGGTCTCGGACTTGATGAAAGCGCCGAACTCCGCCGGGGTGGTTGGCGCCGGCGTGCTGCCGCTGGAAAGCAGGCGCTCCTGGATTGCCGGCGAATTGATCACCTTCACCGAGGCCGCATTGAGCTTCTGCAGAATATCGGCCGGCAGTCCGGCCGGAGCGACCACGCCGTACCAAGCCGTGGCATCAAAGCCGGGCAAGCCCTTCTCGGCCACGGTCGGCACATCGGGCAGTGAACTGACCCGCTGGCTGGAGGTGACGGCCAGCGCGATCACGCGTCCGCTTCTGGCATACGGCAGGCCGGCCGCCACACTGGAGAACAAGGCGGGAACCTGGCCGCCCACCACATCGGTCATGGCCGGGCCTTCGCCCTTGTAAGGCGCGTGGCCGACCTGGACCTTGCCCATGGTCTTCAACATTTCTATGCTCAGGTGCTGGGTGGTTCCGTTTCCGCCCGAGGCGAACACATACTTGCCGGGATTGGCGCGCAGCAGGCGCATCAATTCGTCGAAGTCTTTCACCCCCAGGCTGGGATGCACCACCAGCACGTTCGGGACGAAGGCAAAGCGCGTGATGGGCGTCAGATCCTTGATCGGGTCATAGGGCAGCTTGCCAAACAGGTGGACATTGACGGCCAGCGGTCCATTGGTGGCGAAGCCGATGGTATAGCCGTCGGCCGGCGACTTGGCCACGATGTCGACACCGATATTGCCGCCGGCGCCGCCCTTGTTCTCCACTACCACGCTTTGCTTCAATTCCTCGGACAAGCCCTTGGCGAAAGCGCGCGACAGGACATCGGTCGGCCCGCCGGCGGCAAAAGGCACCACCAGGCGGATCGGCCTTGAAGGATAGTGCGACTGTGCCCAACTGCTCTGCGCCTGGACCAGCAAAAATCCCAGCGCGGCGCCCGCGCCCAGGATCAAGTTACGTCTGTTCATTTGGTCTCCTCCGTTTTCACAAGATCACTGGGCTCTTACAATCCCATCTGTTTGGCAATCACACTGCGCATGATTTCGCTGGTGCCGCCGCCAATCGGCCCCACCCTCGAATCGCGCAGATACATCTGCATCTCGTGCTCGTTCATATAGCCGGCGCCGCCCATGATCTGGACACCCGTATCGGCACATCTGACGTTGTTTTCAGTGGCCATGACTTTGGTGATTGCCGTTTCCATGGTTGGGTTCTCACCGGCATCCAGCATGTCTGCCACCCGGTAGACCATGGCTCTTGAACTCTCGGCCATGATTTTCATCTCGGCGAATTTGTGGGCGATCGCCTGATAAGTGGTGATGGGCGCGCCGAACTGCTTGCGCTCACGCGCGTAGTCGGCCGCATAGTCGATGATGCGGGCCATATTGCCCGCCGCCGCGGCGGCCAGGCACAAGCGTTCGAGGTTCAGACCACGCATCAGGGCTTTCCAGCCGCCGTTCTTTTCGCCCAGCATGCGGCTGGCAGGTACTCGCACCTCGTCGAAGTACACCTCGTTGGTGTGAATCATCCGGCGCCCTAGCCCCTTCAAGGGGCGGATGCTGACCCCTGGCGACTTCGCATCCACCAGAAACAGCGTAATACCGCGATGTCCAGCCTGCTTGTCAGTCTTGGTCGCTACAACGAGGTGGTCGGCAACATGAGCGCAAGTGATATAAACCTTTTGCCCGGTGATGACGTAGTCGTCGCCCTCCTGCCGGGCAGGGGTGCGGATCGATGCGACGTCGGAGCCTGTCTCGGGTTCGGTGATGCACAGGGCAAGGCGAATGTCGCCGCCTATCACCCCCGGCAGGATCTCCTGCTTCAAGGCGGCGCTGCCGCCGTGCCGCACCTGCATGCCGCCGTAAATCACGCTGGTGAGCCAGGCCGATGCCAGTTGCGCGTTGTGGTACGCCACCGTCTCCACAAATACGGCCAGGTCTTTGTAAGAGCCATCCGCGCCGCCATAAGCTGCCTCATGCGGCAGCCCCATCCATCCTCCCTGGGCCAGCGCCTGGTAGGCCTGATGCGGAAATTCATAGCCTTCGTCGAGCTGCCGGATTTTTTCACGCGGCAAAACCTCCGCCAGCATGGGAAGCACGGTGCGACGGATCATCGTCTGCTCCGGGGTCAGCCCGAATTCGGAATTGTTCATGTCGTTGGCCCGCTTTTCAGGCTGGGCGACGGCGGTACAGGAAGGTGGTGGTCATTTCCTGCGCCAGCGATCCGTCCTGCTTGACGATTTGCCGCTGCAGCGTCACCACGCCGCGGTCGGGCTTGCTGGTTTCCTTCTTGGCGACCACCTTGGACACCATGCGTATGGTGTCGCCATGCATGACCGGATTGAGCATTCGCCAGTTGTCGTTCTGCAGCAGGGCCAACAGGGTGCCGTCGTTCAAGCCGCTGGCATATTGCAGGCCGGCCGCCACCGCATACACCAGCGGGCCATGGGCGATCGGTTCGCCGAAATTCGTGGTCCTGCAATACTCGAAGTTGGTGTGGACTTCGTTGAAGTCGCCCGACAGGCAGGCGAAATTGATGATGTCGGTCTGGGTGATGGTGCGGGCCGGCGAGATGTATTCAGCGCCGATTTCGAAGTCCTCGAAATATTTGCCGCGCGCAGCAACTTTGTTCATGTGGTGTTCTCCCGGTTGTTATTGCCTGTCTTTGGTCAGAATCAGGGTGCAGTGCGAAGACAAGATTCCGCCCTCGTTGTGCACCAGCGCCACTTCGGCGTCCTTCACCTGGCGCTCGCCGAGGCCGCCACGCAACTGGCGCACGCTTTCGACGATGCCCAGCAAGCCGCCGGCCGCGCCCGCGTGCGCATGCGACAACATGCCGCCATGGGTATTGACCGGCATCCTGCCGCCGATGCGCGCATGGCCTTCGGCCCAGTAAGCGCCGCCTTCGCCTTTGTTCACGAAGCCCAGTTCCTCCAGCTCGATCAGGGGGACGATGGAGAAGCAGTCGTACAGTTGCGCCAGATCGATGTCGCCCGGACCGATTCCCGCCATGCGGTAGGCGGCTTTGCCCGATTCGCGCGTGCCGAATTCGGTCAGGCTCGGCGCGCACATCAGGTGTTCGTGGGTGTGCATTTCGCCAATGCCGGCCAGCCATACGGGTTTGCAGTTCAAATCGGCGGCGCGCTCGGCGGAAGTGACGATGAAAGCGCCGCCGGCGTCAGACAACAGGCAGCAATCCAGCATCTTCAGCGGATCGGCGATCGGCTTGGAGTTCATCACGTCGTTCAGCGTGATCGGCTTCTTCATGTGCGCATTCGGATGCAGCAAGGCATGCTCGCGCGTAGTCACCGCGATCTGCGCCAGGTGTTCCTCGGTGGTGCCGTACTCCTGCATGTGACGGCGCGCGATCATGGCGTAGAAGCCGGGAATCGAGCCGCCATAAGGACGCTCGAAATACGGATGGCCCACTGCCAGCAGCGTGTTAACCGCTTCATCGCGGCTCTGGCCGGTGGCGCGGTTTTCGCCGGCGCAAATCAGCACCGTGTGGCATTGGCCGGCGGCAATCGCCTCGGCCGCATGCTTGAGCATCACCGCCGGGCTGCAACCGCCGACCACCATTGAGGCGTTGTAGCGCGGCTTCAGGCCCAGGTATTCGCAGATCACGCTGCCCAGCATGAAATAGGGCTCGGTGAAGGAATAGGCGGTCAGCACGCCGTCGATGTCGGAAACCTTGAGGCCGGCATCATCCAGCGCACGGCGCGCGGCTTGCGCGTTCAGGCCCAGGCCGCTCATGCCTGGCACGCGGCCAATGTCGGATTCGCCCACGCCGACAATGGCGACCTTGTTCTTCAGGCTGTTGGCTGCAGCGGCGCTCATTTCAAGCCTCCTTGCGCAGCACGGCGAAATTGAGGGACCTTCTTGCCGCCTTCGCGCTCTTCAAAACAGACATCCACCGCGTCGCCGACCCGCACCTGCAAGGCGTCTTCGCCGAGAATGTTGGCCATCATGCGCGGGCCTTCTTCCAGGTCGATCAGCGCGATGACATAGGGCACACGGTCGGCGAATTCGGGCGCGGAGGCGCGCCGCACGACGGAATAGCTGTGCACCGTTCCACGGCCCGAGGCTTGCACCCATTCCAGCTCGGTGGACCAGCACGCAGGGCACAAGAAGCGCGGCATGAAATGCAGCTCGCCGCAGGCCGAGCATTTGCGGATCACCAGGCGCTCTTCCTGGGCCGCGTTCCAGTAGGCGCTGGAATCGGGATTGATGACCGGCGCCGGCAACAAGCCACTCATTGCGCCTCCCTCTGCTGCGCGATCTCGCGTTCGCAGGCGGCCATGAAGTCGGCCGGTCGCTTTTCCACCGCCGCGTTCAGTCCTTCGCGGAATTCCGGATTGGACATGGCCAGCGCCTGGCCGAAGCCTTCGAAGGCCAGCATCTCGCCCAGCGAAGATTCGAAGCTGCGCGCCATCATGATCTTGGCCAGGCCCATCACTTCCGCCGGTCCGGCGGCCAGGCGTTGCGCCTCGGCCAGGCCGGACTGGTGCAATTCCTCATCCGGCACCACGCGTGACACCAGTCCGATCGCGGCCGCCTCCTGTGCCGACAGGCTCAGGTTGTTGAACAGAATGCGCTTGGCCTGCGCCATGCCGACCAGGCGCGGCAAGGTGTACATGGTGGCGATGTCTGGAATCGCTCCCAGCCGGAAAAACCCGGCCATGAACTTGGCGCTCTCACCGGCGATCAGCACATCGCCGGTCAGCGCCAGGCCCATGCCGCCGCCCACGGCATGGCCGTTGACGGCCACCACCACCGGACGGTCCAGCGTGATCAGGGGCGATAGCCAGTGATCCAGCTTGCGGAAGCGCCGATGCACAGGCCAGGGGTCGCAAGCTTTTTGCAGCGCGAACAGATCGCCGCCGGCGCAGAAGGACTGGCCCTCCGCAGTCAGCAAGACCACCCGCACGCTACGGTCCAGCGAGGCATCCTTGACGGCATCGCCCAGCGCTTCACGCAGCGGCTCGGTGAGTGAGTTGCGTGACTTCGGACTGGACAGCCGGATCTCCAGCACCGGTCCATGGCGCCGGGTCGTGACTAATGCTTCGCTCATGCTTGCTCCTTCTACGGGTGGGGTTGAGGCATCGCTGCCTGCTGTTGTGATCGCAGTAAAGAGCAAGCGATGTGCCATGCGTTTTGCGCCGCTTTTCGTTCAGCTGCAGACAGAAGCCGGCAGCGGGATGTCTATCGCGCACACAAAATGCATGGGCTTTGCCCGCATCGCAGACAGCGACGCGGGCGCGTTCAGATGGCGGCGGACTTGTTCGGGCCGAACACGCCGGCCTCGGCCAGCGCCTCGAAGCGCTGCTCATCGATACCCAACATGTCGGCCAGCACTTGACGGCTGTGCTCACCCAGCATGGGCGCCGCATGGCGGATTTCGCCGGGGGTGGCCGACATGCGAAACGGCACGCCCACCATGCGTACCGTGCCGGCGCGCGGATGCGGCACATCGACTATCGTCTTGCGCGCCGCCAGCTGCGGGTGGGCCACCAGTTCTTCCATATTGTTGATGGCGCCGGCCGGTATGCCCTGCGGCACGAAGATGGCTTCCCATTCTTCATAGGATTTGGTCTGCAGTACCTCCTGCAGGGTGTCGACCAGGCTTTGCCGGTTCTTCATGCGCGCCGCATTGCTGGCATAGCGCGCATCGTCAGCCAGCTCGGGGCGGGCGATGGCAGCGCAGAAGTCGCGCCACAGCTTTTCGGTACCGACCGCCAGCGCGATATCGCGGGTACGGGTGCGAAACACCTGGTAAGGCAAGATGGGCTTGTAGGTATTGCCCATCGGGACCGGCATCTGGCCGGTGTAGAGGTACTCGGACAGAAGCGTTCGCAGCAGCGACACCTGTCCTTCCATCATCGACACGTCCAGGTACTGTCCCTGGCCGGATTGCTCCTTGACCCGCAAGGCCATCAGTATCGCCAGCGCCGCATTGTTGCCGGCGGTGATGTCGGCAATCGAGACGCCGCAACGCACCCCACGCCCGCCCTGTTCACCGGTGACGCTGATCATGCCGCTTTCGGCTTGCAGAATCATGTCCATTCCGGCGCGGTCGCGATAAGGGCCGTCCTGGCCGAAGCCGGAGATGCTGCAGTAGACGATTTGCGGATTGCGCTGGCGTATTGCCTCGTAACCCAGGCCCAGCTTGTCCATCACGCCGACGCGAAAATTTTCCAGCAGGACGTCGCACTTGGACGCCATCTCCAGCAGCAATTCTCGCGCCGCCGTCTGCTTGAGATCGAGCACGATGCCTTGCTTGTTCCGGTGCAGTGAACTGAAATAATCATTGTCGGCGCCGCCGGGCAGGGGCGAGCCCCAGTTGCGCGATATCTCTCCGCCGGGCGGCTCGACCTTGATCACTTGCGCGCCGAAGTCGGCCAGCATGGTGGAACAAAAGGGGCCGGCCAGCGCGTGCGAAAGATCGAGAACCCTGACGCCTTCCAGAGCGTGCTTCATGTGCGTTTCCTTGAAGTGGAATGGAGCGGTGTTGCGCAGCGCCGCATCAAGCGCGCGGCGTGCTGTTGGCGGTGCTGCCGTAGACACCCTGGGCGGACGCCAGCACGCTGCCTGAGGGTTCGGCAATCACTTCTATCTGCGAGAAGTACATGCTGCGGCCACGCTTGATCACCCGCGCTTCGGCGCGTAATGCGGTGGTATCCGCCAGGCGTGCGGCGCGCAGGAAATTGCAGTTGAGCGCGGCGGTGACCGCCTCCGGCAGCGGCGCTTGCGCCGCCTTGCCGGCCCACAGGCCCGCCGTGTCGAGCAAGGACATGATGACGCCGCCATGCACGCCGCCAAAACGGTTGCAGAGTGCCGGCCGCAGAGGCACGCTCAGCACCGCCCGATCCGGCGCCAGCTCGGTGTACTCGAAGCCGAGCAATTCGCCGAAATTTGCGTTGGCGTCCGTGGGCGCCAGGTCCTGATCCACTTCAATTGCCATCCTGCTGTCTCCTGATGTTCGCCACCTGGGCTGTGACGCGGGAGACTGCAATAGACGTGCCATTCAGGAAGGATGGGGCGCGTGAACAAAACAGCGCCCGCCCCAGACAGCTTGGCGCTTGGACTGGCCCAGTGTGAAGAAAGTGTGTTCACCACCCGTACACGCTGCCTCTTGCGCAGACAGCGCGACGGATGCGGCGCGACTGGAGGGATTTATTCGATCGCCAGTTTCTTGTACAGGTAGGCGCGCGAAATGCCGAGTTCTTCCGCCACCTTTTTCTTGTTGCCGCGATGGCGCACCATGGCTTGCTGGATCATGTTTTTTTCAAGCGCTTCAATCGCGTCCTGCATGCGGCGATACTCCCCTTCGCTCGCCGCGCCGGCCGCCGCGTGGGCGCCTGCCGCTTCCGCCAATGCGGCCGCGGGCGTCGGTTCCGCGGGGACGACAGCGGCCTCGGGCACTGCCTCGCGCGACTCTTGCGCGGCCTGCACCACGGCCTGCGCAGCGGGCAGGTGACCCAGCAGGCGGAAATTCTCGACCGTGATCTCGGGACCATCGCAAAAGATCGCCGCCTTCTCCACTTCATGCAAGAGTTGGCGCACATTGCCGGGCCAGGAATGCTCGCGCAGGAAATCGTAGACGCGGCGGTCCACGCCCTTGACGCTGGCGCCATGGCGGCGCGCGAAGTTGACCAGGAAGCGTTCCACCATGAGCGGAATATCTTCCAGCCGCTCGCGCAGGCTGGGCATGCGCACCGTCACACCGCTGATGCGGTAATACAGGTCAAGCCGGAACTGGCCCTTGGCCACCAGCTCTTCGAAATTGCGATTGCTGGCCGAGATCAGGCGGAAATCCGAATGCGTGGCGCGCTGGCCGCCAACGCGCTCGAACATCCCATCCTGCAGCACGCGCAGCAGCTTGACCTGGATCTCGGGTGGCATGTCGCCCATCTCGTCAAAGAACAGGCTGCTGTTGTTGGCCAGTTCAAATTTGCCGCGCCGCCCGCCTTTTTCCGCCCCCGTGAAGGAGCCGGACTCGTAGCCGAACAGCTCGGCCTCGACCAGGCTGCCCGGTATCGCGGCGGCGTTGACGATCACCATGCGGCTCTGGCTGCGCGGACTGAGCGCGTGGATCGCCTGTGCCGCCAATTCCTTGCCGGTACCGCTTTCGCCGACGATCAGCACCGGCACCTGCAGGGGCGCGACCTTGAGCAGGTCCGACTTCAACTGGCGCAAGGCATCGCTGTTGCCAACCATCTGCTCGAACTGGCTGTCCGACTGCGGCGCGCCGGACAATTCCTTGCGATAGAAATCCACTTCCTTGCGCAGCCGCGTGACTTCCTGCGACAGCAAGTGCACATGCTCGGGCGCCTTGAACATCACCTGGCCCATGGCGCCCAGCACCTCGCCGCCACGCCGGACCGGAATGCGCGATACCACGCGCGAAACATTGCCGCTGGCCCACAGCTTGCCGAATTCGGCGCGGCCGCTTTTCAGGACCTCGGGCAGTTTCGCATCCGGGATCACCTCGGAAATCGGCCGGCCCAATCCTTCTCCCGGTTTCAACTTGAAGAACTCACGGTGCGCCGGCGCGATATAGCGCAAGCGCGCCGCTTGGTCGACCACCAGCATGCCGCTGTAGGGGCTCTCCAGAATCTGGTTGAGGATGGCATCGGCGAAATCGACGCTGGCCACGAACTCGAACAGCGCTGAACCCTGTGCCGCGGGGGCCGCCAGGAACACCGTCGTCTCTCCCAGCACCCTGAAGGTCGCCACCGCGGGCGTCGCCGCCTCGATGGCAAGGATGCCGGCGTCCTGTTCCCGCCGGTCTGCCAATTTGGCCAGCAGCTGCGCCTGCAGCGCGGGATCGCTTGCGATGCCGGAGGCAAAAACCGGCTTGCCGTCTCGCTGGACCAGCAGGACGCCGAATCCAGGTGTCTCCCTCGTATTCATAGTGTTCCGCTTATTGGCAGGGGTGTCCGTGAAAAATACATCGCTAAAGACAAGGGCGCAATGTTGCAAGGACTGTTCCCGCCGCGACGCCGGGAATTTTGCCTGTCGCGAGGCGCAGGCTGCGTTCGGCGCATACAAAACCTGCGTGAAATGACCGTCCGGCAGACACTTTCCCAGGATTTCAGCCTTTATTCGAGTGGCATGGACGTTGCTCTTGGGCTTGGCCATATCCAATTTCCCTCGCAACCCAAGGCTGAACGATGAGCGTGCGCTACGAAACGATCCTGTATGAAGAAGATGGTCCGGTTGGCACCATCACCCTGAACCGTCCGGACAAGGGCAACATGTTCAATCTGACCATGTGCCATGAGATCCGCGACTGCATCAATGCGATCCGGCGCGAGACCCGCACCCGGGTAGTGGTCATCACCGGCGCCGGCGATCGCTTCTTTTGCATCGGCGGCGAAAAGACCGGCATGGAAGACACCACGCTTTATGCCGGCGTGCTGCCCACGCTTGAGATGTATGAAAGCATCGACCGTCTGCAAAAGCCGGTGATTGCCTCGGTCAACGGCTTTGCGGTGGGCGGCGGCAATGTGCTGCAGGTGATGTGCGACCTCACCATCGCCAAGGAAAGCGCGGTGTTCCGCCAGGTCGGCACCATGATGGGCAGCTTCGATGCCGGCTATGGCACCTGGTACCTGGAAGACCTGGTCGGCAAGAAGAAGGCCAAGGAAATCTGGTTCACCAATCCCAAGATGAGCGCGCAGCAAGCGCAAGCAATCGGGCTCATCAACAAGGTGGTGCCCGACGCCGACCTGAAACAGGCGACCCGCGCGCTGGCGTTGGAAGTGGCCAATCGCGGCGCCTTTGCGCTGGCTTCGATCAAGGGCGCATTCCATGCGCGCCATGGCGGCGTGGCCGGCCTTTCACGGGTGACCCACGATCTGCTGCTGCGCAACTACCTCGACACCGATGAAGCGAAGGAGTTGTCGGCCTCCTTTGCCGAAAAGCGGGATCCGGACACCAGCAAGTTCGGGCACTGAGGTCAGGGCGGCCCATGAGCACCATTCTCACTTTGCACGATCCGCGTCAGGCGGCCCGGCTGTACGCGCAGGGCGTCTGGCAGCACGACACCCTGTATTCGCTGCTGCACCGGCATGCGCAGCAGCGTCCGCAAGCCATGGCCTTGCGCGATCGCGAGCGGCGGCTCGACTGGTCGAGCCTGTTGTCCTGGGTGGACGCGGTGGCGGCCGACCTGGAACAGGCCGGACTGGCCCGCGGCGCGCGGGTATCGGTCTGGCTGCCGAACCGGGTTGAAGCGACGGTGCTGCTTCTGGCCTGCTCGCGCAATGGCTATGTCTGCAACGCCTCCCTGCATCAGAACTACACGGTGCAGGAAATCGTCACCCTGCTGGAGCGCGTCAACTGCGAAGCCTTTATCGGCGAAGACGGTTTCGGCGCCAACAGCCGCGAGGTGGACGCCGCCGCATTGATCGGCGCGGTAGCGGGATTGCGGCGCATCGTCTGGCTGGCGCCACGCGGCGCGCAAGGCAATCCACGCGGCGGAACGCCCTTCCCCGATGTGCACGACGGCAGGACCCCGCAGGCCGTGCCCGACGACGACCCGGACAAGATCACCTATCTGGCTTTCACCTCGGGCACGACCGGCTTGCCCAAGGCGGTCATGCACAGCGATAACACCCTGCTGGCCAATGGCCGCGCCATGGTCAAGGACTGGAAGCTGGCGCATGACACCCGCATCCTGTCGCTGTCGCCGGCCAGCCACCACATCTACACGGTGGCGCTGGAACAGTCGCTGGTGGCGGGCTGCGAATTGGTGATGAACGATCCGCCGCCCGGCAACAAGATCATGGACTGGATGCTGGAAACCGGCGCCACCTATGTCATGGGCGTGCCGACCCATGCCATGGACATCCTCGCCGAAGCGCAGCAGCGCGGCATGCAGGGGCTCGGCCGGGTGCGCATGTTCTACATGGCGGGCGCGGCGATCCCGCCGGAAGTGGCGCAAGCCTTTCTTGCGCGCGGCGTCACGCCGCAAAACGTCTACGGCATGACCGAGAACGGCTCGCACCAGTACACGCTTCCCGACGATACGGTCGAGACCATCGTCCATACCTGCGGGCGTGCCTGCCACGGCTATGAAATCAAGCTGTGGAGCCAGGACAACCCGGACCAGGAAGTGGCCGCCGGCGAGGTCGGCGAAATCGGCAGCCGCGGCGGCAACCTGATGCTCGGCTATTTCAACAACCAGGCCGCCACCGAGAAATCCTTCAATCGCCACGGTTGGTTCCTGAGCGGCGACCTCGGCCGCATCGACCACAAGGGCTGCCTGGTGGTGGTGGGCCGCAAGAAAGACCTGATCATTCGCGGCGGGCACAACATCTATCCCTCGCAGATCGAGGACCGCGCCGTCTCGCATCCGGCCATCCTCAAGGCGGCGGCGTTTCCCGTGGCCGACACCCGCTTGGGCGAGAAGGTCTGCCTGGCGGTGCTGCCGCTGGAAGGGCGCCGGCTGGATGGGGAGGCCATGCTGCAGCACCTGCACCAGGCCGGCCTGTCGAAGTACGACATGCCGGAGTACTTCATCGTGCTGGAACAGTTTCCGCTCACCCCCAGCGGCAAGATCCTCAAGCGTGAGCTGGTGGAGTGGGTCAAGGCCGGCCGCATTGCACCGACGCCGGTGCGCTTCAACGGCGCAAAGCCGTGACCCCGAAACGAAAGACCCATTTCCCATGCCCATCACACTGACGCGCGTCGATGAATTCGCGCTTATGACGATTGAGCGCGAACAGGCGCTCAATGCATTGAGCTTTTCCCTGATTGCCGAAATCGGCAACTGCCTGAAAAGCGTCGCCCAAACCGACGCCCGCGCCTTGTTCATCACCGGCGCCGGCAGCAAGGCGTTCTGCGCCGGCGCCGACATAGGCGAACTCACCGGTCGCGAACTGGAAGCGCAAAGGCGCGGCGCCGAACTGGGCCAGCAGACCTTCGCGCTGCTCGACAAATTGCCCATGCCCTCGATTGCGCTCATCAACGGTTATGCCTTCGGCGGCGGGCTGGAACTGGCGCTGGCTTGCAGCTTCCGGCTGGCCGGCCCCAAGGCCCGCATGGGCTTGCCGGAAGTGAAGCTGGGCCTGATTCCCGGCTACGGTGGCACCCAGCGCCTGCCGCGCGTGGTGGGCGAAGCGCGGGCGCTGGACATGATCCTGACCGGCCGCACGGTGGAAGCCGAAGAAGCGGCACGGATCGGACTGGTGCACCAGGTGGTGGAAGGCGATCTGCTGCAAGCGGGCCTGCGCATGGCCCGCCAGTTTTCATCCCACAGCCTGTTGACCCTGCGCCTGGCACGCGAAGCGGTAACGCGCGCGCTCGACACTCCCTTGCAGGAGGGATTGCGGATCGAAGCCGATCTTTCCACCCTCGCCTACCGCAGCCAGGACGCCAATGAAGGCATGGCGGCTTTCCTGGAAAAGCGCAAACCGCAATTCAAGGACCGCTAGGCATGAACCAGGACAACATCATCATCGTCACCGGCGGCAGCCGCGGTATCGGCGCGGCCATCTGCGAAATGCTGGCCGAGTCCGGTCACATGGTGGCAGCGATTTCGCGCAGCGGCGCCATGCCGCAACTGGCGGAAGGTCCGCTGCGCTCCCGCGTCCACGCCTTTGCCGCCGATGTCACGCAAGCCCACAGCGTGCGCGAGGCGTTCCGCCAGGTGGCGGCACTGGGCTTTCCGATCCGCGGGCTGGTGAACAACGCGGGTATTCACCTGCAGGGCGCCAGCCACAGTTTTTCCATGGCCGACTACGACAGCGTGTTCGACACCAATGCACGCGCCGTGCTGGTGGGCTGCCAGGAGGCCTATCCCCATCTGCTCGCGGCCGGCGGCGGCACCATCGTCAACATCGGCTCTTTCTTCGACAAGCTGGGCGTGAAGCACAACCTGGCCTATTGCGCCTCCAAGGCGGCGGTCGGCGCCATGACGCGCTGCCTGGCCGTGGAATGGGCGTCCAAAAGAATTGCCGTGATCGATGTGGCGCCCGGTTACATCGTCACCGACCTCAACCGCGAAGCGATGGAACAAGGCCTTTTGCGCGCCTATCTGGAAAAGCGCATTCCGCGCGGCACGGCAGGCGCACCGGAAGACGTGGCGCGCATCGTCAATTTCCTGTTCAAGAAAGGCACCGGCTTTTTGACGGGGGAAACCATTTACGTCGACGGCGCCCAGGGCGTCGCCCACTGAGCAAGGCAATCCAACATGAATCCCTTTGAACGACTTGACGCCTCGCTGCCTTTGTCCGAGGAAGAAGGCATGCTGCTCGACAGCGTGCGCACCATGGCCCGGGAACAGATCGCGCCCCATGCCGAGCATGCCGATCGCCAGGCTGAATTTCCATGGCCGAACATCGAGGCCATCAACCAGCTCGGGCTGAATGCGATGTTCGTGCCGGAGGAGTACGGCGGCGCGCCGCTGTCCTACACCGCCTATCTGGCCTGCGTGCGCGAGATTTCGAAAGCCTGCGCGGCCACCGGCATCATCTGGGCCACCAATTATCACGGCATGAAGCCGCTGATCGATTTCGGCAACGAGGAACAAAAGCAACGCCTGCTGCCGCGCATTGCCAACGGTGGCCTGGGCGCACTTGCCATCACCGAGCCCAATGCCGGCTCCGACGCCCTGGGCATGAAGACCCGCTTCACCCCGGATGGCGATGACATCGTGATCAAGGGCGGGAAGGTGTTCATCACCAATGGCGACGTCGCCGACCTGTACCTGCTGTTTGGTATGTGGAGCGAGATCGACGATCCGCGCCAGGCGATCTCGGTGCTGGTGCTGGAAAAAGGCACGCCCGGCCTGTCGGTTCTGGGCACCGAAAAGAAAATGGGCCATCGCGCTTCCAGCACGGCGGCGCTGTCCTTTGACGCGTGCCGGGTGCCACGCAAAAACCTGCTGGGCAAGCCGGGCGACGGTTTGCGCATCCTGTTCGCCTCGCTCAACAAATCGCGCCCGAGCGTGGCGGCGCATGCGCTGGGCATCGCCCGCGCCGCCTTCGAGGATGCGGTGGCCTACATCAATGAACGCAAGCAATCGGGCAAGCGCATCCTGGAATTCCAGGGCATTCAATTCATGCTGGCCGACATGGCAACCGAGCTCGCGATGTGCGAGGGCTGGCTGTGGCGCCTGGCGGCCATGGTCGATGCCGGCGGAACCGACTTCGGCATCGAGGCTTCGATGCTGAAAATGCGCGCCTCCGACCTTGCCATGCGCATCACCACCGACTGCGTGCAGCTGCTGGGCGGCTACGGCTATTGCCAAGATTACCGGGCCGAGCGCCTAATGCGCGACGCCAAGATCACCCAGATCTGGGA